>NZ_LN555524.1 GCF_900015215.1 Romboutsia ilealis | reverse complement strand
TTAGCTACATTGTAATCTCATTTTAGCTACATTGTAATCTCATTTTAGCTACAGATAATATATAGATAATACAAATATATAGATAATCTTTAGTATATAGATAAGATTAAATAATATAGATAAGAACAGAGCTAAAGCTCTGCTTAGTAATTACAAACTTAATTAATTAATTTAATATAAAAATTACAAAGATTAATAATAAATAGAATAACCTCCCACACTTAGTAGGAGGCTAATAAAAGAATAAAATATAATGCAACAAATAAGGGGGGGTCTATTTAAGGCTTATAATAATGGGGCATTATTTTGTAGATTTATTAGTAGCCTCTCTAATCAGTTTAATTAACTGAGGGTTTTTATCTATGGCTCTTATGTACTCCTCAAATAGAGCAGATATATTTGTATCATTCTTTAATGCTATAAACTTAGCAGTCTTTTTTGTTTTCTCCTCTATAGATAACTGTAATTTAACTTTATTATTAGGGGTCTTAGTATTCATTTAATCCCATCCTCCTCTAATCCTATATTTTTATGTATATGTAATTCTATGAGTATACCTATATATCCTTTAATGTTTTTGAGAGGCTTAGAGTGGCTCTGAGAAGGTTATAATATAGCTAAAATACAGAAAAAGGCTATAATGGATACACTCTGATACATAAGGGGGAGGTCTAATGTAATTAATGTTTAAAGTGTCCATTCTATCAATTGATTTTGTGTACACTAAATCAAAACATAAATGCAGACCCTAAAAGATAGTAAAATAGCCATTCTTATTATAGATAAAGTGTTCAAAGTAAATTTAATGTTTTTGTGGACACATTTAAAAATTTATGTTAGAATAAGATATAAGTTAAATGAGATATACATATAGGAGGATAGAATTATGGCAGTATATGGATATTGTAGATGTTCTACAGATGATACTAAGCAGTCTGTAGATAGACAAATAAAGGATGTAATGGAATTAGGAGCAGAGCCTAAATTAATATATACAGAGTATGAGAGTGGGACTAAGAGAGATAGAATAGAGTTAAATAGGATGTTAGAGGCTATCTCTGAGGGAGATACTCTTATTGTTACAGAGTTGAGTAGAATAAGTAGAAGTATGAGAGATTTATTAAGTATATTAGACATCCTAAAGGATAAAAAGGTTAAAGTCATATTAGGAGCATTTACATTAGATTTTACTAAGGGAGATGTAGACCCTATGGTTATGGGAATGGTTAATATGATGGGAGTATTCTCTGAGATGGAGAGAGAGATTACTGTTAGTAGGATAAAGAGTGGATTAGCTACTGCTAAAGCTAAAGGTAAGGTATTAGGGAGAGCAAAGACTACATTAGATAGCATACCTCCATTATTTAAGAAAAACTATGTTAGATATAAGAATGGAGAACTTAATGTTACAGAGTTAGGTAGAATGTCAGAGATTAAGAGCAGAACTACAGTATACAAATATATAAAGATGTTAGAGGAGAATAAAGGAGATGCAGAATAGAGCAGCTCTCTTTTTTTGTGTCTGTAAAGGGGTATAGAAAAAAAGTGTCTAAAAAGTGTCCATAAATAGTCCTATAATGTAGATTTTTTAATGCCCTCCCCTATGTCTGTAATACAGTAGTATTATGGACATTTTTTATATCCCCCCTATATCTCCTTTTTAAAGTCCCCCATATTTTAAGGGAGCAATACATTAAGTGGGATATAAGCTATCCTCTCAGAGCCTCCTATGGGTCTATATACATATATGTATGTAATGATAACAATATATAATTATTTGTTTATATGATTATGTAATAGTAATTAGTGTTCCATATGTAACTACTAAAGTAACAGATATTATATAGATATATATGTATTACTGTTACTTACATTCTACATTCTAAAACAATAATCTATGTAACCATTGATATATCAAAGGATGTAATACATTAGTAGCATCATCTGAGGCTCTTAGAATGGCTTTAAATGGCTCAAATTTTTATAAATTTTTATAATAATTAAGATTTATGTTATATGACATAGATTTATATGTTTATCTAAATTCTAAAGTCTTTAAATGGCAGACCCTACCCTATGGGGTGATGGGGTGGGTGATGCTCTGAGATAAGGCTACAGACTGTATTTTTATAATTTTTTGATACCCTTCTATTTTTTTTAAAATCTTAGTTTAAAAATATCTCCTATGTAGCCTATATAGATATAAAGAGTTAAGTCATAAAAATATTTTATTTTAATAGTTGCTTTTTTGTTAATTTAATACTTATGTAAGAGGATTGGTGATGTTATTCCTTCTAAAGCATCATCCCATTACTATTATTTTTTTTAATGTTGTAAGTTAGTTAGAGTAATTTATTTTTTCCATTCTAATTTTAGAGTGTTCAAATAAATCTCCAAAGTAAAGAGGTATAAATTTTATATCTCTTTTTTTTATCAATGGTAAAACATTCTATTTTAAATTAACAATATTTACTAATAAAGGAGGAGGAGCAAATGGGAGATATACAATACAAAAAGGCTAAATTAAAAGTAGCCATTATAGAGAATGACTTAAAAACTACTTTAGACATAGCTAAAGAGTTGGGATTATCAATGAGATATATATGTAACTTAGCAGAGGTTAATGTAGGTAATGTATGCAGCTACTTAGGAGGTAGATTACCTATGAGAGATGAGAATAAGACTAAGATATACAATGTCATTAAGGAGGTTTTAAATGTCTAAGAAACTTAATTTAAGCTATCTATCAGATACAGATAAGATGATGGTAGACTGTGGCTTTATTACTATGATTTTAACATCTACTTTAATGGATGCTACTGTAGGTAATAGATTAAAGCTAACAAAGGATCAGTTACAGTTATTAGCCTCTGATATATCAATGGCTAAGTCATTAGGACTATGGGAGGCTCACATAGAGGAGCATACTGTAAAGAAGTGTTATAAAAGGTATGAGAGATTAGAACATATAAAAAAGCTATCTCCCACAGATAGGGAGAGATACTATCAAAGGGTATCAGAGGAGTTATTTACAATATAGGAAGTATATAACATAAGGAGGTATGTATATGAATGAGAAAAAAGCTAAGGCTTTAGAGTTACTAATCAAAGGTAACAGTATTACATCTATAGCAGAGGAGATAGGAGTAGGTAGATGCACTATCTATAGATGGATTAATAATGATGAGGAGTTTAGAGAGGCTAAGAAGAAGTCTGAGGATATAATCTTAGATAATCTTTATGTTGTGGCTCTTACAGAGTTAGAGGAGTTATTATACAATGGCTCAAACTATGAGAAAATACAATGTGCTACTCAAATATTAAAATATAAAAAAGCTAATGATGTTAATGTTAAAGTTGAGAAGGCTAAGACTGTAGATGAGATATTAGCAGAGTTAATGTAAATAAAAAATATAAATATAAATTAATGTGGAGGTTTTAGATATGGCTAAATTACAATATGAGGTATTAAATAAAGGAATAGAGATGGAGGAGCAATTATATACTCAATTAGATAGTTATGATGATAAAGTAGTTGGAGCAGTAGATAAGCAAATAGCAGATTTAAAGGCAGAGTTAGAGCATTTAACTGTTACTGCTAATAAGATTACATTAGATACAGATATGGATGAGTATATGGCTAACCAACAAAGACTAAAGGAGCTTCCTAATCTGATAGTAGATGCAGAGAGGGAGAGATTAAAGCTAATAAATAATAAGCAGTCATACAAAGAGGATATATGTAAAGGTATCTATAGAGAAGTAGGCTCTGAATATGTAGCAGAGTTTAGCTCTAATATGGAGGCTCTAATGAAGGAGTATGACAAAGCATTATCTACAATGATAGCAATAGATAAGCAGATGAGAGAGTTAGAGGCTGATTATAAGAATGGATTATACAGTGTTATGCATACTAAGGGTGTGTATATGACTATAGATAGAGCATCTAAGATGTATAGACTACACTCAGATCATAACTTAAATGATAAATCAATAGACCTACAATATGCAAAATAGCATAGTGGGTCTTTTTTAATGTAAATAATTACTTTGGAGGTTTATTTGAATATGGCTAAATTATCAGTAAATATAGGGGATAGAAATAAATTAAAGGCATTAGGATTAGATGATATAACATTAGAGAGTATAGAGAGAGCCTTAGAGCAGAGAGGCTCTATAGATATACCTATAGATGTATTAGTTATATTAAGGGATATGAGATGCCCTAATAACAAATATGGAGCATATAGCAGTAAAAAGATGTTATTAGAATGGAGTGGAATAAACTCAGAGCATAAGGATGATATAAATAACATAATAGGCTACTATGAGAGGTCTAAAGGCTTATTATATATGGATATATTTAATGGCTTAGATACAAAGACTTTTGAGGCTTATGTAGAGGCTCTGAATGGGGTTATAAAGGATGATATAGATATGTTAGTAGATAAGATAGTATCTAAATGTAACATATGTAAATCATTAGCTAAGGACTTTTTAAATGTGTATATGGCTCTTAGGACTTACAATGGATTTATAATGGAGTATCTAATAACTCAGATGCTCCTAATATCAGATAGATATGATGTATTAGAGCAGTTAAATATTAATGATGGAGTTATTAGTAGTAGAGCATTAGATAAAGATTATGGGATAGATATATTAGCAATTCCTTTAGATGTTACAGATGTTAATATACCTTTGCAACTAAAGGCTCAGACTAATTTTAGAGTTAGGAGAGATAAGCTACAAAAGACATTTGATAATCATAAAGATTTTAAGAGGTTATATGACAATATAATAGACAAAGAAGCTAAGGGTAATGTTTATTATTTACATTATGATATGTCCTCTCTAAGAGTGGCTCTAATCCAAAATAGAGAGTTTACCTATGCCCTACCTATGAGTAGGGAGTTGGAGCATACTATAATAGCTAATCCTATATTTAAGTATGTAGAGGTATGGGATATAATGGAGATATTAGATAGATTAGTAGAGGATATATGCTATAATATATTAGATGATGTAGAAACTGCAGATACAGAGGACTATGTAGCAGATAATGTCCCTAAGATGGCATTTAAAGAGCCTAACATAGATTTTATTAGGTTTTATAGAAATATAGATATTAGTAAAATATTCTAAAATAGATATGTACACAAAAACTATTATATGCTATAATGAACACATAGCATATCAAAAAAGACACTAATTGGCAGTTAGTGTCCTCATTTAATAGAGTTGAGCAATTCCTTCCCTCAACATCTACATATTTACAGATAAGTAGATTATATCACATCTGAGGAAATGTATCAACTCTATAAATAAACATTAGATAAATTTATGGAGGAGATTTTTTTTATGACTAATAATAACAATTTAGATATATTTGGACTACCTATGGATGATATAGATACAGAGAGAGAAAAAGAGATAATAAGAGCAGAGGCTAAAGCACAAAAAGAGGCTAATTTAGATTTAGATAGACAATGGAAAGAGGAGAATACTCCTAAAAAGGGAATAGTTACAAAAGAGGTTTGGGATGTTCCAATTCCAACTCATAAAGATATAATGATGTCTGATTTAGATTATCAGTTCTTAGGAGCAGTATTATTAAATTCAAATTATGGAGGTAAAGCAAATAATATGTATGGAGAGAGATTTATCTATAAAAATAAATTATGGGCTTTAGATGATGAGGAGAATGTTCCTAAGATAGCTAAAGAGCTTAAAATATCAGAGAGTACATTTAAGAGAAGGATAAAAACTTTATTAAATGTTAAATTAGGAATAGTAGAAATTTGTAATAATGAAGATGGAGAAATATTCTATAAAATCAAATATGCTACAGATTACAAATATTTTATAACTATAAAAAGTGATATGTTAGATGAGTTGGTAACATCTACTAATAGTAATATGATTAAATTATATGCTCTAATGCATTATAACCTTACAGAGAGTGTAATGGCTGAGGATGGTACATATAGCTATAAATATATAAGAAAACAAATGACTTATGATTATATGTTAGAGCAAATAGGATATGCTAAGAGCTTAAATAGAAATAAGGTTAAAACTATGCTGAATAGTTTGAGGAAATTAGGATTTATTAAAATGTATGAGATAGATACTCCAATTAGGAAAATAGACAAAGCAACTAATACAGAGAAAATATTAACTGTAAAAGGTTATGAGTATGAGCTTTGTACTTATGAGGAATGGTTAAAAATAGATAGAGCTACAAATAATTAGAGGTGGGAGCTAATGCTCCTATCTTTTTTTATGCCTATTTTTAATTAATGAGCTACTATATTAATGAAGGAAAAAATCAATATTTGTAACAGACCTCAGTAATTGCAATGGTTAGGTCAAATTAGCTACATTGTAATCTCATTTTAGCTACATTGTAATC
>NZ_LN555523.1:2484703-2581778 GCF_900015215.1 Romboutsia ilealis | reverse complement strand
TCCCACAGCTTGTAAGTGCAGGGTTTCAGGTTCTATTTCACTCCCCTCCCGGGGTTCTTTTCACCTTTCCCTCACGGTACTATGCGCTATCGGTCACTAGGTAGTATTTAGGCTTGGAGGATGGTCCCTCCTGCTTCCCACAGGGTTTCACGTGTCCCGTGGTACTCTGGATCATACTAGTAGCTTTCTCGTTTCAACTACAGGGCTATTACCTTCTATGGCGGAGCTTTCCAACTCTCTTCATTTACGATATTGCATCCATGTTGTATGTCCGCAACCCCAACGAAGTAAACTTCATTGGTTTGGCCTGTTCCGCTTTCGCTCGCCGCTACTTACGGAATCGAATTTCTTTCTCTTCCTCCGGGTACTTAGATGTTTCAGTTCCCCGGGTTCCCCTCGCTAAGCTATGTATTCACTTAACGATACTTAGACATTACTCTAAGTGAGTTTCCTCATTCGGAAATCTTCGGATCAAAGTTTACGTGCAACTCCCCGAAGCTTATCGCAGCTTATCACGTCCTTCATCGGCTCCTAGTGCCAAGGCATCCGCCCTGCACCCTTAATAACTTGACCAGTTATTAAAAGTGTAATTTTAAAGACTTTTCTTGTCTATATATGTTTAAAATGATGTCATATCACTAAATGTTATGCAGTTTTCAAAGTGCTAACGCACTTCGCTACCTTCCACTCACATTCGTTCGTGCCTAGGTGCTCAAAGTACTTATTTTGGGCTTCGCCCTCTTTATGAAAGTTTTTAATAAACCCTCAAAATTAAACAGTAGGTAATTCTCCTTAGAAAGGAGGTGATCCAGCCGCACCTTCCGATACGGCTACCTTGTTACGACTTCACCCCAGTTATTGATTTCACCTTCGACACTCGCTTCCCAAAAGGGTTAGCTAAGTGGCTTCGGGCGCCCCCAACTTCCGTGGTGTGACGGGCGGTGTGTACAAGACCCGGGAACGCATTCACCGCAGCATTCTGATCTGCGATTACTAGTAACTCCAGCTTCATGTAGGCGAGTTTCAGCCTACAATCCGAACTGAGAATGGCTTTAAGGGATTAGCTCCGCCTCACGACTTGGCTGCCCTCTGTACCACCCATTGTAGCACGTGTGTAGCCCTAAGCATAAGGGGCATGATGATTTGACGTCATCCCCACCTTCCTCCAGGTTATCCCTGGCAGTCCCTCTAGAGTGCCCAACTTAATGCTGGCAACTAAAGGCAAGGGTTGCGCTCGTTGCGGGACTTAACCCAACATCTCACGACACGAGCTGACGACAACCATGCACCACCTGTCACTTCTGTCCCCGAAGGGAAAGATGCGATTAGGCATCGGTCAAAAGGATGTCAAGCTTAGGTAAGGTTCTTCGCGTTGCTTCGAATTAAACCACATGCTCCGCTACTTGTGCGGGTCCCCGTCAATTCCTTTGAGTTTCACTCTTGCGAGCGTACTTCCCAGGCGGAGTACTTAATGCGTTAGCTGCGCCACCGAAGGGGGTAACCTCCGACAGCTAGTACTCATCGTTTACGGCGTGGACTACCAGGGTATCTAATCCTGTTTGCTCCCCACGCTTTCGTGCCTCAGTGTCAGTTACAGTCCAGAGAGCCGCCTTCGCAACTGATGTTCCTCCTAATATCTACGCATTTCACCGCTACACTAGGAATTCCACTCTCCTCTCCTGCACTCAAGTTCCCCAGTTTCAAAGGCTTACTACGGTTGAGCCGTAGCCTTTCACCTCTGACTTAAGAAACCACCTACGCACCCTTTACGCCCAGTAATTCCGGATAACGCTAGCCCCCTACGTATTACCGCGGCTGCTGGCACGTAGTTAGCCGGGGCTTCCTCCTCAAGTACCGTCATTATCTTCCTTGAGGACAGAGCTTTACGACCCGAAGGCCTTCATCGCTCACGCGGCGTTGCTGCATCAGGCTTTCGCCCATTGTGCAATATTCCCCACTGCTGCCTCCCGTAGGAGTTTGGACCGTGTCTCAGTTCCAATGTGGCCGATCACCCTCTCAGGTCGGCTACTGATCGTCGCCTTGGTAAGCCGTTACCTTACCAACTAGCTAATCAGACGCGGGTCCATCCTGTACCGCAAAAGCTTTGATACTTCTACCATGCGATAAAAGTATTTTATCTCGTATTAGCATACCTTTCGGTATGTTATCCGTGTGTACAGGGCAGGTTACCCACGCGTTACTCACCCGTCCGCCGCTCTTTACCGAAGTAAATCGCTCGACTTGCATGTGTTAGGCACGCCGCCAGCGTTCATCCTGAGCCAGGATCAAACTCTCAAATAAAAGTTGTTACCTGCTCAGACTAATCATTTTCTGAATATCTGGCTTGGTTTGTTTAGTTTCAATTCTATAAATTAACCTACTGTTTAATTTTCAAAGTTCATTTTTACAACTTCTTAAGTTTACCAAATTTGTCTTTATTTGTCAACTTATTTTTTTAAGTTGTTTGTTTCTTCTCTTTTGTGTTCGCCCTTTTCTTAAGGACAAGTATAACTATACCATCTCATTTTTATATCGTCAACACTTTTTTAATATTTTTTTTAGAAATATTTTAATCTGTATTTTAACATTTTAATTTATCAACATAATCCACATATTCTTTCCATTGATATTTCAGAAATACTATTTTATTATTCACATTTATAACATAGTTATCAACAAAATAAATTATCTATATTTTTAACTTCATAGTTATATAATTTTCCCTCCGATACACAATTCATTTTATTGTTTTTATAAATTTCATTTACTATATGAGTTAAATATTTTCCATTGATAAAATTTCTTCTAACTTCTCTTGAAATTGTATAATCATTTCTATTAATATATTTTACTATTTTTCTTATACTCCATCCTAAGTCTAATAGATTAACTATGCAACACCTTTCATCTGGAGTAGTTTTGCCGCTATTATTAATGTAACATAAACTTAGGAGCTATTTTTTGTCCTATTTTAGGTGTTCCGCTTAATATGATAATTCATCACTACAAAATAACTCTAATTCATAAAGTATAATCGAATACATTAAATTAACTCGTTGTGCTAGTTAAATATGATTATTGAAAACACTAGAGACTAGTAAACTATACTTTTATAGTTCAAAAACTTTATATAGTAATTTCAACATGTTTAGTAAAATAACTATCGCAAGAGATTAAATTATATTTTTATTATATAAATATAACTATTAACATAAAGCTTCATTTTACCCTTTTAATCACTATACGATGATAACCTGTTACTATCTTTTATATTCAGCTATTTTATTATTTGTTTTATTTCATTAAACAACATATTATATAACCCTATATGATCTAAAAATACATTATTCATATTATAATAATCTTACTCAAACTTAAAAATTGTATATACATATACTTATCAATCATACTTAAACGTTTAATCTAAAACAATTACTTTTTAGCTATCTTACTTTACATGAGATTCTTTACATATATTCATCATTCAAAAATCTTATGCTACTTCAAACTATTTTGTACATCTATTTATTCCTTGGTTTTAATAGTATCTGAATCTTGATCTGATATACTTTTACCATCTATGAACTTACCACCAAGTACAACAACTATTCATTTTAATAAATTTAAACTTTCAAGTAAAATAGATTTTCTTTATTTAAAAGTTATTCAAATGTAACCCATTTATATTACCATACATCAAATTTATATTTCCTTGTGTACTTCGTAATAGTCTCTAATTCCTCTAATTATAAAAATGACTCTCCTTCAAATAAAATAATGCCCCTTTATAATTTCAAATGTTTTATTTTATCTATATACTCAATAGTATCTACTTCATATCCACCATATAAATTGTGTGTGTATTATCGCATATTATACAATTATATATACCTTCTTATATCCATATAGCGTCTCTTAATCTAGTTACATTTACTACACTATCAAATGTTATATCTAATAATAATATATTGTTTATAAAACCCTCCTCTTTATTTAATTTATCCTATCTAAAACTCTTACTTGCTTTACATCATTAAATCTATCTATAATTACAACTGGGTATTCTGTTATTCTTCTAATTCTTTTAAACCTTATTGAACTTCAATCTTCATTTTTGCTACAACTAAGTCAAATTGTTCCTCGTATAACATCCAAAACACACATATAATATTCTTTGTCCGTGATACCTTTAATTCCCCATACAATAGCTTGTATACAAGTAAACCTTCCTAAAGCACCTTCAGCTTAAATAACCATTAAATAGAATTTAGATCATACTCATTACTTATATACTTTATCTCATATGAGATATTATCTTTACTCCTCGCTTCTATGCTTCTTCACTTTCTTCATGATATTATCTAATTTATTTGACACTTTCAATATTCATTTCTCCATTAAGAGACTACTATTTTTAACCTTTTTACTTTCTTAAAGTTCCATAACCTCTAGGAAGAGTTCTATAAACAAGCCTATCTTTTTATCTAACTCCTTAAATAAATATTCAAAATCCGTATTTTCTTAATTTATTGCTCTATATTTTATTCCTAATCTAGATAAATTAGTTGTCATGAATGGTAAGTTACCCCTTCAACTAACTATTTCTTCACTGCATATATTTCTTGTTACCTTAGTTCCACATCCTATATATATTATCTCTATATCCCATCTTTATGGTATTTATCATTAAATATATCATTTAAAAATTTATAGTTAAAAAATAATCTTTTAATCGAAACTTTATATAATAATTTAAATAAATTATAATTACAATGTTCTTAATTTAAATTTATTCCCATTTATATTTTAAATATAAATTTCTCTCAATTATCTAATTCTTTTTTATGTTAAAAATAAGTTCTCACTTACCATTCTTCCTTATTTGCTAGTATCTATTCCAAAATTTATGCGTAAAAAAGGTATCTAAATTCCTGTTCTAAAATAGCTTGTGTTTAAGTTATGTATAAATACCTTTATTGCTTGATTGTTTTCTGATTTCCTATTTTATATACTTTTTCAAATGCAAAGTGCTGTATTATATTTATTTTATTGTCATTTAAATTGATTTTTTGTCTTACACTTATTCTCTTTTTTACCAAATACACTTTATTTTCACTAAATTTAATCTTATTTTTAGTTCTTCTTCTAATTAAAAAACTATTTATTTTATATATCATTTTTAATCTGTTATTTATATTGTCTATATAAAGCTTTTTAGATGTTTTATATTCTCCCTCATCCAAATTATATTAAAAGAATAGTATACTTTAAAATAGATACTCTATAGTGGATACGAGAAAAAGCGTGTCTATCTATATAGGTTTTTTTTGTATAAAATATTAAATAAAGAGTGATCATAAGATGAGTAAAAAATATTTACATAATTAGAAATACAAGATTTATCTAAAAATAAATATATAAAAACCTAACTTCTAAAGGTATAATCTATACTAATAAATTTAAATTACAGTTTATTGTTGAATATGAAAATATAAAAACTTTAAGAAAAATTTCTGAAAATGAAGGATTTGATCTTGACATAATTAAAATTAAGCACATAGATTTAGCTAGTTTAAGATTAAGAACAGCATATAAGAATAAAGTAGCTTTAGGTTTAGAAGATACTAGAACGTTAAATTCAGGAAGATCACTTAGTAGGGACTTGGCTATTGAAGAAACTCCTGCTAATAAATATGAAGAAATAGAGCATCTTAAAGCAGAACTTGAATTAGTAAAAAAGCTTGAGCTGCAATATAGTATCCATGTATCGTAAAGGAAACTATTTAAATAATACTCCTCAAGAATCATTCTTTGGACATATGAAAAACGAAATTGATTACAAAAACTATAGAACAATAGAAAAACTAAAAATATTAATAGATAATTATATGGATTATTACACTAATGAACGTTATCAGTGGAATCTAAAAAAGTTTACTCCTGTACAATACAGAAATAAGCTTTTAATAACCTTTTTTCTAATATCCTTAACAAAGAGTTAATTTTACTTTCAACCATCATATTGATCTTTCTGATTATTATATATATCTATTGATGCTAACACAACGTAACTTATAATGTCCTTTGGTTATCTTAAAATCCATATTAATATAAAAAGTAACTTTTAAATAATTTATAATTAATATAAAAGCCGCTGATATAAATTATATCAGCGGCATAAACTAAATTTAATTACAATTGTGTTTTAGGATTTATAATATCTTGAATTTATGTCTATAGACAATAAAAAAAGATTACGTGGCTACGTGCTACTCTCCCAGGCGGTCGCCCACCAAGTACCATTGCCGCTAAAGAGCTTAACTTCTGTGTTCGGTATGGGAACAGGTGTATCCTCTTTGCTATAATAACCACATAATCTTTAATTTAGAGTTAATACTCTGAAAACTGCATATCATTTACATATTAATCATTTTATTTTAGCAACCGAAATCTTCCTTATTAATATTTTAATAATGATTTGGTTGGCGATATAAACCTTTAGGTTTATTTCTTGGTCAAGTCCTCGACCTATTAGTATCGATAAGCTAAATACATTACTGCACTTACACCTTCGACCTATCAACCAGGTAGTCTTTCTGGGGTCTTACCCTTACGGTGGGAAATCTTATCTTGAAGTTGGCTTCGCGCTTAGATGCTTTCAGCGCTTATCCATTCCGTACATAGCTACCCAGCCATGCCCTTGGCAGAACAACTGGTACACCAGAGGTACGTCCATCCCGGTCCTCTCGTACTAAGGACAGGTCTTCTCAAATTTCCTACGCCTGCGACGGATAGGGACCGAACTGTCTCACGACGTTCTGAACCCAGCTCGCGTACCACTTTAATGGGCGAACAGCCCAACCCTTGGGACCTACTACAGCCCCAGGATGTGATGAGCCGACATCGAGGTGCCAAACCTCCCCGTCGATGTGGACTCTTGGGGGAGATAAGCCTGTTATCCCCAGGGTAGCTTTTATCCGTTGAGCGATGGCCCTTCCATGCGGTACCACCGGATCACTAAGTCCGACTTTCGTCCTTGCTCGACCTGTATGTCTTGCAATCAAGCTTCCTTTTGCCTTTACACTCTTCGCACGATTTCCGACCGTGCTGAGGAAACCTTTGAGCGCCTCCGTTACTTTTTAGGAGGCGACCGCCCCAGTCAAACTGCCCACCTGACGGTGTTCCAAGACCTGATTCAAGGCCTATGGTTAGGATCCCAGTACTACAAGGGTGGTATCCCAAGGTTGACTCCACACAGACTGGCGTCCATGCTTCTTAGTCTCCCACCTATCCTGTACATGTAGTACCAAGACCCAACGTCAAGCTACAGTAAAGCTCCATGGGGTCTTTCCGTCCTGTCGCAGGTACCCGGCATCTTCACCGGGATTACAATTTCACCGAGTCTATTGTTGAGACAGTGCCCAAATCGTTACGCCTTTCGTGCGGGTCGGAACTTACCCGACAAGGAATTTCGCTACCTTAGGACCGTTATAGTTACGGCCGCCGTTTACTGGGGCTTAAGTTCACTGCTTCGATTGCTCTAACAGATCCCCTTAACCTTCCAGCACCGGGCAGGCGTCAGCTCCTATACATCGTCTTGCGACTTAGCAGAAACCTGTGTTTTTGGTAAACAGTCGCTTGGGCCTATTCTCTGCGGCCTGTCATAGACAGGCACCCCTTCTCCCTAAGTTACGGGGTCATTTTGCCGAGTTCCTTAACAATAGTTCTCTCGCTGGCCTTAGGATACTCTCCTCACCCACCTGTGTCGGTTTACGGTACGGGCGCCTTTAAACTCGATAGAAGCTTTTCTTGACAGTGTGAAATCAGCTACTTCGCCCCGAAGGGCTTCCCCATCACATCCTAGCATTGTCTAAACGGATTTGCCTATTTAGACTGCCTCAATGCTTAGCCGTACATAACCAACAGTACGGTTAGCTTATCCTACTGTGTCACTCCATCTCTCAAACGCTTATTGGCGGTACAGGAATATCAACCTGTTGTCCATCACCTACGCCTTTCGGCCTCGGCTTAGGTCCCGACTAACCCAGGGCGGACGAACCTTCCCCTGGAAACCTTGGGTTTACGGCCCGTGGGATTCTCACCCACGTCTCGCTACTCATGCCAACATTCTCACTCGTATACTGTCCACATGTCCTTACGGTCATGCTTCAGCCTGCATACGAAGCTCCCCTACCCATCATAATTGATGCCGTAGCTTCGGTAGTACGTTTTAGCCCCGGAAATTTTCGGCGCAGGATCACTCGACCAGTGAGCTATTACGCACTCTTTAAATGAGTGGCTGCTTCTAAGCCAACATCCTGGTTGTCTGTGCAATCCCACATCCTTTACCACTTAACGTACATTTAGGGACCTTAGCTGACGATCTGGGCTGTTGCCCTTTTGACTATGAATCTTATCACCCACAGTCTGACTCCCAAGTAAAAGAAAACGGCATTCGGAGTTTGATAGTCTTCGGTAAGTGCAATACCCCCTAGGACATTCAGTGCTCTACCTCCGTTTCTCTACGCTTGAGGCTAGCCCTAAAGCTATTTCGGGGAGAACCAGCTATCTCCGGGCTCGATTGGAATTTCACCGCTATCCACAAGTCATCCCCGAGCTTTTCAACGCTCGTGGGTTCGGTCCTCCACGAAATTTTACTTTCGCTTCAACCTGCTCATGGATAGGTCGCCCGGTTTCGGGTCTACGCCAAGTAACTTGATCGCCCATTTAAGACTCGCTTTCGCTACGGCTCCACACCTTAAGTGCTTAACCTTGCTACTTAACGTAACTCGTTGGCCCGTTCTACAAAAAGTACGCGGTCACACAAGTAATGTGCTCCCACAGCTTGTAAGTGCAGGGTTTCAGGTTCTATTTCACTCCCCTCCCGGGGTTCTTTTCACCTTTCCCTCACGGTACTATGCGCTATCGGTCACTAGGTAGTATTTAGGCTTGGAGGATGGTCCCTCCTGCTTCCCACAGGGTTTCACGTGTCCCGTGGTACTCTGGATCATACTAGTAGCTTTCTCGTTTCAACTACAGGGCTATTACCTTCTATGGCGGAGCTTTCCAACTCTCTTCATTTACGATATTGCATCCATGTTGTATGTCCGCAACCCCAACGAAGTAAACTTCATTGGTTTGGCCTGTTCCGCTTTCGCTCGCCGCTACTTACAGAATCGAATTTCTTTCTCTTCCTCCGGGTACTTAGATGTTTCAGTTCCCCGGGTTCCCCTCGCTAAGCTATGTATTCACTTAACGATACTTAGACATTACTCTAAGTGAGTTTCCTCATTCGGAAATCTTCGGATCAAAGTTTACGTGCAACTCCCCGAAGCTTATCGCAGCTTATCACGTCCTTCATCGGCTCCTAGTGCCAAGGCATCCGCCCTGCACCCTTAATAACTTGACCAGTTATTAAAAAGTTATCGCTACTGAACAAACTTCGTATTCACTCAGTTTATTCCAGTGCTTAAAAGTGTAATTTTAAAGACTTTTCTTGTCTATATATGTTTAAAATGATGTCATATCACTAAATGTTATGCAGTTTTCAAAGTACAAACATGGTGGAGATGAGGAGGATCGAACTCCTGACCCCTTGCGTGCAAGGCAAGTGCTCTCCCAGCTGAGCTACACCCCCGTATTTATTTTTACAACGATATATATTTTATAGTATATGTCGAAGATTGTCAATAGAGTTTTTAATTTTTATTAAGAACCCTCAAAATTAAACAGTAGGTAATTCTCCTTAGAAAGGAGGTGATCCAGCCGCACCTTCCGATACGGCTACCTTGTTACGACTTCACCCCAGTTATTGATTTCACCTTCGACACTCGCTTCCCAAATGGGTTAGCTAAGTGGCTTCGGGCGCCCCCAACTTCCGTGGTGTGACGGGCGGTGTGTACAAGACCCGGGAACGCATTCACCGCAGCATTCTGATCTGCGATTACTAGTAACTCCAGCTTCATGTAGGCGAGTTTCAGCCTACAATCCGAACTGAGAATGGCTTTAAGGGATTAGCTCCGCCTCACGACTTGGCTGCCCTCTGTACCACCCATTGTAGCACGTGTGTAGCCCTAAGCATAAGGGGCATGATGATTTGACGTCATCCCCACCTTCCTCCAGGTTATCCCTGGCAGTCCCTCTAGAGTGCCCAACTTAATGCTGGCAACTAAAGGCAAGGGTTGCGCTCGTTGCGGGACTTAACCCAACATCTCACGACACGAGCTGACGACAACCATGCACCACCTGTCACTTCTGTCCCCGAAGGGAAAGATGCGATTAGGCATCGGTCAAAAGGATGTCAAGCTTAGGTAAGGTTCTTCGCGTTGCTTCGAATTAAACCACATGCTCCGCTACTTGTGCGGGTCCCCGTCAATTCCTTTGAGTTTCACTCTTGCGAGCGTACTTCCCAGGCGGAGTACTTAATGCGTTAGCTGCGCCACCGAAGGGGGTAACCTCCGACAGCTAGTACTCATCGTTTACGGCGTGGACTACCAGGGTATCTAATCCTGTTTGCTCCCCACGCTTTCGTGCCTCAGTGTCAGTTACAGTCCAGAGAGCCGCCTTCGCAACTGGTGTTCCTCCTAATATCTACGCATTTCACCGCTACACTAGGAATTCCACTCTCCTCTCCTGCACTCAAGTTTCCCAGTTTCAAAGGCTTACTACGGTTGAGCCGTAGCCTTTCACCTCTGACTTAAGAAACCACCTACGCACCCTTTACGCCCAGTAATTCCGGATAACGCTAGCCCCCTACGTATTACCGCGGCTGCTGGCACGTAGTTAGCCGGGGCTTCCTCCTCAAGTACCGTCATTATCTTCCTTGAGGACAGAGCTTTACGACCCGAAGGCCTTCATCGCTCACGCGGCGTTGCTGCATCAGGCTTTCGCCCATTGTGCAATATTCCCCACTGCTGCCTCCCGTAGGAGTTTGGACCGTGTCTCAGTTCCAATGTGGCCGATCACCCTCTCAGGTCGGCTACTGATCGTCGCCTTGGTAAGCCGTTACCTTACCAACTAGCTAATCAGACGCGGGTCCATCCTGTACCGCAAAAGCTTTGATACTTCTACCATGCGATAAAAGTATTTTATCTCGTATTAGCATACCTTTCGGTATGTTATCCGTGTGTACAGGGCAGGTTACCCACGCGTTACTCACCCGTCCGCCGCTATTTACCGAAGTAAATCGCTCGACTTGCATGTGTTAGGCACGCCGCCAGCGTTCATCCTGAGCCAGGATCAAACTCTCAAATAAAAGTTGTTACCTGCTCAGACTAATCATTTTCTGAATATCTGGCTTGGTTTGTTTAGTTTCAATTCTATAAATTAACCTACTGTTTAATTTTCAACGTTCTTTTTTTATTTTGCCCTTTTCTTAAGGACAAGTATAACTATACCATCTTATTTTTATACCGTCAATACTTTTTTTAATTTTTTTCTTATTTTATTATAAAAAAATAAATTAAGCTATATCTAACTCTACTAGACATAGCTTATTATATCACAATTATGTTTTTTTATACTACTTTGTAGTGAAATAATTTTGAATTCCTGCATATATAGCCCATGCGATTTTTTCTTGATATTTTTCATCAGTCAACAACTTAGCTTCTTTATCATTAGATAAAAATCCACACTCTATTAATACTGATGGTATATCATTATCTTTTAATAAGTATAAATCGTCTCTTGGCTTAACTTCTCTATTATTTGTTTTATCCACTACTCTCTTAAGCTCTTGCTGTATGTATTTAGATAACTTTATAGAATCCTCTTTGCCTTCAGGATAAAAAGTTTGAGCGCCATAGTATTTAGATGCACCTTCACCTGCTAAAGCATTCATATGTATAGATATAAACATATCCGCATTAGATTCTTCTATTATTACCTTTCTATTTTTTAAATTTTCATTATATTTTTGCCTTGTAGTCTTTTTACCATCTTCTACATATAAACTACTATCATCTTCTCTGGTAAGTATAACATGTGCACCACTAGATTCTAATAATTCTCTAATCTTATGTGTAATAGCTAAATTAATATCTTTTTCCAATATAGTTTTGTCATCATTTAGAGTACCCGAATCTATTCCCCCATGGCCTGCATCTAATATTATCACTTTATTAGTAACTGGCATGTACTTCATTACGTCCTCAGAGTTTTCTTTTATTTCATATATAGAGGCTGTCATCAAAATTAAAGCTACCATCACAAAGATTACGTGTTTTATGTACTTTTTCAAATTATCACCCTGTACATTTATATTAAAAAAGACCTTGAAATATTCCAAGGTCTTTTGAAAAATACAGTATAAAATTATCTCTTTGAGAATTGTGGAGCTCTTCTTGCTGCCTTTAATCCGTATTTCTTTCTTTCTTTCATTCTAGCATCTCTAGTTAAGAATCCTTCTTTCTTTAAAGCTCCTCTTAACTCTTCATCAGCTTTTAATAAAGCTCTAGATATACCATGTCTTATAGCACCAGCTTGTCCAGTGAATCCTCCACCTTCAACTTTTACTATAACATCGTATTTGTTTTCATTGTTAGTTAAAACTAATGGTTGTTTAACATCTCTTATTAATGTTTCGTAGTTGAAGTATTCTTCAACTGCTCTTCCATTTACTATTATATTTCCTTCACCTGCAACTAATCTAACTCTAGCAACAGAATGCTTTCTTCTTCCAGTTCCGTAATATTGAACGTTAGCCATGATAACTCCTCCTTTCACCCTTAATTATTATTTGAAGTTTAGAACTTCTGGATTTTGAGCTGCATGATCATGATTTGGTCCAGCAAATACTCTTAATCTAGTCATCATTCTACTTCTTAATTTATTCTTGCATAACATACCGCTTACTGCATGAGAAACTACTTCCTCAGGCTTCTTAGCCATCATTTCTCTGTAAGTTATTTCTTTTAATCCACCTACATAACCAGTGTGGTATCTGTACATTTTTTGATCTAATTTCTTTCCTGTTAAAACTACTTTCTCAGCGTTTACAACAACAACGAAGTCCCCTCCGTCAACGTGTGGAGTGAAAGTAACTTTGTGCTTTCCTCTTAATACTGTCGCTATTTCAGTTGCTAAACGACCTAATGTTTTTCCTTCAGCGTCAACGATGTACCATTTTCTTTGTACATCAGCTGGCTTAGCTATATAACTTTTCATAGTTGTCCCTCCTTAACTTTTTTTCATATAAAAATTTTACCGTTTATGTCAAGTCCGGGGCAAGTGGACTTATTAACACACTCTAATTAATTTTAATACATGCCCCCTGGTGTGTCAAGCTAATAATCAACTTTTTTAAGAAATAATCCATGTGCTGGTGCAGTATGACCACACTCACTTCTACTTTTAGATTCCACTATTTCTTTTAAGCTCTTATTTATTCTTCCTCGACCTATATCTACCAGTGTTCCTACTATTATCCTCACCATATTATATAAGAATCCGTTTCCTTCTACTTCCAATACAATAAGATCTTCTTGTTTATTTAATCTTATATCATATATTTCTCTTACTGTATCTTTTACTGACGATCCCGAACTCATAAAACCTTTAAAGTCATGTGTTCCTATTAAATGTTTAGATTCTTTAACCATCTTATCAAAATCAAGTTCATACTTAACATGGTACGATATATCTTTATATATAGGACTCCTATACATACTGTTATGTATTAAGTACCTATATGTTTTTCCTTTTGCATTATATCTAGAATGAAATTTATCATTAACTTCTATACAATCAATTACAGAAATATCCTTTGGCAACTTAGAATTTAATGCATTCGGTATTTTATCAACAGGTATAGCACTTTCTAACTTAAAATTAGCAACTTGCCCTAATGCATGAACTCCCGCATCAGTCCTACCAGATCCTGTAAGCTTAACTTCTTCTCTTGTTATATCATAAATAGCTCGTTCTATTGTACCTTGTATCCCTAATGAATCTGGTTGTTTTTGCCATCCACAATAATTAGAACCGTTATATTGTATTGTAATCTTTAAGTTTCTCATAATATACCTCTTTAGATAAATCTAGTAATTATAATTATAACCAAATATACTACCAGTATACAGCCTGCAATATAATCACTTTTAGTTATAATAGATTGCCTCATTTTAGTTCTATTATAGCCGCCTCTATAGCATCTAGCTTCCATCGCCATTGCAAGCTCTTCCGCTCTTCTAAAAGCACTAACAAATAAAGGCACCAATAAAGGAACTAGATTTTTAGCCCTACTTACAATGTTTTTACTCTCAAAATCAGCTCCTCTTGACATTTGAGCCTTCATTATCTTATCTGTTTCATCTAATAATGTAGGTATAAATCTTAACGCTATTGTCATCATCATAGCTAATTCATGTACTGGTAACCCTATTTTATTAAACGGATTTAATAATCTCTCTATACCATCTGTAAGATCCATAGGAGAAGTTGTCAATGTTAGCATAGAAGTCCCTAACACTAAAAATACTAATCTTAATGCCATAAATACAGCCTGACTAATACCTTGTTCAGTTATTTTCAAGAATCCAAATGACCATATTAGATCTCCTGGAAGGAAAAATACATTTATTACAAATGTAAATATTATAATCCATCTAAGCGGCTTAAGCCCCTTTAATATATATTTCATAGGTATATTAGATAACTTTATTACAACTATCAAAGATATAAATACTATAGCATATGGCCAGAACTTATCTATTACAAATAAGGATGCCATAAAAACAAAAGTAGCTATAAGTTTCATTCTTGCATCTAGCCTATGAATAACAGAATTAGAAGGATAGTGTTGACCTATTGTTATATCTTTTAACATTGTTTTCCTCCTTTTACCGCTTTCAGTATTTCTTCTTTAGCTTCTTCTATTGTTAATATATCTTCTCTTATATTAAATCCTTTTTCTCTTAACTTTATAGCAAGTTCTAAAACTTGAGGTACATCTAAACCTATTTCTTTCAGCCTATCAACATTAGAATTAAATACTTCTCTTGGAGAACCCATAAACTCTATTTTTCCATGATTCATTACTATTATATTTTTAGCTAGCTTAGCCATATCATCCATACTATGAGATGATAATATTATAGTCATATTATTATTTTCATGAAGATTAGTTATAAGCTCAAATATCTCATCCCTACCACCTGGGTCTAACCCTGCTGTAGGCTCATCTAAAATTAAAACTTCAGGGTTCATAGCTATAACACCAGCTATTGCTACTCTTCTTTTTTGACCACCTGATAATTCAAATGGAGATTTATCCTTAAACGACTCATAATCAAGTCCAACAGCTTCCATTGATAGTTTTACCCTATTTTTTATTTCCTCTTCTTCTAGACCTAAATTAGACGGTCCAAAAGCTATATCTTTTTCTATAGTTTCTTCAAATAGTTGGTATTCAGGATATTGAAACACTACACCAACTCTTTTTCTTATTTCAGTTAAATTTAAATCAGGATCTGTTATTTTAAAATCATTTATATATATATCACCTGATGAAGGCTTAAGTATACCATTTAAGTGTTGTATCAGTGTTGATTTTCCTGAACCTGTATGACCTATAAGTCCAACAAAATCTCTATCTTTTATTTCAAAACTAATATTATCCAAGGCTTTACTACTAAAAGGCATTCCCTCATTATATATATGAGTTAAATTTTTTACTACAATTGACATAATTCCATCACCATCTCATCCACAGTTAATATATCATCTCTTATATCTAATCCTTCTAATTTTAATAGATTAGATAATTCTGTCATACAAGGAACATCTAAACCTATATGCTTTAAAGTATCTATTTTACTAAAGACTTCCTTAGGTGTACCTTCTAGTAACTTTTTGCCTTTTTCCATAACTATAACTCTATCTGCATCAACTGCTTCTTCCATAAAGTGTGTTATGTGTAACGTTGTTATATTTTCTTCTTTATTTAGCCTTTTTATAGTTTTCATTACTTCTTTTCTTCCTAATGGATCCAACATAGCTGTACCTTCATCAAATATAATACATTTAGGTTTCATGGCAATTATACCCGCTATCGCCACTCTTTGTTTTTGACCACCTGATAATAAGTGCGGTTGTCTATCTTTTAATTCATACATACCTACACTTTTAAGTGATTCTTCAACCCTTTTTCTGATTTCATTAGGTTCTATCCCCAAATTTTCAGGACCAAAGGCAACATCTTCTTCTACTACAGTTGCAACTATTTGGTTATCTGGATTTTGGAATACCATACCAGCTGTTTGTCTTATATCCCATAACTTTTCTTCTTCTCTTGTATCCATTTTATTTATAAGTATATTACCTTTAGTAGGGAATAATATAGCATTTAAGTTCTTAGATAACGTAGATTTACCAGAACCATTATGACCTATTATAGCTACAAATTCACCCTCTTTTACCTTTAAGTCTAGATTATCTATAGCTTTAAGCGTACTTTCATCTGTAATATACTCAAATGATACATTATTGACTTCTATTATATTTTTCATCAATTTACTCCTTTTCATAAGTAGTATATCTTTTTTAATATTTAAAAATGTTTTACTTAATATTATACCATAATTTAATATGTTTTTTTAACTCTGATAAGTAGAATTTAATATATAAATAGTACATATTATAACATCAAAATACAATTTTCATTTTTTAATAATAAATAATAACTATAATAGAGTTTTTATTGTATGTAGTCTAAATAACAATCAATGAGTATTATATGAATAAAAGATCCTATTAAATAATTTAATTACTCAGTTAGAAAATTTACTTCACTTACGTAGGCAGCAACTTCACCCATCACTCAAAATCTTTTTACTTTAAAAATCAATTTATTAATATTACTTACATTCAAAAATTATTTACACTTTTTAAAGTATTATAATATCTTTAAGCGTAAAAAAAGGATTAAGTTATATAACTTAATCCTTTTTCTATACTATACTAATTCTATAAAAGCCATTTCAGCAGCGTCGCCTCTTCTTGGTCCTTTTTTGATTATTCTAGTATATCCACCGTTTCTCTCTGCATACTTTGGAGCTATATCAGTGAATAAGTTGTTTACTACAGTCTCATCCATAACGTAAGCTAAAACTTGTCTTCTAGCGTGAAGATCTCCTCTTTTAGCAAGAGTTATCATCTTTTCTGCCATTCTACGAGTTTCTTTTGCTCTAGTTACAGTTGTTTCTATTCTTCCGTTTCTTAGTAAATCAGTTACTAAGTTTCTTAACATAAGGTTTCTGTGAGATGTCTCACGTCCTAATTTACGGTAAGTAGCCATACTATATCCCTCCTTCTTGCCTATTCTTCGCTTGGTTTAAGACCTAGTCCAAGTTCTTCTAATTTTTGGATTACTTCTTCTAGAGATTTTTTCCCTAGATTTCTAACCTTCATCATATCATCCTCAGACTTATTAGCTAATTCTTCAACTGTGTTTATTCCCGCTCTCTTTAAACAGTTGTAAGATCTAACAGATAAATCTAATTCTTCTATTGTCATTTCTAGAACTTTTTCTTTTTGGTCTTCTTCTTTTTCTACCATTATCTCAACGTTGCTTACATGCTCAGTTAAGTCTATGAATAGATTTAAGTGTTCAACTAGAACTTTAGCTGCTAGAGATATTCCTTCTTGAGGATTTATACTTCCATTAGTCCAAACTTCTAGTATTAATTTATCATAATCTGACTTTTGACCTACTCTAGTATTTTCAACATGGTAGCTTACTTTTTCAACAGGAGTATATATTGAATCTACAGGTAAAACACCTATAGGCATATGCTCTGTTTTATTTTCTTCAGCAGAAACGTAACCTCTACCTTTGTCTACATGTATTTCCATATTAAACTTAGAATTATCATCTAGCGTAGCTATATGTAAATCTTTGCTTAATACTTCAACGTCAGGAGGACATATTATGTCTGATCCTTTGATAGTGCATGGTCCTTGAGCTTCTATTTTAAGAGTTCTACTACCTTCACCATCTATAGTAGCTGAAAGTTCTTTTAATGCTAATATAATTTCAGTAACATCTTCTTTAACACCTGGTACAGTAGAGAATTCATGAAGAACTCCATCTATTTTTATAGAATTAACTGCAACACCTGGTAAAGATGATAATAATATTCTTCTTAAAGCATTCCCTATAGTTATGCCATATCCTCTTTCAAGAGGTTCTATGACAAACTTTCCATATCTATAGTCTTCGCTAAGTTCTATTATATCTACTTTTGGTTTTTCTATTTCTATCATGGACAAAACCCTCCCTTAAATTTATTAATCCACTGAGGGTAAACAATTTTTCAAAGATAACTTTAAAAGTTATCTTTAAAATATGCTTATTACTTAGAGTAAAGCTCTATTATTAAGTGTTCTGCTATTTCAAGATCTATATCTTCTCTTGTTGGTAAAGCAACAACTTTAGCAGACATTTCTTCTAAGTTAGTTTCTAACCACTTAGGAGCTACCTTTGTATTTGCTTCTACTAAAGCTTTGAATTTAGCAGAAGATTTTGATCTTTCTTTAACTGTTATAACATCACCTGGTTTAACTGTCATAGAAGCTATATCAGCTTTATGTCCATTTAATAAGAAGTGACCGTGTCCAACTAATTGTCTAGCTTCTTTTCTAGATGAAGCTAATCCCATTCTGTAAACAACATTGTCTAATCTTCTTTCTAATAAACTTAATAAGTTAACCCCTGTCATACCAGCCATTTTGTCAGCACGCTCGTATAAGTTTCTGAATTGAGTTTCTAAAACTCCGTATATTCTCTTAACTTTTTGCTTTTCTCTTAATTGTAAACCATAGCCAGAAACTTTCTTTCTTCCTTGTCCATGTTGTCCTGGAGCATAGTTTCTAGTAACTATAGCACATTTATCAGTATAACATCTTTCACCTTTAAGGAATAATTTCATTCCTTCTCTACGGCATTGTCTGCATGATGCACCTGTGTATCTTGCCATGTCTTTACACCTCCTAATTTACTTGTTATATAATTACACTCTTCTTCTCTTTGGTGGTCTACATCCATTGTGAGGAATTGGTGTTACGTCTTTTATCATTGTTACTTCAAGTCCAGTTGCTTGTAAAGCTCTTATTGCAGCTTCTCTTCCTGAACCTGGTCCTTTTACGAATACTTCAACAGTTTTTAATCCGTGCTCCATTGCAGCTTTAGCAGCAGTTTCTGCAGCCATTTGAGAAGCAAATGGAGTAGCTTTTCTTGATCCTTTGAATCCTAATTGTCCTGAAGATGCTGCTGATATAGCATTTCCGTGAACATCAGTTAAAGTTATTATTGTGTTGTTGAAAGTTGATTGTATATGAGCTTGACCACGTTCTATGTTTTTACGTTCTCTTCTTCTTACACGTGTAACTTTCTTTTTTGGTTTAGCCATTATTTTCCCTCCTATCTAATTATTATTTCTTCTTCTTACGAGATACAGTTTTTCTAGGACCTTTTCTAGTTCTAGCGTTAGTCTTAGTTCTTTGTCCTCTTAGTGGAAGACCTTTAGCATGTCTCATACCTCTGTAACATTTTATATCTCTTAATCTCTTTATATTTAAAGCTATCTCTCTTCTTAAGTCACCTTCAACTAAGAAATCATTGTCTATTATCTTTCTTAATTCGTTAACTTGCTCTTCAGATAAGTCTTTTATTCTTACGTTAGGATCTATCTCAGCTTTAGCTAATATTTCGTTAGCAGTTGCTTTCCCTATACCGTATATATAAGTTAAGCCTATTTCCGCTCTTTTTTCTCTAGGTAAATCTACCCCAGCTATTCTTGCCATATTCGCACCTCCTACACTTAATTTTAGTGTTAAAATCTTAATATCATATCAATCTAAATATAGATTTATCTACGATTAAAATCTACCCTTTGTTATTATCACAGTATTATATTATACTATAAATTTCAACAAATTACTAGTAATAATTTCTTATCCTTGCTTTTGCTTATGCTTTGGATTTTCACAGATAACCATTACTTTACCTTTTCTTTTTATAACTTTGCACTTTTCGCACATTGGTTTTACTGATGGTCTTACTTTCATTGTTAATCCCTCCTTAGACTAATATTTAAATAGTCTACTTCTTACGCCAAGTAATTCTTCCTCTTGTAAGGTCATATGGAGAAAGTTCAACGTTCACCTTATCACCTTCAAGAATTCTTATGAAGTTCATTCTTAGCTTTCCAGATAAGTGACATAATACTTCATGTCCATTTTCTAATTTAACTTTAAACATAGCATTAGGTAAGTTTTCAGTAACTGTACCTTCTAATTCTATAACATCTTTTTTGGCCATTAACTAACCAAACCTCCATTTCGATAAGTTAAATCATTGACTTAACTTTGATAGCATATTTCCTATTTATCCAGTCACTATAGACTTGATAATATTATAGGTTCATCATTTGTTATTGCTATCGTATGCTCATAATGAGCTGATTTTTTGCCATCTACAGTGACAATAGTCCAACCATCAGCTAAAGTCTTAACATGATAACGACCAGCGTTTATCATAGGTTCTATAGCTAAGACCATTCCTTCTTTAAGTCTTGGTCCTTTTCCAGCTGGGCCATAGTTAGGTATTTGAGGGTCTTCATGAAGATCAATTCCCACTCCATGCCCGACTAAATCTCTAACAACTGAGAAACCATGTTTCTCAACGTGTGCTTGTATTGCGTGTGAGATATCAGATAATCTATATCCTAGTTTAGCAAATTTTATGCCTTCATAGAAGCTTTCCTTTGCTACTTCTATTAATTTCCTATCTTCTTCAGATATTATACCTACTCCGTGAGTCTTCGCAGAGTCTGAATGATATCCTTTATAATAGGCTCCTACATCTAAACTTACAATGTCACCTTCTTTTAAAATTTTATTTCCTGGTATTCCATGCACTACTTCTTCATTTATAGAAGCACATATAGAACCTGGAAAACCTCCATATCCTTTAAAAGATGGTATAGCATTGTATTTTCTTATATTCTCTTCAGCTATTTTATCTAACTCTAAAGTAGATATTCCCGGAATTATCGCTGACTTTAAGATCTCATGAGTTTCGGCAACTATTTTACCTGCTTCCCTCATGATTTCAATTTCTTTTTGTGATTTTATAATAATCATTATTTCTCACATCCTAGAGCATTAACTATGTCTTCAAATACTTTTTCTATAGATTGTTGACCATTTATATTAGCTATTATACCTTGAGAACTATAATAGTCTACTAATGGTTTTGTTTCATCTAAATATACTTGTATTCTTTTTGATACAGTCTCTTCATTATCATCTGCTCTTTGGTAAAGTTCTCCTTGGCATACATCACATATACCATCTTCTTTAGGAGAATTAAACTCAACATGATACGTAGCTCCGCAAGATTTACATATTCTTCTTCCTACAGCTCTTCCAACTAATATTTCTTTATCAACTTCGATATTAACTACCTTATCTAAAGCTATATTAGTTTCTTTTAAGAACGTATCTAAATGTTGTGCTTGAGATACATTTCTTGGGAAACCATCTAACATAAATCCATTTTTACAGTCATCTTGAGTTATTCTGTCTGTAACTAAACCTACAGTTAACTCATCTGGTACTAATAATCCTTGATCCATGTATTCTTTGGCCTTCTTACCAAGATCTGTTCCTTCTTTTATATTCTTTCTGAATATATCTCCTGTTGATATATGAGGTATTTTGTATTTATCTACAATACCAGCTGCTTGTGTACCTTTACCGGCACCAGGAGGTCCAAGTAATATTATTCTCATATTATCATCTCCAATTTATTTTAAGAATCCCTGATAGGTTCTCATAACTAAATTTGATTCTAACTGTCTCTTAAGCTCTAATGCAACTCCAACAACTATTAGTAATGAGGTACCAACTAATGTTATTTGTATCTTCATAAAGAACATAACAATCGCTGATATCATAACTATAACTGATAGGAATAAAGCTCCAGCTAGAGTTAATCTTGATAATATTCTATTTAAATAATCTATAGTAGGTTTTCCTGGTCTTATACCTGGTATAAATCCACCATTATTTTTCATATTATTTGCTATATCTTCAGTATTAAATGATACTGTAGTATAGAAATAAGAGAAGAATACTATCAACAGAATTTCAAGTGTTCTATATATCCAAACTCCTGGCGATTGCATAGTGCTTAAATATGTTCGAACAAAGTTTTGAGCATCTGCTCCCATGAACATTGCTATAGTTTGAGGAAAAGCTAAAAGCGAACTAGCAAAGATTACTGGAATAACCCCTGATTGATTAACTTTCATTGGTATATGAGAACTTTGTCCTCCATACATTTTTCTTCCAACAACTCTCTTAGCATATTGTACAGGTATTTTTCTAGTAGCTTCTTGTATATATGTAACCGCTGCTATTGTTATAAGTATTACTACTGCTAACACAACTGCTGCCCATATTTTCACATCTCCAGATTTTACTAGACTTACAGTTGATATAATATCTTTTGGTATTCCTGAAATAATACCAATAAATATTATAATCGAGCTTCCATTACCTAATCCTTTTTCAGTAATTTTATCTCCTATCCACATTAAAAGCATACTTGCCGATACTAATGTTAATATAACTGTAATTATAAAGAATGCACTCGTTGATATTAACGCTGACTTAACAATACCTAATGTAATAGCTATTGCTTGTATAAACGCTAATGCTAGTGCTATATATTTTGTGTATTTATTTATCTTTTTCTTACCTTCTTCACCAGACTTTTGAAGTTCTTCTAAACCTTCAAAACCTATAGTTAGAAGTTGTATTATGATAGATGCAGTTATCGCAGGACCTATACCTAAAGCAAATAATGTAAACTGACTGAATGATCCTCCAGTAAACATATTATAAAGGGAAAGAAGACCATTTGAGTCAACCATTCCCTTTATAATACTTGTATCTACTCCAGGAACAGGTATTGTTGCACCTATCCTAAATACTACAATCATCATCAAAGTATATAATATTTTTCTTCTTACATCTTTAAGCTTCCAAGCTTGTTTTAATTGTGACAGCACGTTAACTCACCCCGCCTATAATGGCTAAGAGTTAGCAGATTAGATTAAACTAATTCTGCCTTTCCTCCAGCTTTTTCTATTTTTTCTTGAGCTGAAGCAGTGAACTTAGCAGCTTGAACTGTTATAGCTCTTTCTAAGTTTCCTTCGCCTAAGATTTTAACGCCGTCTTTTTCTATTTTAGATATAGCTCCTGTAGATTTTAATAATTCTGCAGTTACTATAGTTCCATTTTCAAATCTGTTTAATAATTCAACATTAACTTCTGTGAATACTTTCTTATTTGGGTTAGAGAAACCTCTCTTAGGAAGTCTTCTAGCAAGTGGCATCTGACCACCTTCGAATCCAACTCTAACTCCACCACCTGAACGAGACCATTGTCCTTTTTGTCCACGTCCTGCAGTTTTACCTTGTCCAGTTGCAGTACCTCTACCTAATCTTCTCTTAGCTTTTACTGCACCTTTAGCAGGTTTTAACTCATGTAACTTCATGGATTGCACCTCCTTATCGTACTTCTGTTATTATTACTCAGCTATTTCAGTTACTTCAACTAAATGCTTAACTTTTGTTATCATCCCTCTTATTTGGGCATTATCTTCTTTAACAACTACTTGTTCTCTTTTTCTTAATCCTAACGCTTCAACGTTCTTTCTTTGGTTAGGAGTAGTTCCTATTGTACTTCTAACTAATTTTATTTGTAATTTAGCCATCTTTCACTACCTCCTTACCCTAGAAGTTCTTCAACTTTTTTTCCTCTAAGTTTAGCTATATCTTCAACTGTCTTTAGAGAGTTAAGTCCTTCTATTGTAGCATTTACCATGTTTCTTGGGTTGTTAGATCCTAAAGATTTAGCTCTAACGTCTGTTAATCCAGCTAACTCAAGTACAGCTCTAGCAGGTCCACCAGCTATAACCCCTGTACCTTGCTTAGCAGGCATTATTAATATTTTACCAGCACCGAAGTGTCCGTTAACTTCGTGAGGTATTGTTGTACCAACTCTTGGTACATGTATAAGATTCTTCTTAGCATCTTCTACAGCTTTCTTTATTGCGTCTGGTACTTCCATTGCTTTACCAGTACCAACACCAACGTGTCCGTTTTCATCTCCAACTACTACTAACGCTGCAAATCTGAAGTTTCTACCACCTTTTACAACTTTAGTAACACGTCTAACTTCAACAACTGTTTCTTTTAAGTCAAGTTGTCTTGCATCTATCGGCTTACGACGTAACATGTGCATTTCCCTCCTTTGTTTCTTTTATAATTAGAACTTAAGTCCAGCTTCTCTAGCAGCTTCTGCTAAAACTTGAACTCTACCGTGATATAAGTATCCACCTCTGTCAAATACAACTTCAGTGATTCCTTTTTCTATAGCTCTCTTAGCGATCATTGCTCCGACCATTTTAGCTGCTTCTTTGTTTCCACCGTGGTTAACAGCACCTTTTACTTCTGCATCTAAAGAAGATGCAGCTGTAAGAGTAACTCTATTAGCATCATCTATTATTTGAGCATATATATTGTTAGAACTTCTGAATACACATAATCTTGGTCTTTGAGTAGTTCCAGTTATCTTTCTTCTAACTCTTTTGTGTCTTTGAAGTCTGTTAGCATTCTTATCAGCTTTCTTTAACATCAGGCCCACTCCTTTCTAGTGTTTAAGTTTGGTATTATTTCTTACCAGTTTTACCTTCTTTACGTCTTACAACTTCACCAGCGTATCTTATACCTTTACCTTTGTATGGTTCTGGCTTTCTCCAGTCTCTTATCTTAGCAGCGTAGTTTCCTACTAATTGCTTGTCTATACCTTTTACTATTAACTCAGTTTGGTTAGGAACTTCAACTGTTAATCCTTCTGGATCTTCCATCTCTACTGGATGAGAGTATCCTAAGTTCATAACTAATTTCTTTCCTTGCTTTTGAGCTCTGTATCCAACACCAACTAATTCTAATTTCTTTTCGAAACCGTTAGTAACACCTATAACCATATTGTCTAATAAAGTTCTAGTTAATCCGTGTAAAGATCTATGTTGCTTATTGTTTGTAGGTCTTTCAACAGTTATAGTATTTTCTTCTTGCTTTATGCTTATAGCAGCATCAAATTTCTTAGTTAATGTACCTTTTGGTCCTTTTACTGTAACTAAATTTCCTTCAGCTATAGTAACTTCAACTCCTGCAGGCACAGTTATTGGCTTAACACCTATTCTTGACATAGTCGCACCTCCTTACATTGTTCGTTTATATTACCAAACGTAGCAGATTACTTCTCCACCAACATTTTCTTTTCTAGCTTGCTTATCAGTTAATATCCCTTTTGAAGTAGATATTATTGATATACCTAATCCGTTTAATACTCTTGGCACTTCATGCTTGTCAGCATAAACTCTCATACCAGGCTTAGATATTCTCTTAAGTCCTGATATAACTCTTTCGCCAGTTTGTCCGTACTTTAATTGTATTCTTATTATTCCTTGCTTTCCATCTTCTATAACATCGTAACCTCTGATGAAACCTTCTTCTAATAAGATTCTAGATAATTCTTTCTTCATATTAGATGCAGGAACATCAACAGTTTCATGCTTAACAACGTTAGCATTTCTTATACGAGTTAGCATATCCGCTATTGGATCTGTCATTGTCATATTGAAACCCTCCTTCCATTTTGGTCAAGCTTCTACCAGCTTGCTTTTCTTACACCAGGTATTTGACCTTTATAAGCTAATTCTCTGAAGCATATACGGCATATACCGAATTTTCTTAAAACCGAATGTGGTCTACCACATATAGTACATCTAGTGTATTCTCTAGTAGCGTACTTTTGCTTTCTTTGTTGCTTTACAACCATCGCTTTTCTAGCCACTGGAATCCCTCCTTCATAATTAACTTAGAAAATGTCCTTTTCTAAGCTTACTTAGAAAACGGCATTCCTAATAATTTTAATAATTCACGTGCTTCTTCGTCAGTCTTTGCAGTCGTAACGAATATTATATCCATTCCTCTTACTTTGTCTACCTTATCGTATTCTATTTCAGGGAATATTAATTGCTCTTTAACACCTAAAGCATAGTTTCCTCTACCATCGAATGCGTTAGCATTAACTCCTCTGAAGTCTCTAACTCTTGGTAAAGATACAGAAACTAACTTGTCCATAAAGTAGAACATTTTGTCAGCTCTTAATGTAACTTTTGCTCCTATTGGCATTCCTTCTCTTAATTTGAAGTTAGCAACTGATTTTCTAGCTCTAGTTATAACTGGTTTTTGTCCAGATATTATTTCCATTTCTTCTACAGCTTTTTCTAATCCTTTTGGATTTTCTCTAGCATCACCTATACCCATGTTTATAACTATCTTATCTAACTTAGGTATTTCCATAACGTTTTTGTATCCAAATTTCTCCATTAAAGCAGGAGCAACTTCTTTCATGTATTTTTCTTGTAATCTAGAAGCCATTTAAGGTCCCTCCTTTCAAGCTATATTATATTTCTTTTCCGCTCTTAACTGCTACTCTTACTTTTTTTCCATCCTTCATTTCAAATCTAACTCTTGTTCCTTTTCCTGTTTCAGGATCAAGTGGCATTACGTTAGATATGTGTATTGAAGCTTCTTTGTTTACTATTCCACCTTGTGGGTTCATAGCATTTGGCTTTTGGTGCTTAGTTATTACGTTAACTCCTTCAACTACAACTCTGTTAGTTTTAGGCATAACTTTAACAACTGTACCTTTTTTACCTTTATCTTTACCTGCTATAACTACAACAGTATCACCTTTTTTAACACGCATCATGTCCTATTGCACCTCCTTATTATAGTACTTCTGGAGCAAGAGAAACTATTTTCATAAAGTCATTATCTCTTAACTCTCTAGCAACAGGCCCGAATATACGAGTTCCTACTGGAGTTTTGTCGTCTTTTATTATAACAGCTGCGTTTTCATCGAAAGATATATAACTTCCGTCTTTACGTCTTACGCCTTGCTTTGTTCTAACTATAACAGCTTTAACAACTTTACCTTTTTTTACAACTCCACCAGGTGTTGCACTTTTAACAGTAGCAACTATTACGTCGCCTATGTTACCAAATTTTCTTTTACTTCCGCCTAGCACACGTATACATAGTATTTCTTTTGCACCAGAGTTATCAGCAACTCTTAGACGTGTCTCTTGTTGTATCATATCGTAATCCCTCCTTTTCCAAAAAACTACTTAACTTTCTCAACAACTTCAACTAATCTGAATCTCTTATCTTTTGATAAAGGTCTAGTTTCCATTATTTTTACTCTGTCTCCGATTCTACATACATTTTGTTCATCGTGAGCCTTGAACTTTTTAGTTCTCTTAACTGGCTTATTATATAATGGGTGACGTACGAAATCTTCAACTGCAACAACTATAGTTTTATCCATTTTGTCACTTACAACACGGCCTATTCTAACTTTTCTTCTTCCTCTTTCCATGTTTAAAAGCCTCCTTTCCAAATTAAGCTCTAGTTTCGTTTAACTTTCTTTCAGCAAGGACAGTCTTAACTCTAGCTATATCCTTTTTAACGAATTTTATTCTAGCTGTATTTTCTAATTGACCAGTAGCTAATTGGAATCTTAAGCTAAATAATTCACTTTTGAAGTCATTTAACTTGTTCATTAGCTCTTCGCTTGTTAAACTCTTTAATTCTTTAGCTTGCATCCTATTCACCACCCTTTACTTCTAAATCTTCTCTTTTTACAAACTTACATTTAACTGGAAGTTTATGCATTGCAAGTCTCATAGCTTCTCTAGCTTTATCTTCAGAAACACCTGCTAATTCGAACATAACTCTTCCTGGCTTAACTACTGCTACCCAGTATTCTGGAGAACCTTTACCAGCCCCCATACGAGTTTCAGCTGGTTTTCTTGTTACAGGCTTATGAGGGAATATTTTTATCCAAACTTTCCCGCCTCTTTTTATTGATCTTGTCATCGCGATTCTGGCAGCTTCTATTTGGTTAGAAGTTATCCAAGAAGCTTCCATTGCAACTAATCCGAACTCTCCGTAAGTAACTTTATTACCTTTTTGAGCCTTCCCAGCCATGCTTCCTCTGTGAACTCTACGACGTTTTACTCTTTTTGGCATTAACATGAGTATTTCCTCCTTCCTTGAACCTTATTTATTAGTTTCCTTTGTTTTCAGTTCTTTGAGGTCTTGATCCTTGAGGTCTTTGTCCTCTATTGTTTCCTCTATTATCATTTCCTCTTCTGTTGTTTCTTCTGTTATCTCTTCTATCGTTTCTCTTATTATCTCTTCTATCGTTTCTTCTTTCTTCTCTTGGGTTTACACCACTCTTAGTTGGTAAAACTTCTCCGTTGCATATCCAAACTTTTATACCAGTTTTTCCGTAAGTAGTGTTAGCCTCAGCGAAACCATAGTTTATATCAGCTCTTAATGTTTGTAAAGGAACATTTCCTTCGCTGTATCCTTCAGTTCTAGCCATTTCAGCTCCACCTAATCTACCAGAAGCAGATACTTTTATACCTTTAACTCCTGACTTCATAGCTCTTTGTATAGCTTGCTTCATAGCTCTTCTGAATGCAACCCTTCTTTCTATAGCTAACGCTATATTTTCTGCTACTAATTGAGCATCCTTATCAGGGTTTCTTACTTCAACTATGTTAACTATTACAGTTTTCTTAGTCATTTTTTCTAATTCAGCTTTTAATGCGTCTATTCCAGCACCAGCTTTTCCTATAACTACACCTGGCTTAGCAACGTGTAAGTCTAATTTTAATTTGTTAGCTGATCTTTCTATTTCTATCTTAGCAACTCCAGCTGAGTATAATCTTTTCTTTAAGAAATTACGTACATTATGGTCTTCTAATAATAAGTTTCCGAATTCTTTCTTATCAGTTGTGAACCATCTTGAGTCCCAATCTTTTATAACACCGACTCTTAGTCCGTGTGGATTAACCTTTTGACCCATTATTATCCCTCCTATCTATTAATTATTTTCTTTCCTTAAGAACAACCTCTATGTGAGAAGTTCTCTTTCTTATCATTGTTGCTCTACCCATAGCTCTAGGCATGAATCTCTTCATTGTAGGTCCTTGGTTTGCAACTATTGATGCAACGTATAATTTATCAGCATCCATTTCATGATTGTTTTCAGCGTTCGCTTTAGCAGACTTTACAACCTTAGCTATTATTTCAGCCGCTCCTCTTGGAGTGAACTTTAATATTGCTAATGCTTCATCAACATTTTTTCCTCTAACAAGGTCACAGATTTGTCCTGCTTTTCTTGGTGATACACGTACATATTTAGCAGTAGCTTTTGCTTCCATTTGCTATTCCTCCTTCCTTAGTCAGAAATTTATTATTTTCTCTTATTAGATTTTTCGTCGTCCTTGTGTCCTTTAAAAGTTCTTGTAGGAACGAATTCACCTAATTTATGTCCAACCATGTCTTCTGTTATATATACAGGAACATGTCTTCTTCCATCGTGAACAGCTATAGTATGTTCTACCATTTGTGGGAATATAGTTGAAGATCTTGACCAAGTCTTTATAACTTCTCTATTTCCGTTAGCGTTCATTTCTTCTATTTTCTTTAAAAGTCTTGCGTGGACAAAAGGTCCTTTTTTAGTTGATCTTGACATTTAATTTCCTCCTTTCCGGGCAAAAAGTAAATCTATTACTTAGTTCTTCTTGATACTATTAACTTATCAGAAGCTTTATTTTTCTTTCTAGTTTTGTATCCAAGAGCTGGTTTACCCCATGGAGTAACTGGTGAAGGTCTACCTATTGAAGTTCTACCTTCCCCACCACCGTGTGGATGGTCACAAGGGTTCATTACAGATCCTCTAACAGTAGGTCTTATACCCATATGTCTCTTTCTACCAGCTTTACCTATAACAACGTTACCGTGTTCTATGTTACCAACTTGTCCTATAGTAGCTTTACAATCTATAGAAACGAATCTCATTTCTCCTGATGGTAATCTTAATAAAGCTTTCTTTCCTTCTTTAGCCATTAATTGAGCAGAAACCCCAGCAGATCTTACTAATTGAGCTCCTTTTCCTGGCTTTAATTCTATGTTGTGTATTACTGTACCAACTGGCATATCTTTTAACGCCATAGCATTTCCTGGCTTTATGTCAGCTGTTGGTCCTGATAATACTGTAGTTCCAACTTCTAATCCAACTGGAGCTAATATATAAGCTTTTTCACCATCTGCATAGTGTAATAAAGCTATGTTAGCAGTTCTGTTTGGATCGTATTCTATAGTTGCAACCTTTGCAGGTATTCCATCTTTATTTCTCTTGAAATCTATTATTCTGTATTTTCTTCTGTTTCCTCCACCTCTGTGACGAACAGTTATCTTACCTTGTGCATTTCTACCAGAGTTTTTCTTTAAAGAAACTAAAAGAGATTTTTCTGGTTGATTACAAGTTATTTCATCAGAAACTAAAACTGTCATTTGTCTTAAGGCAGGAGAAGTTGGTTTAAACTTTTTTATAGCCATCTGTTTTCCCTCCTTCATTTGTTAAGGGTTAATTACATTCCTTGGAAGAATTCTATTTCTTTGCTATCAGCAGTTAATTTAACTACTGCTTTTTTAAAGCTTGCAGTTCTTCCTTCATGTCTACCCATTCTTTTAACTTTTCCATCGTAGTTTAATGTATTAACTTTTTCTACATTTACTCCGAATATAGCTTCTACAGCTTTCTTTATTTCAGTCTTGTTTGCATCTTTAGCAACAACGAAAGTATATTTCTTGTTAGCCATTTCCATCATACTTTGCTCAGTTACAACTGGCTTTTTTATTATATCATGTGGATTAGTCATTATGCGTACACCTCCTCCACTTTTTTAACAGCGTCTGTTGTTATTATGAATGAATCATACTTTAATATATCGTAAACATTTATAGTGTTAACTGTAGCAGTTGCAACACCTTCTATGTTCTTAGCTGATTTTATTACGTTTTCGTTATTTTCAGCAGTTACTACTAAAGCTTTCTTAGCAGCATTTACGTTCTTTAATATTTGAACGAATTCTTTAGTCTTAGGAGCTTCTATATTTAAAGCATCTAATACTATCATTTCTCCGTTTTGTACTTTAGAAGTTAAAGCGCTCTTCATAGCTAATCTTCTAACTTTCTTTGGTAATGTGTAGTTGTAGCTTCTTGGCTTTGGTGCAAAAGCAACTCCTCCACCTACCCATTGTACTGCTCTTATAGAACCTTGTCTAGCTCTACCAGTTCCTTTTTGTTTCCAAGGCTTTCTTCCGCCACCTCTAACTTCTGCTCTAGTCTTAGCAGATTGAGTACCTTGTCTCTTGTTTGCTAATTGATTTTTAACAACTTCATATAAAACATGTTCATTAACTTCTACGTTGAATATAGAATCTACTAATTCTATTTCTCCAACATTTTGTCCATTAATATTTAATACATTTAATTTTGGCATTGTGCTTCCTCCTTTCTTAGGTTAGTCATTATTTAGAAGACTTAACAGCTTCCTTTATAGTTACCATTGAGCCTTTAGGTCCTGGTATAGCACCTTTAACTAGTATAAGGTTCTTATCAGCATCTACTCTAACAACCTCTAAGTTTTGAACAGTAACTTTAACGCTACCCATGTGTCCTGCTAGTTTTTTGTTTTTGAAAACTCTACCTGGGAAAGAACATGCTCCCATTGAACCTGGTCTTCTGTGGTATCTAGAACCGTGAGATTCAGGACCTCTAGATTGTCCATGTCTCTTTATTGGACCTTGGAATCCCTTACCTTTACTTGTTCCAGTAACATCTATTTTTTCTCCTGCAGCGAATAAGTCAGCTTTTATTTCTTGTCCAACTGTGAATTCTTCTACAGCGTCTACTCTAAACTCTTTTAAGTGTTTCTTTAAAACATTAGCAGCAGCTAAATGTCCTTTTTGTGGTTTGTTTAAAGATTTTTCTTTAGCATCTTCAAAACCTACTTGTATTGCGTTGTATCCGTCTTTCTCAACTGTTTTAACTTGAGTTACAACGTTTGGTCCTGCCTCAACAACTGTTACAGGTACTACTATACCTTCTTCAGTGAATATTTGAGTCATACCTAATTTTTTTCCTAATATTCCTTTCATATTAGCACCTCCTATAATCTTACAGCGGATTATAATTTTTATAATCATACTAAGATAATTTCCTTATAGGATAATAATCTTAGGTTGCTATTATAACTTTATTTCTATATCAACACCAGCTGGTAAGTCTAATCTCATTAATGAGTCAACAGTCTTAGGTGTTGGGTTAGCTATGTCTATTAATCTCTTATGAGTTCTTATTTCGAACTGCTCTCTAGAGTCTTTGTACTTGTGTACAGCTCTTAGTATAGTTACTATTTGCTTTTCTGTTGGTAGTGGCACAGGTCCTGAAACTTGTGATCCAGCTTTCTTAGCAGTTTCAACTATTTTAGCAGCTGAAAAATCTAATAATTTGTGATCATATGATTTTAATCTTATTCTTATTTTTTCATTTTGAGCCATTTTAATTTCCCTCCTTTATCGCACGTTTAATCTTTAAGTTACGCGCGACTTATGCCGATACACTGCTCCGGGTGTGTTGCGTTTTTAGAATCGACAATAGGTCGCTACTAACTAAGATTTAGTTTATTTTCGTATCTCTCAAGCACACTATTATATTTTACATTATTTTTTTTATTTTTTCAAGTTTTTTTTAAAATTTCACAAATCTTATTTTTTATGTAAAACCTGACTTAAACTTGATTTATTTCCTCTAACAAAGCACTCACTTAGTATATAAAATTTATAGCATTTTGTCAACGAAATATAAGTAGTATATTATTACTATTTATGAATTTTTTGCATTTTTATAAAAAAAAGAGAGGAGTAATACTCCTCTCTTTTTATCTATTGATTAATCCAATCAAAGAAGATTATTCAACTATAGAAGCAACAACTCCTGATGCTACTGTTCTTCCACCTTCTCTTATTGCGAATCTTAATCCTTCTTCTATTGCTATTGAGTTTATTAACTCAACTGCCATTGTTACGTTATCTCCTGGCATAACCATTTCTATACCTTCTGGTAACTTACATGCTCCTGTAACGTCTGTTGTTCTGAAGTAGAATTGTGGTCTGTATCCATCGAAGAATGGAGTGTGTCTTCCACCTTCTTCTTTTTTAAGAACGTATACTTCTGCCATGAACTTAGTGTGAGGCTTAACTGTTCCTGGCTTCGCCATAACTTGTCCTCTTTCTATTTCATTTCTTTGTACACCTCTTATTAATGCTCCTATGTTATCTCCAGCTTGTGCTTGGTCTAATAACTTTCTGAACATTTCTACTCCTGTTACTACAACTTTTCTTGGTTCTTCTGCTAATCCTACTATTTCAACTTCGTCTTGAACCTTTAATACTCCTCTTTCAACTCTACCTGTAGCAACTGTTCCTCTTCCTGTTATAGAGAATACGTCTTCTACTGGCATTAAGAAGTTCTTATCAACATCTCTTTCTGGTTCTGGTATATAAGCATCTATTTGCTCGAATAATTCTACTATTTTGTCTCCCCACTCAGAAGCTGGGTTTTCTAATGCCATTAATGCAGATCCTCTTATTATTGGAGTGTCATCTCCTGGGAATTCGTACTCATTTAATAAGTCTCTTACTTCCATTTCAACTAACTCTAATAATTCTTCGTCGTCTACCATATCACACTTGTTTAAGAATACTACTATGTATGGTACACCAACTTGTCTTGATAATAATATATGCTCTCTTGTTTGAGGCATTGGTCCATCTGTTGCTGAACAAACTAATATAGCACCGTCCATTTGAGCAGCACCTGTTATCATGTTCTTAACGTAGTCAGCATGTCCTGGGCAGTCAACGTGAGCGTAGTGTCTGTTTGGAGTTTCGTACTCAACGTGAGCTGTTGATATTGTTATACCTCTTTCTCTTTCTTCTGGAGCTTTATCTATGTTAGCGAAGTCTACTGCTTCTCCTAATTGATATCTCTCATGTAATGTTTTTGTTATTGCAGCTGTTAATGTAGTTTTACCGTGGTCAACGTGTCCTATTGTTCCTATATTAACGTGTGGTTTATTTCTTTCAAATTTAGCTTTAGCCATTTTGAAATACCTCCCTATATATATTTTAGGTAAGACGAGATATACCCGTCTTACTCATTTTAATTTATATTAATTTTATTAATAATAAACAGTTTATTATCTTCCTTCAGCTATTTTCTTAGCAACTGAAGCTGGAACTTGCTCATAGTGGTCAAATATCATAGTATAAGTTGCACGACCTTGAGTAGTTGATCTTAACTCAGTAGAGTATCCAAACATTTCTGAAAGCGGAACGAATGCATTTATAACTTGTGCACCAGATCTAGCTTCCATACCTTGTATTAAACCTCTCTTAGAATTTAATCCACCCATAACGTCTCCCATGTACTCTTCTGGAGTAACAACTTCAACTTTGAAGAATGGTTCAAGTAATACTGCGTTACCTTTCTTAAGAGCGTCTTTCATCGCCATAGAACCAGCCATTTTGAACGCCATTTCTGATGAATCGACTTCATGGTAAGAACCATCGTATAATTCAACAGCAACGTCAACAACTGGATATCCAGCAACTATACCAGATGCCATTGCACCTTGGATACCTGCATCAGTAGGTCCAACGTATTCTTTTGGTACAGATCCACCAACAGTTTTGTTTTCGAACTTGTAACCAGCACCTGGCTCTTGAGGTGTAACTCTGATCTTAACATGTCCGTATTGACCTCTACCACCTGATTGCTTAGAGTACTTGTATTCAACATCAACTGGTTGAGTTATAGTTTCTCTATAAGCAACTTGTGGAGCACCAACGTTAGCTTCAACTTTGAATTCTCTTAATAATCTATCAACGATTATTTCTAAGTGTAATTCACCCATACCTGATATTATAGTTTGTCCTGTTTCTTCATCAGTCTTAACTCTGAAAGTTGGATCCTCTTCAGCTAACTTTTGAAGAGCTATACCCATTTTTTCTTGAGCAGCTTTTGATTTAGGCTCTATAGCAACAGATATAACTGGCTCAGGGAATTCCATAGATTCAAGTATTATTGGATGAGCTGGATCACATAAAGTATCTCCAGTAGTAGTATCTTTTAATCCTACTGCTGCAGCTATATCCCCAGCGTATACTTCTGTTATTTCTTCTCTTGTATTAGCATGCATTTGAAGGATACGACCTATTCTTTCTCTCTTACCTTTAGTTGAGTTAAGAACATAAGATCCACCTTGCATTATTCCTGAGTAAACTCTGAAGAATGCTAACTTACCAACGAATGGGTCAGTCATTATTTTGAATGCTAAAGCAGAGAATGGTTCTTCATCAGATGAATGTCTTTCAGACTCTTCACCATTATCTAATACACCTTTTATAGCTGGTATATCAGTTGGAGCTGGTAAGTAATCAACAACAGCATCTAGTAATAATTGAACACCTTTGTTTCTGTAAGCAGATCCACAGAATACTGGGTTCATTTCACAAGCTATTGTAGCTTTTCTTATAGCAGCTTTTAATTCTTCTACTGATATTTCTTCACCTTCAAGATATTTCATCATTAACTCTTCGTCAGTTTCAGCTACTGCTTCAACCATTTTTTCTCTCCACTCTTGAGCTAATTCTTTCATATCTTCTGGTATTTCAGTTATTTCTATATCTTTTCCTAAGTCATCCTTATAGATATGAGCTTTCATTTCTAATAAGTCAACTTCCCCTTCTAACCAATCTTCTTTTCCTATTGGTAATTGAAGAGGTACAGCATTTGCAGATAATCTTTCTTTCATCATGTTAACAACGTTAAAGAAGTCAGCTCCCATGATGTCCATTTTATTTACGAATGCTATTCTAGGTACACCGTAGTTATCAGCTTGTCTCCATACGTTCTCAGATTGAGGTTCAACCCCACCTTTAGCACAGAATACAGCAACTGAACCGTCAAGAACTCTTAGAGATCTTTCAACCTCAACTGTGAAGTCGACGTGTCCTGGTGTATCTATTATGTTTATTCTATGGTCTTTCCATGCAGCAGTAGTAGCGGCAGAAGTTATTGTTATACCTCTTTCCTTCTCTTGCTCCATCCAGTCCATTTGAGAAGCTCCTTCGTGAGTTTCTCCTATCTTATGTGTTTGCCCTGTATAGAAAAGGATTCTTTCTGTAGTAGTAGTTTTTCCTGCATCTATATGAGCCATGATTCCTATATTTCTAGTTCTTTCTAAAGGAAACTTTCTAGCCATGGTTCTCCTCCTTGTGATATCCCTTAAAGGTATCAATTATATCCTATTTTATTAGAATCTGTAGTGAGCAAATGCTTTATTAGCTTCTGCCATCTTATGAGTATCTTCTTTCTTCTTAACTGAAGCTCCTGTGTTGTTAGCAGCGTCCATTATTTCTTTCGCTAACTTTTCAACCATTCCTTTTTCTCCACGAGCTCTAGTGTAGTTTACTAACCATCTTAAACCTAAAGTTTGTCTTCTTTCAGGTCTAACTTCAACTGGTACTTGGTAGTTAGCTCCACCAACTCTTCTTGCTTTAACTTCTAAAACAGGCATTATGTTATCCATTGCTTTGTTGAATACTTCTAAAGCATCTTCTCCTGTTTTTTCAGCTACCATAGCGAAAGCATCATAAACTATAGTTTGAGCTTTCCCTTTTTTACCGTCTATCATTAAATTGTTTATTAATTTAGTAACAACTTTACTTCCATATATTGGATCAGCTAATACTTCTCTCTTTGGAACATTACCTTTTCTTGGCATTTTGCTTCCCTCCTTAATTATTTAATCTTAAATCATAGGTACTCGACATAAATAATGCCGTGATGCCATAAATACATATATATATTTAAAGCACCGCACATATAATTAATTGTTAGTTTTTATTATTTCTTTGCAGCTTTAGGTCTCTTAGCACCGTACTTAGATCTAGCTTGCATTCTCTTATCAACACCTGCAGTATCTAAAGTACCCCTTAATATGTGGTATCTAACCCCTGGAAGGTCTTTAACTCTTCCTCCTCTTATAAGAACAACACTGTGCTCTTGTAAGTTGTGTCCTTCTCCTGGTATATAAGCAGAAACTTCTATCCCGTTTGTTAATCTAACTCTGGCAACTTTTCTTAAAGCTGAGTTAGGCTTCTTAGGAGTAACTGTTTTTACTGAAGTACAAACTCCTCTTTTTTGTGGAGCACTTGCATCAGTAGCTTTCTTGTGTAAAGAGTTGAATCCCTTTTGTAATGCTGGAGCAGTAGATTTCTTTTCTATTGCTTGTCTGTTTTTACGAACTAATTGGTTAATTGTTGGCATCATCTGCACCTCCTTCCAAAATTTTCGATCTTTAAATGACCGCCAACTACATCAGTACATGTACTGATATGCTTGTAACAAAACGTTACTTTTACAATTAAATGTCTATTACACACATTATATGTGGTTTTAGCTCTTTGCAGTTTGGTGCTGCTAGTTCATTTATTAAAAGTCTAATCAAAGATCTCTAATAACTTATATAAGTTTTAGAAGACCTTCGATTACACACTTTTACATTTTATCACCCAAACATAGATAATGTCAAGATTTCTTTATCTCTTATTATATTAGTCTTGGATTTTTTCAACAGCTATGTTTTTATATCTCTTCATACCTGTTCCTGCTGGTATTAACTTACCTATTATAACATTTTCTTTAAGACCTATTAAGTGATCTTCTTTTCCTTTTATAGCAGCTTCTGTTAATACTCTAGTTGTTTCTTGGAATGAAGCAGCTGATAAGAATGATTCTGTAGCAAGAGATGCCTTAGTTATACCAAGTAAAACTCTCTTAGCAACAGCAGGTTTTAATCCCTGAGCTATAGCTTCTTCATTACACTTATCAAATGTTAATACATCTTCATATCCACCTGGGATTAATTCTGTATCACCTGGATCCTCAACTTTAACTTTCGAAAGCATTTGTCTTACTATAACTTCTATATGCTTATCGTTAACGTCAACCCCTTGCATTCTATAAACTCTTTGAACTTCTTTAACGATATAGTCTTGAACTCCACCTATACCTTTAACTCTTACTATGTCATGTGGGTTTATAGAACCTTGAGTTAATGGGTCCCCAGCTTCAACCATTTGTCCATGCTTAACTCTTATTCTTGATCCATAAGGTATAGCATAAACTTCTGTTTCACCATTTTCAGGAACTATACTTATTTCTTTTCTCTTACCAGTTTCGTCTATTTCAACTCTACCAGTTATTTCTGTTATGACAGCTAAACCTTTAGGTTTTCTTGCTTCAAATAATTCTTCAACCCTTGGAAGACCTTGAGTTATATCTCCTCCGGCAACCCCACCTGTATGGAATGTACGCATTGTAAGCTGAGTACCTGGTTCACCGATTGATTGAGCAGCTATTATACCAACAGCTTCCCCTATATTAACTTCTTTACCTGTAGCAAGGTTTCTACCATAACACTTAGAACAAACCCCATGGTTTGTCTTACAGTTAAGAACTGTTCTTATTTGTACAGTTTCTATTCCTGCAGCTATTATTTTTTCAGCTTCATCTTCTTTTATCATAGAATCAGCTTCTACTATAACTTCTCCTGTAGTTGGATTTACTATAGGGTCTATAGTATATCTTCCCACTATTCTATCATATAATACTTCTATTACTTCATTTCCATCTTTTATAGCAAATGTTTCTGTAGTTTCTGTTGTACCACAGTCAACTTCTCTTACTATAACATCTTGGCTGACATCAACAAGTCTTCTTGTTAAGTATCCTGAGTCAGCTGTACGAAGCGCTGTATCGGCAAGACCTTTTCTAGCCCCGTGTGAAGATGTGAAGTATTCCATTACTGATAAACCTTCACGGAAGTTAGATTTAACTGGAACCTCAACTGTTTTACCAGATGCATTGGCCATCAGACCACGCATACCAGCTAACTGTCTTATCTGGTTCTTAGAACCTCTGGCTCCTGAGTGTGCCATTATATATATATTATTAAGTCTGTCTAATCCTGCCATCAGAGCATCTGTAACTTTTTCAGTTGTTTCTGTCCAAGTTTCTATAACTCTTTCATATCTTTCTTCGTCAGATATTAGACCTCTTCTGTATGCTTTTTCATATTTATCAACTTTTTCTTCTGCTTCTGTTATATAACCTTTTTTAGCTTCTGGTATTTTCATATCAGCAACCGCAACTGTTATACCACCTCTAGTTGAGAATTTAAATCCTAGAGATTTTATATGGTCAAGTAATACAGCAGTTTCTGTATTTCCATGCTTTCTAAAGCACTTATCTATTATTTTACCTAAAGCTTTTTTGTCAACTAAGAAGTCTATTTCTAATCCAAATGGATCTACACTTCTATCTACAAATCCTAAGTCTTGAGGTATATTTTCATTAAATATGAATCTACCTACTGTACTTTCTACTATAGAACTTCTTCCATCTTCAAGAACTACTCTCATTTTTACTAAAGAGTGTAATTGAACAGCTTGGTTTTGATAAGCAAGTAACATTTCATTGAAGTCTTTGAATACTGTTCCTGTTCCCTTTTCGCCACCTTGAGCTTCTATAGTTAAATAGTAACATCCTAAAACCATATCCTGAGAAGGCGTAGTTATCGGCGTACCATCTTTAGGTGCAAGTATATTATTTACAGATAACATTAAGAATCTAGCTTCTGCTTGTGCTTCTACTGATAAAGGTACGTGTACCGCCATTTGGTCACCATCGAAGTCGGCATTGTATGCTGTACATACAAGTGGATGTAGCTTTATAGCTTTTCCTTCAACTAATACTGGTTCAAATGCCTGTATACCTAATCTATGAAGAGTAGGCGCACGGTTAAGAAGAACTGGATGACTCTTTATAACATCTTCTAAAACATCCCATACTTCTGGTTTAACTTTTTCTACTATAGATTTAGCACTCTTTATATTATGTGCAAAACCTTCTTTAACTAATTTATCCATAACAAATGGCTTGAATAATTCTAGAGCCATCTTCTTAGGAAGACCACATTGATAGAATTTAAGTTCTGGTCCAACAACTATAACCGAACGTCCTGAGTAGTCAACACGCTTACCAAGTAAGTTTTGACGGAAACGTCCTTGCTTACCTTTTAGCATATCCGATAAAGACTTAAGCGGTCTGTTACCAGGTCCTGTTACAGGTCTACCTCTTCTACCATTGTCTATTAAAGCATCAACTGCTTCTTGAAGCATTCTCTTTTCATTTCTTACTATGATATCAGGAGCTCCAAGTTCTAGTAATCTCTTTAATCTGTTATTTCTGTTTATAACTCTTCTATATAAATCATTTAAGTCAGAAGTTGCAAATCTTCCTCCATCAAGTTGAACCATCGGTCTTAAATCTGGAGGTATTACTGGTATCGCATCTAATATCATCCACTCTGGTTTATTTCCAGACTTTTTAAATGCTTCTACCACTTCTAATCTTCTTATTGTTCTAACTCTTTTTTGACCTGTACTATCTTTTAAGTCAGCTCTTAATTCTTTGCTTTCTTTTTCTAGGTCTATATTTTGTAGTAATTGCTTAACAGCTTCAGCTCCCATACCTACCGTGAAAGTATTGTATCCATACTTATCAACAGCAGTTCTATATTCTTTTTCTGTTAAAAGCTGCTTTTCATTTAACCCAGTTTCTCCTGGGTCCACTACAACATATGAAGCAAAGTATAATATTTTTTCTAAAGATCTTGGAGACATATCAAGTAAAAGACCCATTCTACTTGGTATACCTTTGAAGTACCAGATATGAGACATAGGAGCTGCTAGCTCTATATGTCCCATTCTTTCTCTTCTTACTTTAGATTTCGTAACTTCTACTCCACATCTATCACAAACTACACCTTTATATCTTACTCTTCTGTATTTACCACAGTGACATTCCCAGTCTTTTTGAGGTCCAAATATTCTCTCACAGAACAGACCATCTTTTTCTGGTTTTAGTGTACGGTAGTTTATTGTTTCAGGTTTTTTTACTTCTCCTCTAGACCATTGTCTTATTTTCTCTGGAGAAGCTAGTGCTATTTTTATCGACTCAAAATTGTTTAATTCAAACAAGGAGTTCTCTCCCTTCTATTTGATATTTGCGTTAATTAAATTTATACATCAAAGTCTTCATCTTCATAGTTTAATTCTTCGAAGTTTTCATCATCTTCAAAATCTAAACTATCTATCTCTTCATCGTCATTTTCAATGAATTCATCATCTATTTCTTCTATTATATGATTTTGTTCTACTTCATCTATGTTATCTACAACATCTAATTCGAACTCTTCAACTGTATCATCTGCATCTAAAGATTCTCTTACTTCTATTTCTTGATCTTCTTCAGTTAATACTTTTACATCTAAGCATAAACTTTGAAGTTCTTTTATAAGAACCTTAAATGATTCTGGTATTCCTGGTTCAGGTATATTCTCACCTTTAACTATAGCTTCGTACGCTCTAACACGTCCTACAACATCATCCGATTTAACAGTAAGTATTTCTTGAAGTATGTGAGCAGCCCCGTATGCTTCTAGAGCCCAAACTTCCATCTCTCCAAATCTTTGTCCACCAAATTGTGCTTTACCACCTAATGGTTGTTGAGTAACTAAAGAGTATGGTCCTGTACTTCTCGCATGTAACTTATCATCAACTAAGTGATGTAGTTTTAACATGTACATGTATCCAACCGTTATTCTATTATCGAAAGTTTCACCCGTTCTACCATCATATAAAGTTAATTTACCATCTTCTGGGTATCCAGCTTGCACTAGTGCTTTTCTTATATCTGACTCTTTAGCTCCATCAAATACAGATGTAGCTACATACCATCCTAAAGCTTTAGCAGCAAGTCCTAAATGAACTTCTAACACCTGACCGATGTTCATACGAGACGGTATACCTTGCGGGTTAAGAACTATATCAAGCGGAGTTCCATCTTCCGTAAACGGCATGTCTTCTTGCGGTAATATTCTTGAGATAACCCCTTTATTACCGTGACGTCCGGCCATCTTATCTCCAACTTTTATCTTTCTCTTTTGAGCTATATAACATCTAACAAGTTCATTAACTCCTGGAGATAAATCATCTCCATTTTCTCTAGTAAACACTTTTACGTCTACTATTATACCACCTTCACCATGAGGAACTTTAAGTGAAGTATCTCTAACTTCTCTAGCTTTTTCTCCGAATATCGCACGAAGTAATCTTTCTTCAGCAGTAAGTTCAGTTTCTCCTTTAGGAGTTACCTTACCAACTAATATATCTCCTGAATCTACTTCAGCACCTATTCTTATTATACCTCTGTCATCTAAGTTCTTTATAGCACTTTCTCCAACGTTAGGTATATCTCTAGTTATTTCCTCTGGTCCAAGCTTAGTATCTCTTGCTTCACATTCATATTCTTCTATATGAATTGTAGATAATCTATCTTCTTTAACTAATTTTTCGTTTATTAAGATAGCATCCTCGTAGTTGTAACCTTCCCAAGTCATGAACGCTACGAACATATTTCTACCTAATGCTATTTCCCCAAGGTCAGTAGCTGGTCCATCTGCTATAACGTCACCCTTTTCTATTTGGTCACCTTTATTTATTATAGGAGCTTGATTTATACAAGTACCTGCATTTGAACGTTTAAACTTAAGTAATTTGTATCTATCTTTTACTCCGTCTTCTCTTTTTATTATTATTTCATCAGCTGTTACTCTCTCTGCTATACCAGAGTTCTTAGCAACAACAACTGCACCCGAGTCTTTAGCTGCTCTATATTCAACTCCTGTACCTATAACTGGTGCTTCTCTTCTAACTAGAGGCACTGCTTGACGTTGCATGTTCGCTCCCATCAGAGCACGGTTGGCATCGTCATTCTCTAAGAATGGTATCATAGCAGTTGCTATAGAAACAACTTGTTTTGGAGATATATCCATATAATCAACTCTATGAGTTGGAACTAGTTCAACAGCACCATTTTTAGTTCTGCATACTACTCTCTTATTTACGAAAGTACCATCTTCTTCTAATGGTTCATTTGCTTGAGCTCTTATGAATAAATCTTCTTCATCAGCAGTTAAATAATGTATTTCATTTGTAACTTTTCCAGTTTCCTTCTCTACTTTTCTATAAGGAGATTCTATAAATCCAAATTCATTTATTTTAGCATAAGTAGATAATGAGTTTATAAGACCGATGTTTGGTCCTTCTGGCGTCTCTATCGGACACATTCTTCCATAGTGAGAATGATGAACGTCACGCACTTCGAATCCAGCTCTTTCTCTTGAAAGACCTCCTGGTCCTAATGCAGATAATCTTCTCTTGTGTGTTAACTCAGATAATGGGTTGTTTTGATCCATAAACTGAGATAACTGCGAACTACCAAAGAACTCTTTTATCGCAGCAGAAACTGGTCTTATGTTAACTAACGCTTGTGGCGTTATAGCTTCCATATCTTGAACAGTCATTCTTTCTTTTATAACTCTTTCCATTCTAGAAAGACCTATTCTAACTTGGTTCTGCAATAATTCACCAACAGATCTTATTCTTCTGTTTCCTAAGTGATCTATATCATCTATATTTCCAATATCATGGAATAAGTTAAATTCATAATTTATAGAAGCTATTATATCATCTAATAATATATGCTTTGGTATAAGTTCTTTCATTCTGAACTTAATAGCTTCTTTTATTTCTTCTTCATCACTATAAGTTTCTAAAATTTCTTTTAAAGTCGGATAGTGAACTTTTTCTTTTATCTCTAATTCATCTATATCAAAATCAACATGTGATTTTATATCAACAAAATTATTTCCTATAACTTTAACAACTTTTTCATCTTCTACTAATAAAGTAACTACATTTATACCTGCATTTTGTATATCCTTAGCAACTTCATAGCTTATTTTTTCACCAGCTTTAACAAATACTTCTCCCGTTTCAGAATTCACTACGTCTTCAGCTGATATTTTGTTCATTATTCTGTAGCATAGAGCAAGCTTTTTATTAAACTTATATCTACCAACTTTTGCTAGGTCGTATCTCTTCGCATCAAAGAATAATGCATTTAATAATGAAGATGCACTTTCAACTGTTGGAGGTTCGCCCGGTCTTAGCTTCTTATATATTTCTATTAGACCCTCTTCAACTGTTTTAGTGTTATCTTTTTCTAAAGTTGCAGCTAATCTTTCATCTTCACCTAAAAGTTCGATTATTTCAGCATCTGTACCTATACCTAGAGCTCTTAATAAAACTGTAACTGGTTGCTTTCTAGTTCTATCAACTCTAACAGATATTACATCATTTGAATCTGTTTCATATTCTAACCATGCACCTCTGTTTGGTATAACTGTAGATGATATTAACTTTTTCCCTGTTTTATCTCTTTCTAGAGCATAATATACTCCAGGAGATCTAACTAATTGACTTACTATAACTCTCTCTGCACCGTTGATAACAAAAGTACCCTTTTCAGTCATTAATGGGAAATCTCCCATGAATACTTCTTGCTCTTTTATTTCTCCAGTTTCCTTATTTATAAGTCTTACTTTTACTTTTAGAGGTGCACAATATGTAGCATCTCTATCTTTACATTCTTCTATATCATATTTAGGCTTATCATCTAAAGAGTAATCTACGAATTCTAATATAAGATTACCTGTGTAATCTTCTATCGGAGAAATATCATCAAATACTTCTTTAAGACCCTCTTCAATAAACCACTTATAAGAATCTACTTGTAGTTCTATAAGATTTGGCACGTCAGCTATTTCCTTTATCTTAGAAAAGCTCATTCTAGTCCTTTTACCTATCGTGACAGGATGTGGCATTCAGTCTTCACCTCTCAATAATTAAAAATAAAACCATAGTTCATTGTAACGCATCTAATAATTTTATCATAACAATAAACTTTTTTCAATATGTAACTTATACGTAAACCTTTATAATTAATACTTTTTCACAAAATATGCATTATTTATTATGCACATAATTTTAATCTAAAATTCTATTTTTATACATGTTTTATTTAAATTTTATAAAAATAAAAAAAGATGTCCTTAAGGACATCTTTTCGAAAGAAAACTACTTAACTTCTACGCTAGCTCCAGCAGCTTCTAATTTTTCTTTTATTTGGTCAGCTTCTTCTTTAGAAACACCTTCTTTTAATGTCTTAGGAGCGTTATCAACTACTTCTTTAGCTTCTTTTAATCCTAATCCTGTTACTTCTCTAACAGCTTTTATAACTCCAACTTTTGAAGCACCAGCGTTTGCTAATACTACGTCGAATTCAGTTTTTTCTTCAGCAGCTCCACCAGCAACTGCACCAGCCATCATAACTGGAGCTGAAGCAGATACACCGAATTTTTCTTCAGCAGCTTTAACTAATTCATTTAATTCTAAAACTTTCATGTTTTCTATAGCTTCTAATATTTGTTCTATTGTCATTTTTAGCACCTCCGAATTTTTTTCAATAATTTTATTTTTAAGTTATTATATTACAATATCTAACTTTTCTAAATTGACAATTAAGCTTCTTGTCCTTCTTGTTTCTTTATTAAAGCATCTATTAAGTATGCGAAGTTTGACATTGGAGCCTTTAAGCTTCCAAGTAACTTAGCAAGAAGAACTTCTCTTGATGGTATGTTAGCGAACTCAACTATTTGAGATTCGTTGTAGAATTCACCTTCTACTACACCCATTTTTAATTGCATTTTTGGATGAGAATCCATGAATTCCTTTAATATTCTAGCTGGAGCAACTGGATCTTCGTATCCGAATGCTATTGCATTAGTTCCAACTAATAACTCGTCATTGAATTGTTCTATACCAACTTCTTTAGCAGCTTTTCTAACTAAAGTGTTTTTGTATACTTTGTATTCAACACCAGCTTCTCTCATTTTCTTTCTTAATTCAGTTACCTCTTCAACTGTTAATCCTTTGTAATCAACAACTATAGCAGATGATGATTTTTCTAATTTTTCAACTATTTCAGAAACAACTTGTGATTTAAGTTCTATAGCTTTTCTCATATAGATGTGCACCTCCTTCACCTAATAAGGTTTAGTATTCGCCGCAATCTCATTTAAAAAAGCTTTTGATGGCAAAATAAGACAACAAAAGCTTTAGTAATTTCAATTTATCTAAAACCTCGGTAGGAAATTAAGCTTTTAGCACCTACTGTCTACGGCAAATCTATTCTTTTTTATATCAACAATTGTTATATTAACATTTTTGTTTTTGCTTGTCAACAATTTTATTATTCTGCTATTTTAGCAGGGTTTATTTTAACACCAGGTCCCATAGTAGACGCTACTGTTACACTTCTTAAGTATTGTCCTTTAGCAGCAGCTGGCTTAGCCTTAACTATAGCATCCATTAATGCAGCAAAGTTTTCAGCTAACTTTTCTCCACCAAATGATACTTTTCCTACTGGAACGTGTATTATATTTGTTTTATCTAATCTGTATTCTACTTTACCTGCTTTTATTTCGTCTATAGCTTTAGCTACATCGAAAGTAACAGTTCCTGACTTAGGGTTTGGCATTAAACCTTTAGGTCCTAATACTCTACCTAATCTACCTACTACACCCATCATGTCTGGAGTAGCAACAACTACATCGAATTCGAACCAGTTTTCACCTTGTATTTTTTGAACTAATTCTTCAGCTCCTACAAAGTCAGCTCCAGCAGCTTCAGCTTCAGCAGCTTTTGCTCCTTTAGCGAAAACTAAAACTCTCTTAGTTTTACCAGTTCCGTGTGGTAATACAACCGCACCTCTAACTTGTTGATCAGCATGTCTTGAGTCAACACCTAATTTTATATGAGCTTCAACAGTTTCGTCGAATTTAGCTGTAGCAACTTCTGCAACTAAAGATAAAGCTTCTGTAGCATCATATAATCTTGTTCTATCTATTTTATTTAACGCTTCTACGTATTTTTTACTTTTCTTTGCCATTTTATTTTCCTCCTTGTGGTTATATTCGGCTTTTCAGCCTCCCACTTCTATATGAAGTGTCTAATTTTTTTAAAATTAGTCTTCTACAACGATACCCATACTTCTTGCAGTACCAGCTATCATACTCATAGCAGCTTCTACTGATGCAGCATTTAAGTCAGGCATTTTTAATTCAGCTATTTCTCTTACCTTAGCAGAAGATAAAGTAGCAACTTTCTTCTTGTTAGGTTCTCCTGAAGCTGTATCTAATCCAGCAGCTTTCTTTAATAATACTGCAGCTGGAGGAGTTTTTGTTATGAATGAGAATGATCTATCTTGGTATACAGTTATAACAACTGGTATTATCATTCCTGCTTGATCTGCAGTTTTAGCATTGAACTCCTTAGTGAATCCCATTATGTTAACACCGTGTTGTCCTAACGCTGGCCCAACTGGTGGAGCTGGCGTTGCCTTACCTGCAGGTATTTGTAATTTTATTTGACCTATAACTTTTTTAGCCATTGAGCGCACCTCCTCAAAATTTTTCTATCTAAATTTTATTATATTTTTTGTATATTTTCAAACTCTATTACAAATAGAGTCTTCTTGCCAAATGCATCTATACACACTTTTGCTTCTCTTGTTTCCAGGTTTATTTCTTCAACAGTACCTACTTGTCCACTAAAAGGACCTTTAGCAACCTCTACTGCATCACCTATTTCTAAGTCTACATCTGAGTTTACTACTTTCGGAACATCTATTTCTATGCCCATAGCTTTTACTTCTTCATCACTTAACGGCACTGGTTTTGAACCTGGTCCAACGAATCCAGTAACACCCTTAGTATTTCTTACGATATACCAAGATTCATCAGTGATTATCATTTTAACTAAGACATAACTTGGAAATACCTTACGCTGTCTAGTTTTTTCTTTTCCTGTTTTTGTAGTCTCAACTACATCTTCAGTTGGAACAACTAAATGTGTTATATAGTCTTCCATTCCTCTTGTTTTTACAGCTTTTTCTATCGTAGCTTTAACTTTATTTTCATGCCCTGAATAGGTATGCACAACATACCATCTTGCTTCTTGTAATTCTGACATATTGTTTTCTCCCTTTCGTCTATTTCAGTATAAGCCCTAGTGCACCTTGTAATCCAGTATCTAAAGCCCACACTAATATAGTAGCTGAAGTAACTACAGTTAAAACCACACCTGTGTTTTTAAGTAATTCTTTTTTTGTAGGCCACGAAACTCTTTTTAATTCTTGTTTAGTTTCTCTTATATAAGAGAATAAACTAAATTTTTTCTTAGTTTCTGTGCCTTGATTTGCCTGGACAGCCACTTTACACTCACATCCTTAAATAAAACTATTTTGTTTCTTTATGAGCTGTATGTTTCTTACAGAATTTACAGTATTTGTTTAATTCTATTCTGTCTGGGTTAGTTTTCTTGTTTTTAGTAGTGTTGTAGTTTCTTTGCTTACACTCTGTACATGCTAAAGTTACTTTAACTCTCATCTGCTACACCTCCAACTTTATTAATATAATAATATATATAGTTAAATAACACCTTAACTTATATTATTGAGGTATTATCACCTTCCTGAATCTGAATCATTACCTTGTATAAGTTATCATAAAATAATAGTCGTGTCAATGTTTTTGTAGATTCCATGATAAAAAAGAGGAGTAATACTCCTCTCTTTTTATCTATTGATTAATCCAATCAAAGAAGATTATTCAACTATAGAAGCAACAACTCCTGATGCTACTGTTCTTCCACCTTCTCTTATTGCGAATCTTAATCCTTCTTCTATTGCTATTGAGTTTATTAACTCAACTGCCATTGTTACGTTATCTCCTGGCATAACCATTTCTATACCTTCTGGTAACTTACATGCTCCTGTAACGTCTGTTGTTCTGAAGTAGAATTGTGGTCTGTATCCATCGAAGAATGGAGTGTGTCTTCCACCTTCTTCTTTTTTAAGAACGTATACTTCTGCCATGAACTTAGTGTGAGGCTTAACTGTTCCTGGCTTCGCCATAACTTGTCCTCTTTCTATTTCATTTCTTTGTACACCTCTTATTAATGCTCCTATGTTATCTCCAGCTTGTGCTTGGTCTAATAACTTTCTGAACATTTCTACTCCTGTTACTACAACTTTTCTTGGTTCTTCTGCTAATCCTACTATTTCAACTTCGTCTTGAACCTTTAATACTCCTCTTTCAACTCTACCTGTAGCAACTGTTCCTCTTCCTGTTATAGAGAATACGTCTTCTACTGGCATTAAGAAGTTCTTATCAACATCTCTTTCTGGTTCTGGTATATAAGCATCTATTTGCTCGAATAATTCTACTATTTTGTCTCCCCACTCAGAAGCTGGGTTTTCTAATGCCATTAATGCAGATCCTCTTATTATTGGAGTGTCATCTCCTGGGAATTCGTACTCATTTAATAAGTCTCTTACTTCCATTTCAACTAACTCTAATAATTCTTCGTCGTCTACCATATCACACTTGTTTAAGAATACTACTATGTATGGTACACCAACTTGTCTTGATAATAATATATGCTCTCTTGTTTGAGGCATTGGTCCATCTGTTGCTGAACAAACTAATATAGCACCGTCCATTTGAGCAGCACCTGTTATCATGTTCTTAACGTAGTCAGCATGTCCTGGGCAGTCAACGTGAGCGTAGTGTCTGTTTGGAGTTTCGTACTCAACGTGAGCTGTTGATATTGTTATACCTCTTTCTCTTTCTTCTGGAGCTTTATCTATGTTAGCGAAGTCTACTGCTTCTCCTAATTGATATCTCTCGTGTAATGTTTTTGTTATTGCAGCTGTTAATGTAGTTTTACCGTGGTCAACGTGTCCTATTGTTCCTATATTAACGTGTGGTTTATTTCTTTCAAATTTAGCTTTAGCCATTTTGAAGTACCTCCTTGATTAATATTTTTAATTTATTACGCTTATAATAAGCTTATGGTAAGTATTTTACTATTAATCATTTCTGTTTTCAAGATGTTTTTCCAATTTTCTCTTTACTCTTTGAAGTGCATTATCTATTGATTTTACATCTCTTTGAAGCTTGTCCGCTATGTATTGATATGACTTACCATTTAAGTAGTATTCTACAACTTGTAATTCTAACTCACTTAGCAATTCATTCATCTTTGATTCTATGTGTTTTAGCTCTTCCTTGCTTATTATAAGTTCTTCTGGATCTGTAACTATACTAGTTGCAATTATATCCAAAAGTGTTCTTTCTGATTCTTCATCATATACAGGTTTATTTAAAGATATATACGAATTAAGAGGTATATGCTTTTGTCTTGTTGCCGTTTTTATTGCTGTTATTATTTGTCTAGTTATACAAATATCAGCAAATCCTTTAAAAGAGTTTGTTTTACTCGCGTCAAAGTCTCTAACCGCTTTATATAGGCCTATCATTCCCTCTTGAATTATATCTTCTTTATCTGCTCCTATTAAAAAATATGACTTTGCTTTTGCTTTTACAAAATTTTTATATTTTTTTATAATATATTCTAATGCTATTTTATCCCCTTTACTTGCTTTTAATACTATATCATATTCATCTTGCTGACATTTATCTATTGATGCATAAAATTCATCATTCGCTACTAACATGTTTTTCTCCCCCATTAAACATTTTAATAGCTTTATTATAATCTAATAAATTTAGTATTTTCAACGGTTTCTACGAATGTTCTCAAGTTTCGACAATGTTTCCTTATCTAACCTATCTTCCAACCAATTTCGTTGAATTTTTTTATAGCTGCTAGTATTTTTTTCTTTTATCTTAGATTTTGCATTTTCTAAGTCTAATTTTAATTCTCGAGAAGTTATTCTACTAGCTCCTTTACCTAATACGATTTGTTGTTCTGCATAGTCGTTAGTAGCAACTTTTACGTCATCATACTTAGATAAAGTTCCTATAAACTTCTCTATATAACTATCTGCAGTTTGATGTTCTTTTGTATAAACAATAGTTATATTTTTTCTTTTTTCTATTTTTTCTTTACAACTTTTTATGTTATAGGCATCAAAAACTATTATACCTAGTCTTCCTGTAAATTCAGCATATTCGATTATTGCATCAATCAATTTTTCTCTGGCATGCTCTAAGTCTGTTATAGATATATCCTTAAGTTCATCCCAGGCATTTATAATATTATAACCATCTACTATTAAATAGTCTTTTTTATTTCTTCTCATCAACTTACTTATTACCTGTTCTTTGTTTAAATATCTCATATAACAGAATTCCTGCAGCTACTGAGGCATTTAACGATGTTACATTTCCTATCATAGGCATCTTAACAGTAAAGTCACAATTTTGCTTAACTAATCTAGATATCCCAAACCCTTCACTACCTATAACTAATCCAAGTGCTCCTGTAAGATTTTGTTCATAGAATGTCTGACCATCCATATCAGCCGCAGCTATCCATAAACCTTCATCTTTTAATTTTTTTATAGTGTTAACTATATTAGTAACCTTACAAACAGGAACATATTCCACTGCACCTGCAGATGCTTTAGCTACTACAGGTGTTATATGTACTGACCTTCTTTTAGGTATTATAACTCCATGAGCTCCAACTGCATCAGCTGTTCTTATTATAGATCCAAGATTATGAGGATCTGTTATCTCGTCTAATATTATGAAGAATGGATCTTCATTTTTAGCTTTAACACTTTCTATTAATTCATCTAACTCCCAGTATTTATACTCACTTACTTGAGCTATAACACCTTGATGAGAGTGGCTAGTACTTACTTCATCTAATTTATGTTTATCTACATACTGTATTACTATATTTTTTTCTTTAGCCATGCCTATTATTTTTTTAATAGAACCTTCTTTAGCCGAATTCGCTATCATTATTTTATCTATTTCTCTGTCATTTTTTATTGCTTCTATTACAGGATTTCTTCCTTCTATTGTTGCCAAACTTTCCACCGCCTATAAATTTTTAAATTTTTCTCTTATTTCAACTATTTTACCACAAGTCATGTTACCTTCTGGACATGGTCCTTGAACACAGTTTGGTCCCATATTTCTAAATAATATCGGAGCTACTTGCTTTAATTGTCTTAACATTTCTATAGATAGTTCTCTTATTTCCCATTGTGCTCTTTCACAACATCTATGGTTTAAGAAATTATATAAACTTCTTACATTCATAGTAAATACCATTTTTGTCTCACAAGCATTAGGAAAAACATATCTAGCATCTTCTATCGCTTGCTTTTCTGCACTTCTTTTCGCTTCTTTCTCATTTTTTCCACTTTTTATTAATTTATTATAGTGTTTTTCAAATAATATTTCTACAAGCTTATCATAAGCTTCTTGATCTTTTTTCATTGTTTCTATGAATAGCTCTCTTGCCTCATCTATTTCATTTATATGGTGAGGAATTATGTATTCAAATTGATTTAACTTAACATATCTTTGACTTTGTTGTGAATAACTAGCTATACGATGTCTAACTATTTGATGAGAACAAGCTCTAGATATTCCCTCTACTGCAAATGTAAATGATACATGTTCTAGAGGGGATTCATGTCCTATACTTATTAGCATATTTAAAAATTTATCTATACTCTCTGGCGTTAAATTATCCTCTATTTGATCAACTCCAACTGCTGAATAACATAATTTTGCAGCCATTGATATAACTTTCTCTGGCTCTGGTGTATGAGATAATATTTTTACCTTCATTCCTAGTTCCTCCCTTAACTTATTTTATAAATATTATACATTAAAATCTTATAATTCGTATAAAAATGTAGAAAAGTATTGCTTTATATAGCAATACTTTCCATAATTACATATTCGCTTCAACAATCTTTATGCCTTCCGATATTATATACTCTAGCCTTTTATAGTTTTTATCTAGATATAAATATCCAATTAAAGCTTCAAACCCTGTCGCGTGCTTATAATCTATAATATCTGCATTTTTAGGGGACGTATGAGATTTCTGATTCCTTCCCCTTTTATAAATTCTTAGTTCATCTTCTGTTAATTGATCTTCTATATTGTGTATTATAGTAGCTTGAGCCTTAGCATTTACATATTTTACTGCTGATTTATGAAGATCATTAACTTTTTTATTTATATTTTTAGTTATTAAGTACTCTCTTATATGCGATTCAAAAACTGTATCGCCTAGATATGCTAATACTAATGGAGACATAGTTATTAATTCTGTTCTATTCATATTTATGCTCTCTTCCACTTCGTTCCTTGTCTCGTATCTTCTAAGACTATACCTTTATCTAGTAATTCTTGTCTTATATCATCTGCTAATTTAAAGTCTTTATTTTTTTTAGCATCTGCTCTTTTTTGTATTAGCTCTTCTATGTCTTTGTCTAAGATATCATCATTTTTCTTATTTACTATATTTAAAACTCCAGTCAATTCATTAAATTTATCTAAGCACATCTTAGCAAATTCTACTGAAGATGTTTCATTTACATTCGTATTTATAAACTTTGATAATTCAAAAATAGAACTTACTGCATCTGCTGTATTTAAATCATCTTCCATAGCATTTATAAACTTAGTCTTATAAGATTCTAATTCACCTATTAATTCTTTTTCTTCATCTTTTATAGAAGATTCTGATAGATTACTTATTGTAAATTCTAATTTTTCTTTTGCATTATAAAGTCTTTCAAGTCCTGCTTTTGCTTGATTAAGCATTTCATCACTGAAGTTAACAGGGTTTCTATAATGAGCTGATAACATAAAGAATCTTACTATTTCTAAATCATATTGCTTAGATATATCTCTTACTGTGAAGAAATTTCCTTTTGACTTACTCATTTTTTCATTGTTTATATTTATATATCCGTTGTGAACCCAGTAATTAGAGAATGTTTTTCCACTTCTAGCTTCACTTTGAGCTATTTCATTCTCATGATGAGGGAATGCTAAGTCCTGACCTCCAGCATGTATATCTATAGTTTCACCTAAGTATCTATTAGACATAACTGAACATTCTATATGCCATCCTGGTCTACCTTCGCCCCAAGGACTATTCCAACCTGGTTCACCTTCTTTTTTAGACTTCCATAAAACGAAATCCATTGGATGTCTTTTTTGACCATTTACTTCTATTCTCGCCCCTGCTTCTAACTCATCTTGATTTTGTTTAGAAAGTTTTCCATATCCTTCAAACTTCTTAGTATCAAAGTAAACATCTCCGTTTACTTCATAAGCATACCCTTTATCCTCTAAGTCTTTAACAAAATCTATTATTTGTTGTATATTATCTGTAACTCTCGGATGAACATCTGCTCTTTTTATTCCAAGACCATCAGCATCTACAAAGTACTCATCTATATACTTATTAGCTACCTCTTCAGGACTTATGCCTTCTTCGTGTCCCCTTTTTATTATTTTATCATCTACATCTGTAAAGTTTTGAACAAAAGTTACATCGTATCCTTTGTATTGTAAATATCTTCTTAAAGTATCAAACATTATAAAAGGTCTAGCGTTTCCTATATGTATATAATTGTATACTGTCGGTCCACATACATACATTTTTACTTTACCTTCTTCTAATGGTATAAATTCTTCTTTTGTTCTAGTTAATGTATTATATAATTTCATACTTATCACCTCACTATATTGTTATATCTTACCATGAATATTTATATACTATATTATAATTTAAAATTTATTTAATTAATAGTATTACTATTATATCCTTAGCATAAAAAATTATCTTTATTTAAATATTATTTCCTATTCATCTAAAAAAGACTTCTTATTTATACTACATCTTTTAAAAGTTTCTTCACTTATTAGGTCTTCATTCTTTAATTGTTGTAATATATTTAAATAATCAGTGCATAATTTCTTTAACTCCTCTTTTACTTCCTCAACTCCCATTATTTTATCCTCCCTACAATTACGTTACCTAAAGTTATACTCAATCTACACATCTTAATATATTACTTTTATTTAGAAAAAACTCCTTTGTAAGTATACCCATATCTTTTCATCAAATAACTACATAAATAAAATTTACTTATCACACTTATATCGACAACACTACATCCTAACTAATTCTTTGAATTAACATATTAATCGATTTTAGATATATTGATATTACTTACATTCAGAATTTATCCACATTTTTTAAGTATTATAATATACTTAAGCGTAAAAAAGCCCACTTAAAATTAGTGGACTTTTTATATACTATAAAACATTATTTTTTACATATTTTATTCTATTTAAGCAAGTTTCTTTTCCTAGAACTTCCATAGTTTTTGGAAGATCTGGTCCATGCATTTGACCAGTTAATATTATTCTTGATCCCATGAATAAATTCTTCCCTTTTATACCATGTTCTTTTTGTATTTCTTTAAACATAGCTTTTACAAAGGCTTCATCTACTACTTCAGCAGCTTCTACTTTTGCTTCTAATGCATCTATTAAAGTTGGTATGTGCTCTAAGTTTAAGAATTCTCTACATTCTTCAGTTTCTAACTCAACAGTGTCTCCAAAGAATATATTAGCATGTTCAGTTATTTCTTTTACATATTGTAATTTTTCTTTAAGAACTGATACCATACCCTTTATGAATTCATATTTAGTTTCAGCTTCTTCTTCTGTTATAAATCCTGATTCAACTAAAAATGGTATAGCTAAATCTGTTAAATAACTATCATCTGCATCTTTTATATAATGTTGGTTAACCCAATTTAACTTTTCTGTATCAAATACTCCACCACTCTTAGATACCCTATCTATAGAAAATGCATTTTCTAATTCTTCCATAGAGAATATTTCTTGGTTATCTTCTGGAGACCATCCAACTAATGCAACATAGTTTACTAATCCTTCTGGTAAGTATCCTTTTTTCTTGAAGTCTTCAACAGCAACATCACCATGTCTCTTACTTAACTTTTTCTTTTCCTTATTAAGTATATTTGGTAAATGTACAAATGTCACAGGCTCCCATCCAAATGCTTCATATAAATAAACATGCTTTGGAGTTGAAGAAACCCATTCTTCTCCTCTTATAACATGAGTTATTTCCATTAAATGATCATCAACAACTACAGCAAAATGATATGTTGGGAATCCATCAGTTTTTATTAATACTTGATCATCTAAGTCATTAGTATTAAATTCTGTTTCTCCTCTAACTAAGTCATTGAACTTTATAACGTGATTTTCTGGTAATCTTAGTCTTATAACGTATGGTTCTCCCGCAGCTATTTTAGCTTGTACTTCTTCTTCCGTAAGGTCTCTACAGTGACCATCATACCTTGGAGTTTCTCCAGCTTCTTTTTGCTTTTCTCTTACTTCATCTAATCTTTCTTTTGTACAGAAGCAGTAGTAAGCTTTTCCACTATCTAATAATTCTTGTATATATTTTTTGTATATATCTAATCTTTCAGATTGTATGTAAGGACCGTTCTCACCTTTTTGAACTATATTCCCATTTTCATCTAACATAACACCTTCAGTATGGTTAACACCAGCCCATTTCATAGCTTGAAGCATGTTTTCTATTGCACCTTCAACTAATCTTGTTTGGTCTGTATCTTCTACTCTTAATAAATATTCTCCACCCATTCTCTTTGCAAATAAGTAGTTGTATAAAGCAGTTCTTAAACTACCTATATGTACAAATCCAGTTGGACTTGGAGCAAATCTTACTTTTACACTCATGTCTTTACCTCCTATAAATATATATACGTATCTATAATATCAAAATAAGCCTTTATTGTAATGTTATTTTATCCAAATAATATAAAAAATTCACTTCACTTAAGCGACGAGTCGGCGAAGTACTTCATTTCGCCAACGATATATTCTTGCTTCCTCTACGGATACATCCGTTGCTAAAAATACAATTTATATGTTATCCAGATAATCTGTTAATAACTCGCTTTTTCTAAAAATTAAAATAGTATATATATCCACATTTTAACTTAAAATGTTAATAAGTTCGTGGATTATATATACTATTTAGTTATTTTGCAATTATCCTAACTTTACGTTATTTTTTACAAATTCAGCTTCAACTCTTGATTTTATCTCATCTAAAGATATTACTTCTTTTTCTTCAGACTTTCTTAATTTGAATTCTACTTTTCCATCTACTATATCTTTACCAACAGTTATTCTCATTGGTATACCTATAAGTTCACTATCTTTAAACTTAACTCCAGCTCTTTCATCTCTGTCGTCTAATAATACTTCTACACCCATAGCTTGTAAGTCATTATATATCTTTTCAGCAACTTCCATATGTTCTTCTTTCTTTATGTTAACAGGTACAACTACAACATGATATGGAGCTATTGCTAAAGGCCATGTTATACCATTTTCATCATGATGTTGCTCTATTATAGCTGCAGCAGTTCTTTCTACACCTATTCCGTAACATCCCATTACTACTGGCTTAGATTTACCATCTTTATCTATGAAGTTACATCCCATAGCTTCAGAGTACTTAGTCCCTAACTTGAATATATGTCCAACTTCTACCCCTCTAGCTATTTCAAAGTGACTTCCACACTTAGTACACTTATCTTGCTCAGTTACGTTTCTAAAGTCTCCTACTGTTCCTTCGAAGTCTCTTCCGTAGTTAGCATTTTCTATATGGTACTCAGTTTTGTTAGCTCCTATTATTAAGTTTCTAGCATTAGCTACTTCGTTATCTATTAATACATAGTCAGCTTTTATTCCTATTGGTCCTGCAAATCCTATTTCTGCATTAGTTACAGCTTTTACTACTTCTTCGTTAGCAAGTTCGAACTCAACAACTCCACCTACAGCATTTCCTACTTTAGTTTCGTTAACTTCTCTGTCTCCTCTTACTACTACTACTACTGTTTTTCCATCTGCAACATATACTAAAGTTTTTGCAAACTTATCAGCTGATAATTTAAAGAAGTTTTCTAATTCTTCTATAGTGTGTACACCTGGAGTATGTACTTCTTTTAATTCTTTCATTTCTTCAGTTGAAGGTTCTGCTACTACAGCTACTGCTTTTTCCATGTTTGCTGCATAATCACATCCGCTACAGAATACTATTTCATCTTCTCCAACTTCTGATTTAACCATGAACTCAGCTGAAACCGAACCACCTATAGCTCCTGTATCTGCTTGTACTGGGCTATTATCTAATCCACATCTTGCAAATATGTTTGTATATGCATCAAACATATCTTGGTATGACTTATCTAATCCTGCCTCATCTGTATCAAAACTATACGCATCTTTCATTGTGAAAGATCTAGTTCTCATTACACCAAATCTAGGTCTTCTTTCATCTCTATACTTAACTTGTATTTGATATAAGTTTAATGGTAATTGTTTATAAGAAGTTATTTCTTGCTTTATTAAATCTGTGAATACTTCTTCATGAGTTGGCCCAAGACAAAAATCTCTATCATTTCTATCTTTTAATCTCATCATTTCTGCTCCCATTACATCCCATCTACCAGACTCTTTCCAAAGTTCTGCTGGTATAAGAGCTGAACAAAGTATTTCTTGACATCCTTTTTCATTTAACTCTTCTCTTATTATATCTTGTATTTTATTGAAAACTCTTATACCCATAGGTAATTGGTTATACACTCCTGATGCCATCTTTCTTATCATACCAGCTCTTAACATTAATTGATGACTTGTTATTTCTGCATCAGCTGGTACTTCTCTTAATGTTGGCATAAACATTTTTGACATTTTCATATTACATTTCCTCCTGTATTTATATCTTTTATTTTTAATAGTAAAATTTTTCCACAAAAAAACCTTCCGACTCTATACTTATGTATAGAGACGAAAGGTTTAATTTCCGCGGTACCACTCTAATTAGCCCAAAGACTCTCTTTATGGGATATAACGGTCCCTACCGTAAAAACTTTTTACCGTTTTTAAGCTAAAAGACTGGTTCAAAGACTTCTTCTTAGAAACTTTCACCACCGTTTCCTCTCTGTAAAGATTTCATCTTTTACTATTTCTTAATCATTGCTTATAATTTACTATTTATGTATAGTATGTACAATCTATATTGTAATATTACTATATTATTCTTTATCTTATTTACTAATATTATATTATTTAATATTACTTGTCAACTTTAACTAATAAACAAATACTTTGAGCTGCTATACCTTCTTTTGCTCCAGTAAATCCAAGTCCTTCTTCTGTTGTTGCTTTTACATTTATATTCTCTATTGAAGTATTTAAGACTTTAGCAATATTTTCTCTCATATTTTGTATATGAGGAGCCATTTTAGGACTTTGGGCTATTATAGTACAATCTATATTACCTATACCATATCCTTTTTCATTAATTAAATTATATACAAACTCTAATAGTTTCATACTATCTGCACCTTTATACTTCTCATCTGTATCTGGGAAATGCTTACCTATATCACCTAAAGCCAATGCACCTAATATAGAATCCATTACAGCATGTATTAATACATCTGCATCGGAATGACCTAATAATCCTTTTTCATGTGGAACATCGATCCCTCCTATTATTAACTTTCTTCCTTCTACTAATTTATGTACGTCATATCCTAATCCTACTCTCATAATTATCCTCCTATTAATCTTGAACGCTTAATATTTGACTTCCAATGTTTAAATCTTCTTGCGTCGTTATTTTTATATTATTGTATGACCCTTCTACCATTTTAACCTTATATCCGATTCTCTCTACTAGCATCGCATCATCAGTACCATAAAATCCATTTTTAAATGCGTCTTTATAAGAATCTATAAGTATATTATAATCAAATGTCTGAGGAGTTTGAACTGCCCATAATACACTTCTATTTGGTGTATCTACTATATATTTATCCTTATCTATAACCTTTATAGTATCCTTGACTGGCACTCCTACAACTACAGCTTTATGATTTTTTGCCTCTTCAATACAATTATCTATAATTTTATCAGATACAAAAGGTCTAGCTCCATCATGAATTAATACAACATGACATTTTTTATCTAATAACTTTAATCCATTGTATACAGAGTCTTGTCTTTCTTTTCCGCCATAAGCAATCTTAATATTTTTAAAATTATATTTATCTAGTATCTCTTTTTTAAAGAAATCAGATTCATCTTCTTTTACAACAACCACTATATCTTCTATATTTGAATTATTATAAAATTTTTCAATTGTATAAGCTATAATTTCTTTTCCTTCAAGTTTTATAAATTGTTTATTAATTCCCATATTCATTCTACTGCCTGTTCCTGCAGCTACTATGACAACACCATTCATATTTTCACCTCTTATTAATTACTGAAATCCTTATATTAAAAGAAAAGTGCCTCAAAATAAAATAATTTATATTATGAGACACATTCATTAAAATTTATTAGTTTTTTGGTTTTCCAAATATCATTCGTCCTGCTGGAGTTTGTAACACTGATGTAACTAGTACTCTTATAGTTTCACCCATATGCTTTTTACCTCCATCTACAACTATCATAGTTCCATCATCTAGGTAAGCTATACCTTGACTATGTTCTTTACCCTCTTTAACAACCTGAACAATCATTTCTTCTCCAGGTATTGCAACTGGTTTTATAGCATTAGCAAGTTCATTTATATTTAACACTTCAACTCCTTGGACTTGAGCTACTTTATTTAAATTATAGTCATTAGTAACTACCTTGCCACCTAAAACCTGAGCTAATTTTAATAACTTGCTATCAACTTCAGGAATATCATCAAATTTAGCTTCACTTATTTCAACTTCTATATCTAATTCCTTTTGAATTATATTTAATATATCAAGACCTCTTCTTCCTCTAACCCTTTTTAAGTCATCTGAAGAATCAGCTATATGTTGTAATTCATCAAGTACAAACTTAGGTATTATAAGCTTTCCTTCTATAAAGCCTGTTTTACATATATCTGCTATTCTCCCATCTATTATAACACTAGTATCTAATACTTTTGGTGGAATACCATTTACTTCTTTTTTAGCATTCTTTTCTTTCATTGATGGTGCCAATCTAGATAGTTTACTTATATTAAATAAATCATCTTTGCTCTTTAAAGCTATTTTTATACCTAAGTACCCCATGAATCCATATGTAATAAAGGTTAAAATTCCTCCTACTACAGGTATTGAATTTATTAAACCTCCTAATAAGTACGCTATGACTAATCCTATTATAAGTCCTATAGCTCCTAATAATATATCCGTCTGAGGATATTTCGATATTTCCTTATCCATAAGTTTAGCTATATATTTAAATTTGTCTATCAGCCAAGGTCCTATTATATAGAATACAATTCCTATAATTAAACCTATTACTGTTGATATCAACACAATACTCTTTCCTATTCCAAATAAAAGTACTGGAAATGTATTCGCTAATGATGAATATATGGTAAATCCTAAAACAAAACCAAATATACCTATCATCGCTCTTACTAATTTTTGTATCAAAATTTCACCCCCTGATTGTTTTATTGATATTTACTTATTATAATCCATAATACCTTATATGTTCAAGCACAAAGTAGTAACTATTATTTATATATGCCTATCTAATAAAACTAACTGTTTCATTTTTATAAGTCCATTTTTAATATAAGTTGCCCTTATTTCTCCTATTCCTTCAACGTCATCTAATTCTTCTATTGACGCATTTAATATTTCTTGAAAATTATCAAAATAATTTACTAAATTTTCTATTATAGCTGATGGTAGTCTATGTATTTTACTAAGTATTCTATATCCTCTAGATTTTATAGTCATGTCCATATTTTCCGAAAAACCACTATGCCCTAATAATTTAGCCATATTAGTTAAATCTAATAAATCTTCAGATGAAAGAGTTTTAATCTTTTTCTTAAATTCTGACATTTCTACATTCCTTTTACTGTAATCCTTAAAAATAAGCTTTTGATCCATCTTCGTTGTCCCCATTAACTCTTCTAACTGCATTTTTACTAGCGTTCCTTCTTGGCCAAGCTCAATTACATATTTTTCAATTATATTTGTTATTCTCATTACCATTTCTATTTTTTGTATAACTATCGCTACATCATATATTGTTACTAAATCATTAAACTCTAAAGCATTTAAGTTTATTATAGCCTCATCCAACACAGATTTATATTTTTCAAGAGTCTGTAATGCCTGATTTGCCTTAGTAAGTATCTTAGATATATCTTCTAACGCATATTTTTTATCTCCTCTATATACTGTGATTATGTTTCTTCTTTGAGATATAGCAATAACTATCGCCCCTGTTTGTCTAGCAACTCTTTCTGCAGTTCTATGTCTAGTCCCAGTTTCTGATGTTGGTATTGAATAATCAGGCATAAGTTGAGCATTAGCAAAAAGAATTTTCTTTGTATCACTACTTAAAACTATAGCGCCATCCATTTTAGCTAATTCATATATATATGCTGGTGAGTATTCTGCATTTATACAAAATCCTCCATCTACTACTTCCATTATTTCTTCACCTGTTGCCAGTACTATAAGCCCTCCTGTTTTAGCTTTCAATATATTATCTAAGCCTTGTCTTAGCGGACTTCCAGGTGATATCATTTTTAATGCATGTATAAGAGTTTTATTACTTAGGAAATCCTCCATTATTATTTATTCCCCCCTAATACTATATTTATTGCTTGTCTTAGATTATCTACAGGCCAAATTTCTATACCTTTAGTATCTTTGACCACTTCATAATTATTTCTTGGTATAACCATTTTAGTAAAGCCAAGTTTTTTACACTCTGCTATTCTTTTTTCTATAAAGTTTACTGCTCTTACTTCTCCCGTAAGTCCAACTTCTCCTGCTACTGCTATTGTTTCATCAACTGCAACATTTCTGAAACTGGATGCAATAGCTATTACTATGCCTAAATCAATTGAAGGTTCATTTATTTTTATCCCTCCTACTATATTAAGGTATACATCTTGATTTTGGATTTGAAGTCCTACTCTTTTCTCTAAAACAGCCAATAACATACCCACTCTATTATAATCAACACCTGTAGCCGTTCTTTTTGGTATACCATAACTTGTTGGTGATACTAAAGCCTGCATTTCAAGTAACATCGGTCTTGTACCTTCTACTGTAGATATTATAACTGAACCTGCTACATCCTTTGGTTTTTCTGATATAAGTATTTTTGAAGGATTTTCAAGCTCTACTAAACCTAAATCTCTCATCTCAAACACTCCTAATTCATTAGTTGAACCAAATCTATTCTTAACAGCTCTAACTAATCTATAAGTGTTATATCTTTCTCCTTCAAAATACAGTACGGTATCAACCATATGCTCTAATAATTTAGGTCCAGCTAGAGATCCTTCTTTTGTTACATGTCCAACTACAAAGGTTGATATACCCATTTTTTTGGATATTCTCATAAATTTAGAAGTTCCTTCTTTTATTTGGCTAACTGTTCCTGGTGCTGATGATATTTCTGGACTATATACAGTTTGAATAGAATCAAGAATTATAAGTTCAGGCTTTATATTATCTAACTGAGCTTCTATTAAGCTTAAATTATTTTCTGCAAAAATATATAAATTATCAGAATTAATTCCTAATCTTTGAGCCCTCATTTTTATTTGAGATTCAGATTCTTCTCCTGATATATATAATACTTTTTTCCCTGAGTTTGCAACATTACTTGATACTTGAATTAAAAGCGTTGATTTTCCTATTCCTGGATCCCCTCCTACTAATACCAAAGACCCTTTTACTATTCCTCCTCCAAGCACTCTATCTAACTCATTTATACATGTTGAAAATCTTTCTTCTTCTTTTGTTTCTATAGAATTTATATTTACAGGTCTCGATGAAGATTTATCTATAATAAATACATCTTTATGTGACCCTTTTTGTTCTATTTCTTCTACTAATGTATTCCATTTTGTACACTCTGGACACTTACCTAACCATTTAGATGTTTCGTATCCGCACTCTTGGCATACATATTTCGTTTTTATCTTTGCCATTTACAAATCACCCTTAATTTACTATTGTATATTTAATTTTAACATATCTCTGGTATATTATGTAATGTATTATGAAATTAAAAAATGAGGAGTTTCCTCCTCATTTAGTTTTATAACACTTTACATTTATATACTATTTTATTACCTTCAATTTCAGCAACAACATTGCTACCTTTTTTTACATCACCTTTTAATATTGCCTCAGATAATGTATCCTCTAATTCTTTCTGTATTGCCCTTTTTAAAGGTCTTGCTCCATACTCTAAATCTAGACCTTCTTGAGCTATTAATTTTACAGCTTCTTCACTTATTTCTAAATCTATATTTAAACTTTTTAATCTTTGAATTACTTCTCTTGTCATTAATTTTACTATTTCATATATATGATTCTCTTTTAATGGATGGAATACAATTATATCATCTATCCTATTTAAAAACTCTGGTTTAAATTTTTGCTTTAACTCACCCATTATGCTATCTTTCATTTTATCATATTGATTTTTCATCTCTTCGTCTTTATCATTATTTGCGCCAAATCCTAATACTTTATTTTTATTTATTTTAGTAGCACCAACATTAGATGTCATTATTAATATAGTATTTTTAAAGTCTACCATACGACCTTTTGAATCTGTCAATCTACCATCATCTAATATTTGTAATAGAATATTGAACACATCCTCATGAGCTTTTTCTATCTCATCAAATAATACTACAGAATAAGGATTTCTTCTCACTTTTTCTGTTAATTGGCCACCCTCATTATATCCTACATATCCTGGAGGTGATCCTATTAATTTAGATACTGCATGTTTTTCCATATATTCAGACATATCTATTCTTATTATTTGATTTTCATCACCGAATTGAACTTCCGCTAATGCTTTACATAATTCTGTTTTTCCTACACCAGTCGGACCTAAAAATAAAAATGAACCTATTGGTCTTTTAGGATCCTTAAGGCCTGCTCTAGATCTTCTTATTGCTCTAGAAATAGATTTTACTGCCTGATCTTGACCTACTACTCTACCATGTAATATTTCTTCTAAGTTTAGTAATCTTTCTGCTTCTTCTTCAACTATTTGATTAACTGGTACCCCAGTCCAAAGCTCTACAACCTCAGCTATTATTTCTTTAGTTACTACGCCTATATATGATTTTTTACTTACTTCAATATTTGCTATATCCTGACTTGATTCCATACTTGTATCCAAGTTTATATTATCTTTATTTAACTCATTATTTATTTCTTTACTTAAAATATATTTCTCTTGACTTAATAAGCTTTTTTGTAAATTAATCTCTCTTAATCTTACTCTAGATGCTGATTCATCAATTAAATCTATTGCTTTATCTGGTAAAAATCTATCAGTTATATATCTTATAGATAAATCTACTGCTGCTACTATGGCTTCATCTGTTATTTTTACATTATGATGAGATTCATATTTTTCTCTCAATCCTTCTAGTATCTTTATAGTTTCTTCCTTTGTCGGTTCTGTTATTAAAATGGGTTGAAATCTTCTCTCTAAAGCAGAATCTTTTTCTATATGCTTTCTATACTCATCTATTGTTGTGGCCCCTATAATTTGTATATCTCCTCTTGATAATGCTGGTTTTAATATATTAGATGCATCTATTGTACTTTCTCCAGTCGAACCTGCACCTATTATTGTGTGTAATTCATCTATAAATAAAATTATATTTCCATTCTTAACTACTTCATCTACAACTTGCTTTATTCTTTCTTCAAATTCACCTCTATACTTAGCTCCTGCTAACATAGAGCCCATATCTAAAGTATACAAAACCTTCCCAACAAGGTTATCTGGAACATCTCCGCTTGCAATATTTGCAGCTAACCCTTCAGCAACAGATGTTTTTCCAACGCCTGGATCTCCAATAAATACTGGATTATTTTTAGTTCTTCTACTTAATATTTGTATAGCTCTCTCTATCTCTTTTTCTCTTCCTATTACCGGGTCAATTTTATTTTGACTTGCTATTAAGGTTAAGTTTTTTCCATACTTATCTAATATCTTTGAAGATACTTGCGTTTTAGTTGGATAATGAGGCTTACTCTCTTTATTTGCTGTAATTCTATCTAATCCAACAGTGTCAATAATTAATTCAACTATAGTTTTTTCATCTATAGATGCTTCTTTTAATATATCAACAGCTACACCTTCTCCTTGTTGAAGTATACCTAGTAAAATATGTTCAGTCTCTATATACTCAGATTTAAATTTATCTGCAAATATACCTGAGATTTCTAATATCTCTTCATTTCTAGAACTTAATACTAAATCTATCGGCGCTATAGGTATAATCCCCTTTTTCTCTATTATTTTCCCTTCTATATACTTTGGTGTCATGCCTAATTTTAGCAATACCCTAGCTGCTACGCCTTCTCCTTCTTTTGATAAACCCAATAATAAATGTTCACTATCAACTCTATTATGACCAAATTCCCTAGCACATTCTAAACTTAGCTCTATAACTCTTTTAGACTTCTGTGTAAATCTACTAAAATACATACTCTATCACTCCTTCTAGTTTATCTGTATTTTGTATATTAAATTCTTAAGCACTTTCATCTATATGTAATAAGCCAATTTATATATTTTGTAATATATTTGCTCTTAATTTATCTTTGAGTTATGAAATAGGTACACATAATACCTTGTCTTCTATTGAATATAGTATTATATTCTCTTTCTGTTAAATTTGACTTGCTTTAACTATGGATTAATATAATTTATATGATTTTTTCAGTAAAGTTTATACTATAAAAATTTATTTTTTATAAAATTTATATAAGATATATTCATATTAAATATTAAATAATCTGTTTTACTAGTTATTTTGCTAAGTATATTGAAATTACTAGATAAAGTTTTTTAGCCAGCAAAGTATAGATTGATAGAATTTATTATTTGCAATGATTATATCTAGCCAACACAACAAGTTAATTATAATAAATAAGTTCCATCAACAGTATTATATTAACTTCTTCTAAATTTATGACTTAAATTGAAAAAAGGGGCTATCATTAATTTTGATGGCCCCCTTTTATTATTTATCTATTTCTATTAGCCTGTGCTATTATTTTTTGTGCTATTTGGTAAGGAACTTCATCATATTTCTCAATTTCCATCTCAAAATATCCTCTGCCTTGAGTCATAGATCTTAAATCTATAGCATATTTAAAAGTTTCAGCTTGAGGTGCCTGTGCATATATTAATTGTTTTCCTTTTCCTAATGGTTCCATACCTAATATTTTTCCTCTTCTTTTATTTATATCTCCCATAACATCACCCATATACTCTTCAGGTATTGTTATTTTTAGGCTCATTATAGGCTCTAATAAAACTGGTTGTGCTTCTTCCATACCTTTTTTAAATGCTAAACTTGCTGCCATTTTAAATGCCATCTCTGATGAGTCAACATCATGATATGAACCATCATAAAGAGTAGCCTTTATATTGGTAACCGGAAATCCTGCTAACACTCCTTTTAACATAGAATCCTTTAAACCTTTTTCTACTGCTGGTACATACTGTTTAGGTACAGATCCTCCAAAGATTTCTTCTGTAAATTCAAAATCCTTCTTGCTTCTTTCAAATTTTATTTTTACATCTCCATATTGACCGTGACCACCTGATTGTTTTTTATGTTTTCCTTGAACATCAGCTTTTCCTTTCACAGTTTCTCTATATGCTACTTTAAGATCTTCTAAATTAACATCTACACCAAACTTCTCTTTCATCTTATCTTTTACAATATTTATGTGAAGCTCACCTTGTCCCCCTATAAGAACCTGTTTTGTTTCTGAATTTCTATGCCAATCTATAGTTGGATCTTCATCTACTATCTTATTTAAAGTAGCACTTACTTTTTCTTCATCACCTTTATTTTTTGGAGTTATTGCAAAGTATATTTGAGGTTTAGGGAATTGAATTGATGACATAGCTTCATCATCTCTGTTTAATGATATAGTATCTCCTGTTTGTAAACTATTAGACTTTGTTACTATAACTATATCTCCGCACTTAGCCTTATCAATTTCTAATAATTCTTTATTTTTCATAGTATATAAATTAGATATTTTTTCTTTACTTGATTTATTTATATTAAATATCTCATCATCCTTCTTTATTTCACCTTGAGTAATTTTTAGATATGATATTTTACCAATGAATGGGTCTACCACTGTTTTAAATACAAAACCTTTAAATATAGCATCTTTACTTAAGAACTTAGGCTCTAAATATTTAGATACTGTATCTAATATTTCTGTAGTTCCTATATTGTTTAACGTGGAACCACAGATTACTGGTATTATATCTCCTCTTTGTATACCTATAATCAATCCTTTTTGTATATCTTGTGCATCTAATTCTTCTCCACTAAAATACTTATCTAGTATCTCATCATCAGTTTCTGCTATAAGTTCCATTAGAGCTTCTTTTACACTCATAGCTTCTTCTTTGAACTCACCATCTAGCCCATCTATATTCTCAAATATATTATGTAGCTTAATAAATTTTTTATCCTTGTATATAGGTATTATCATAGGTACTATTTTATTTCCATATTGATTTCTTAACATTTCTAATGTATCTTTATATCTTGATTTTTCATTATCTATTTTATTTATAAACATTATCTTAGGAATATCTTGTGTTAACTCTAAAGACCTTTCTGTACCAACTTGAATATCTGTAGTAGCATCTATTACAATTATAGCTGCATCACTTGCAGTAAGAGATGATATAACTTCACCACAGAAATCAAAATATCCAGGAGTATCTAATAAATTATATTTGTAGTTATTATATTCTACTGGTACTAATCCTAGTGTATAAGTCATGTTAACTTTATCATTTTGTCTTGATATTTTATTTGTAAGATTTGAAGTATAAGCTATTGCTTCTATTAGATTTGTCTTTCCACATCCACTATGACCTAGTACTGCTATATTTCTTAACATATTACTATCATAAACTTTCATATAAGCACCTACCCTTTTAAAATATAAATATTTTATTAAAATACTCTTTTGTTTTTTGGGTTTTACTATCTATTATGATGTGTTTTTATAAGAGATGTTATATACTATCTTTTCTCTTTCTATAAAATATGTAAATTATATTAATTATATACTAACTATATAAATCAAATTATGTATACAATAATTTAGATATGATATTTAAAATTAAGACGTTGTGCTAGTTATAGTAATAGAACTTAATAATAAACGTACATAATATATCTCAAATCAATACTTATCTTAGAACTCATAAAATAGATATTGATTAAATTTACAAACTTTTATAAGTTCGACTACTATAATTAGTATTTATAAATATACTTAAATGTAAAAAATTCGCTTAGCCTGAGCGACGTGTCGGCGAAACATTTCATGTCGCCAACGACTTCGTCCGTTGCTTGAGCCACTGCGTGGGCGAAGTATTTCAAAATCTTTTTTACGCTCAAAACCAATTTATTGATATTACTTACATTCAGAATTTGTCCACATTTTTTAAGTATTATAATATCCTTAAACGTAAAAAAACTAGAGAATATATCATCTAGCTTTAAATATATGATGAATTATCATATTAAGTGTAACACCTAAAATCGGATAAAAAAATAGATCCTAAGTTTATGTTCGTATTACAGTAATAATAACTACAAAACCACTTCACATAAAATGACATAAAATTATGGACCACAAACATATTACTACTATAACTCAAGTTGTAGTAAATATAATAAAAAAAGATTACGTGGCTACGTGCTACTCTCCCAGGCAGTTACCCACCAAGTACCATCGCCGCTAAAGAGCTTAACTTCTGTGTTCGGTATGGGAACAGGTGTATCCTCTTTGCTATAATAACCACATAATCTTATTTAAGTTGGAGCGGGTGAAGGGGATCGAACCCTCACAGCCGGCTTGGAAGGCCGGAACTCTACCATTGAGCTACACCCGCATAAGTTTTAGAGTTAGAGTTAGTACTCTGAAAACTGCATATCATTTAGAATTTAATCATTTCTTTTGGTCAAGTCCTCGACCTATTAGTATCGATAAGCTAAATACATTACTGCACTTACACCTTCGACCTATCAACCAGGTAGTCTTCCTGGGGTCTTACCCTTACGGTGGGAAATCTTATCTTGAAGTTGGCTTCGCGCTTAGATGCTTTCAGCGCTTATCCATTCCGTACATAGCTACCCAGCCATGCCCTTGGCAGAACAACTGGTACACCAGAGGTACGTCCATCCCGGTCCTCTCGTACTAAGGACAGGTCTTCTCAAATTTCCTACGCCTGCGACGGATAGGGACCGAACTGTCTCACGACGTTCTGAACCCAGCTCGCGTACCACTTTAATGGGCGAACAGCCCAACCCTTGGGACCTACTACAGCCCCAGGATGTGATGAGCCGACATCGAGGTGCCAAACCTCCCCGTCGATGTGGACTCTTGGGGGAGATAAGCCTGTTATCCCCAGGGTAGCTTTTATCCGTTGAGCGATGGCCCTTCCATGCGGTACCACCGGATCACTAAGTCCGACTTTCGTCCTTGCTCGACCTGTATGTCTTGCAATCAAGCTTCCTTTTGCCTTTACACTCTTCGCACGATTTCCGACCGTGCTGAGGAAACCTTTGAGCGCCTCCGTTACTTTTTAGGAGGCGACCGCCCCAGTCAAACTGCCCACCTGACGGTGTTCCAAGACCTGATTCAAGGCCTATGGTTAGGATCCCAGTACTACAAGGGTGGTATCCCAAGGTTGACTCCACACAGACTGGCGTCCATGCTTCTTAGTCTCCCACCTATCCTGTACATGTAGTACCAAGACCCAACGTCAAGCTACAGTAAAGCTCCATGGGGTCTTTCCGTCCTGTCGCAGGTACCCGGCATCTTCACCGGGATTACAATTTCACCGAGTCTATTGTTGAGACAGTGCCCAAATCGTTACGCCTTTCGTGCGGGTCGGAACTTACCCGACAAGGAATTTCGCTACCTTAGGACCGTTATAGTTACGGCCGCCGTTTACTGGGGCTTAAGTTCACTGCTTCGATTGCTCTAACAGATCCCCTTAACCTTCCAGCACCGGGCAGGCGTCAGCTCCTATACATCGTCTTGCGACTTAGCAGAAACCTGTGTTTTTGGTAAACAGTCGCTTGGGCCTATTCTCTGCGGCCTGTCATAGACAGGCACCCCTTCTCCCTAAGTTACGGGGTCATTTTGCCGAGTTCCTTAACAATAGTTCTCTCGCTGGCCTTAGGATACTCTCCTCACCCACCTGTGTCGGTTTACGGTACGGGCGCCTTTAAACTCGATAGAAGCTTTTCTTGACAGTGTGAAATCAGCTACTTCGCCCCGAAGGGCTTCCCCATCACATCCTAGCATTGTCTAAACGGATTTGCCTATTTAGACTGCCTCAATGCTTAGCCGTACATAACCAACAGTACGGTTAGCTTATCCTACTGTGTCACTCCATCTCTCAAACGCTTATTGGCGGTACAGGAATATCAACCTGTTGTCCATCACCTACGCCTTTCGGCCTCGGCTTAGGTCCCGACTAACCCAGGGCGGACGAACCTTCCCCTGGAAACCTTGGGTTTACGGCCCGTGGGATTCTCACCCACGTCTCGCTACTCATGCCAACATTCTCACTCGTATACTGTCCACATGTCCTTACGGTCATGCTTCAGCCTGCATACGAAGCTCCCCTACCCATCATAATTGATGCCGTAGCTTCGGTAGTACGTTTTAGCCCCGGAAATTTTCGGCGCAGGATCACTCGACCAGTGAGCTATTACGCACTCTTTAAATGAGTGGCTGCTTCTAAGCCAACATCCTGGTTGTCTGTGCAATCCCACATCCTTTACCACTTAACGTACATTTAGGGACCTTAGCTGACGATCTGGGCTGTTGCCCTTTTGACTATGAATCTTATCACCCACAGTCTGACTCCCAAGTAAAAGAAAACGGCATTCGGAGTTTGATAGTCTTCGGTAAGTGCAATACCCCCTAGGACATTCAGTGCTCTACCTCCGTTTCTCTACGCTTGAGGCTAGCCCTAAAGCTATTTCGGGGAGAACCAGCTATCTCCGGGCTCGATTGGAATTTCACCGCTATCCACAAGTCATCCCCGAGCTTTTCAACGCTCGTGGGTTCGGTCCTCCACGAAATTTTACTTTCGCTTCAACCTGCTCATGGATAGGTCGCCCGGTTTCGGGTCTACGCCAAGTAACTTAATCGCCCATTTAAGACTCGCTTTCGCTACGGCTCCACACCTTAAGTGCTTAACCTTGCTACTTAACGTAACTCGTTGGCCCGTTCTACAAAAAGTACGCGGTCACACAAGTAATGTGCTCCCACAGCTTGTAAGTGCAGGGTTTCAGGTTCTATTTCACTCCCCTCCCGGGGTTCTTTTCACCTTTCCCTCACGGTACTATGCGCTATCGGTCACTAGGTAGTATTTAGGCTTGGAGGATGGTCCCTCCTGCTTCCCACAGGGTTTCACGTGTCCCGTGGTACTCTGGATCATACTAGTAGCTTTCTCGTTTCAACTACAGGGCTATTACCTTCTATGGCGGAGCTTTCCAACTCTCTTCATTTACGATATTGCATCTATGTTGTATGTCCGCAACCCCAACGAAGTAAACTTCATTGGTTTGGCCTGTTCCGCGTTCGCTCGCCGCTACTTACGGAATCGAATTTCTTTCTCTTCCTCCGGGTACTTAGATGTTTCAGTTCCCCGGGTTCCCCTCGCTAAGCTATGTATTCACTTAACGATACTTAGACATTACTCTAAGTGAGTTTCCTCATTCGGAAATCTTCGGATCAAAGTTTACGTGCAACTCCCCGAAGCTTATCGCAGCTTATCACGTCCTTCATCGGCTCCTAGTGCCAAGGCATCCGCCCTGCACCCTTAATAACTTGACCAGTTATTAAAAGTGTAATTTTAAAGACTTTTCTTGTCTATATATGTTTAAAATGATGTCATATCACTAAATGTTATGCAGTTTTCAAAGTGCTAACGCACTTCGCTACCTTCCACTCGCATTCGTTCGTGCCTAGGTGCTCAAAGTACTTATTTTGGGCTTCGCCCTCTTTTTGAAAGTTTTTAATAAACTCTCAAAATTAAACAGTAGGTAATTCTCCTTAGAAAGGAGGTGATCCAGCCGCACCTTCCGATACGGCTACCTTGTTACGACTTCACCCCAGTTATTGATTTCACCTTCGACACTCGCTTCCCAAAAGGGTTAGCTAAGTGGCTTCGGGCGCCCCCAACTTCCGTGGTGTGACGGGCGGTGTGTACAAGACCCGGGAACGCATTCACCGCAGCATTCTGATCTGCGATTACTAGTAACTCCAGCTTCATGTAGGCGAGTTTCAGCCTACAATCCGAACTGAGAATGGCTTTAAGGGATTAGCTCCGCCTCACGACTTGGCTGCCCTCTGTACCACCCATTGTAGCACGTGTGTAGCCCTAAGCATAAGGGGCATGATGATTTGACGTCATCCCCACCTTCCTCCAGGTTATCCCTGGCAGTCCCTCTAGAGTGCCCAACTTAATGCTGGCAACTAAAGGCAAGGGTTGCGCTCGTTGCGGGACTTAACCCAACATCTCACGACACGAGCTGACGACAACCATGCACCACCTGTCACTTCTGTCCCCGAAGGGAAAGATGCGATTAGGCATCGGTCAAAAGGATGTCAAGCTTAGGTAAGGTTCTTCGCGTTGCTTCGAATTAAACCACATGCTCCGCTACTTGTGCGGGTCCCCGTCAATTCCTTTGAGTTTCACTCTTGCGAGCGTACTTCCCAGGCGGAGTACTTAATGCGTTAGCTGCGCCACCGAAGGGGGTAACCTCCGACAGCTAGTACTCATCGTTTACGGCGTGGACTACCAGGGTATCTAATCCTGTTTGCTCCCCACGCTTTCGTGCCTCAGTGTCAGTTACAGTCCAGAGAGCCGCCTTCGCAACTGGTGTTCCTCCTAATATCTACGCATTTCACCGCTACACTAGGAATTCCACTCTCCTCTCCTGCACTCAAGTTTCCCAGTTTCAAAGGCTTACTACGGTTGAGCCGTAGCCTTTCACCTCTGACTTAAGAAACCACCTACGCACCCTTTACGCCCAGTAATTCCGGATAACGCTAGCCCCCTACGTATTACCGCGGCTGCTGGCACGTAGTTAGCCGGGGCTTCCTCCTCAAGTACCGTCATTATCTTCCTTGAGGACAGAGCTTTACGACCCGAAGGCCTTCATCGCTCACGCGGCGTTGCTGCATCAGGCTTTCGCCCATTGTGCAATATTCCCCACTGCTGCCTCCCGTAGGAGTTTGGACCGTGTCTCAGTTCCAATGTGGCCGATCACCCTCTCAGGTCGGCTACTGATCGTCGCCTTGGTAAGCCGTTACCTTACCAACTAGCTAATCAGACGCGGGTCCATCCTGTACCGCAAAAGCTTTGATACTTCTACCATGCGATAAAAGTATTTTATCTCGTATTAGCATACCTTTCGGTATGTTATCCGTGTGTACAGGGCAGGTTACCCACGCGTTACTCACCCGTCCGCCGCTCTTTACCGAAGTAAATCGCTCGACTTGCATGTGTTAGGCACGCCGCCAGCGTTCATCCTGAGCCAGGATCAAACTCTCAAATAAAAGTTGTTACCTGCTCAGACTAATCATTATCTGAATATCTGGCTTGGTTTGTTTAGTTTCAATTCTATAAATTAACCTACTGTTTAATTTTCAAAGTTCATTTTCACAACTTCTTAAGTTTACCAAAGTTATCTTTCTTTGTCAACCTATTTTTTTAAGTTGTTTTTATTTGTTTTTCCTTTTTCTTAAGGACAAGTAATAATATATCATCTTATATTCATATCGTCAATACTTTTTAAATTTTTTTTATAATTTTTTATAATCTATCTACTTTGATATATCTTTTTAATACGGTAAATTATCATATTAAGCTTAAATCAAGTGAAAAACCTAAAAATTGATAAAAAATAACTCGTAAGTTTATGTTCATATTACAGTAATAATCACTACAAAACTACTTCACATAAAACTACATAAATTTATAAATTGCAAACATATTATCATAAATAAAAGATGTTGTATAACTAATTTCTTCGACTTCATATCAAATATAAAAAGAACCATAAAATATCTTGCTTATACAATTTTAAGAAAAATCATAATAAATCTCGCTAGTAAAAAGTATTTAGCTTATATAGTAAATTAAATTTTCCTAAATAACAAAATGAGCTGGAGAATAAAAAGAAAATAATTAACCTTTAATTTATATTATTTCAAAGAATTGTAGTCAAATTCAAATAAATTAATTAAATATTTACAATTGATAAAATCCAGGAATTTGATGCTTATAATAAAATTAAAAATATATTATATATAGATATTTATTTTACATGTTGGCGTGCTTCTTGAAAAAGAGGTCCTAACGAAAACACTAACAGATTATTTAAAAATTTTATCCTAAAAGATTTGATTTTTCTAATAACTCAAAAATAGTTTAATTTTGTAGTAAATATAATAAAGAATATACCTCTCTAATACTTTAAATATAAAATACCTCCAAAAATCTCCTCTTCAACATACACATAAAGTGTTACACTTGTAATAATAGCAATTCTCTAATTTTTATCTTATTACTTATTTTGTTGTACGTTGGTTAGTATATAAAATATAAGTATATGTATTTCTATCTTTATAAATATAATATAAAAGGCTACAGTATTTCTGCTGTAACCCTTTTGTTTATGTATATTAATTATAAATTTTATCTAACCTACCTTAAAACAGCTTTAAAAAAATTGTATATCTTGTTACTATTAAACATACATTATAATATTCATTTGTTAATTGATAATACTTCGTCTTTTGTATATTTATAGTTTTGATTAACAAATCTCAATATTTTCATATAGATTACTTTTACTTATATCTACTAATATAATCAATCTATTTAGATCCCTAATTAATCAACTTGTGTTAATAATCTCCTAGTTATATCTGAAAGCTTTAATTCTCCTAACTCTAAATGAGCCATCGCTAATACTGATTTTATAGTGTTATCCGAGTTATCCCATTTATACGCCCTAGCATTTATTATAACATCTTCTGGCATATATTCTTCTAATTCCATAGCTAGTTCATCAGATAACGTCATATACTCATCAAATAACTCTTCTTCATTTAATTCATCTAATTCATAATTTTCTTTTATAACTTCATTTAATAAATCTACATTTATACTTACTTGATATGCAAGTGTATCTTCTCTTTTACTTCCTTTTGTTAAATCTTTTTCTACATTAAAATCACTATTATTTTCTATAATATCTTTTATCTCACTGCTATCAATTATTTCATTTCCAAAAACTATGTACAAAATATCATCTCCTCTTAAATTATTTAGCTATTGCTTCTATTAAGGATTCTTTTAAAGATTTCTTTATTCCCTTTTCTTTTGCAATCTTTATTAAATATCTGTATCTAGATTTTTTAGCTTCTAAATTATATATTGCAACATCTACTAATTCTGGTTCACTAACTAACTGGAAAAATTTTTCAGCCGTTATTACATCAGCTTGAGCTTTTTTTATTTCTTTAATTATATTCTCTTTTTCTAATTCTTTTTCAATCTTTTTTTTAGCGCTCATATTATATCCTCCTAAACTCATATATATATGAATTTAGACACATTTAATACTTTATATACATTATTTAGAAGTTAATCTAGTAAGTTATTTTTATATTAAAAAACCCCTAGTGAATTATCACTAGAGGTTAAACACTGGTGGGATTAACAGGGCTCGAACCTGTGACCCCCTGCTTGTAAGGCAGGTGCTCTCCCAGCTGAGCTATAATCCCGGATCTTTTATGGTGCGCCCAAAGGGACTCGAACCCCTAACCTTCTGATTCGTAGTCAGACACTCTATCCAGTTGAGCTATAGGCGCATTTGTTAATAGTGGAGGCGACACCCAGATTCGAACTGGGGATCAAGGAGTTGCAGTCCACTGCCTTACCACTTGGCTATGTCGCCATACTAAATAAAAATTGGGGTGGATAATGAGAGTCGAACTCACGACCTCCAGAGCCACAATCTGGCGCTCTAACCAACTGAGCTATACCCACCATATATTGGTCGAGGTGGAGGGACTCGAACCCCCGGCCCCATGGTCCCAAACCACGTGCGCTACCAAACTGCGCTACACCTCGAAGTACTTATTTTAAATTAATATGGTGGACCATCAGGGACTCGAACCCCAGACCTACCGGTTATGAGCCGGGCGCTCTAACCAACTGAGCTAATGGTCCACATTAATTTGGTAGCGGTAACAGGAGTCGAACCTGTGACCTTTCGGGTATGAACCGAACGCTCTAGCCAACTAAGCTATACCGCCATAATAAAATGGTGCCCAGAGGCGGAATCGAACCACCGACACGGGGATTTTCAGTCCCCTGCTCTACCGACTGAGCTATCTGGGCATTTGGCGGAGAGGGTGGGATTCGAACCCACGGTGCCGTTAAGCATCACTGGTTTTCAAGACCAGCTCCTTAAACCACTCGGACACCTCTCCACTTGGTGATCCATCCGCGACTCGAACGCGGGACACCCTGATTAAAAGTCAGGTGCTCTACCGACTGAGCTAATGGATCAAATATTAACTTGGCAGGGGATGCAGGACTCGAACCTACGCATGTAGCAGTCAAAGTGCTATGCCTTACCGACTTGGCGAATCCCCTAAATAAAGTGGTGAGCGCACAGGGATTCGAACCCCGGACACACGCCTTAGAAGGGCGTTGCTCTATCCAGCTGAGCTATGCACCCACATTATTTTTTGGAGCGGGAAACGAGATTCGAACTCGCGACTTTCACCTTGGCAAGGTGACGCTCTACCACTGAACTATTCCCGCATGATAAAAGTAAAGTGGTGCGGATGAAGGGAGTCGAACCCCCACGCCGTAGGCGCCAGATCCTAAGTCTGGTGCGTCTGCCAATTCCGCCACATCCGCATTTTACTTCATATATAGTTGGTGGAGGATGGTGGATTCGAACCACCGAAAGCAATGCTAACAGATTTACAGTCTGCCCCCTTTGGCCGCTCGGGAAATCCTCCACGTGGAGCTGGTGATAGGAATCGAACCTACAACCTGCTGATTACAAGTCAGCTGCTCTACCGTTGAGCCACACCAGCATATATTGGCGGGAATAACAGGACTCGAACCTGTGACCCATTGATTAACAGTCAATTGCTCTACCAACTGAGCCATATTCCCGCGTATTTAATTAAGTTGGCGACCTGGAAGGGACTCGAACCCTCGACCTCCAGCGTGACAGGCTGGCATTCTAACCAGCTGAACTACCAGGCCGCAAATGGTGGGACTAACAGGGCTCGAACCTGTGACCCCCTGCTTGTAAGGCAGGTGCTCTCCCAGCTGAGCTATAGTCCCATAAGTTTAATCTGGAGCGGGTGAAGGGGATCGAACCCTCACAGCCGGCTTGGAAGGCCGGAACTCTACCATTGAGCTACACCCGCATATTTAATTTATATAGTTGGTGGAGGATGGTGGATTCGAACCACCGAAAGCAATGCTAACAGATTTACAGTCTGCCCCCTTTGGCCGCTCGGGAAATCCTCCACGTGGAGCTGGTGATAGGAATCGAACCTACAACCTGCTGATTACAAGTCAGCTGCTCTACCGTTGAGCCACACCAGCATATATTGGCGGGAATAACAGGACTCGAACCTGTGACCCATTGATTAACAGTCAATTGCTCTACCAACTGAGCCATATTCCCGCGTATTTAATTAAGTTGGCGACCTGGAAGGGACTCGAACCCTCGACCTCCAGCGTGACAGGCTGGCATTCTAACCAGCTGAACTACCAGGCCGCAAATGGTGGGACTAACAGGGCTCGAACCTGTGACCCCCTGCTTGTAAGGCAGGTGCTCTCCCAGCTGAGCTATAGTCCCATAAGTTTAATCTGGAGCGGGTGAAGGGGATCGAACCCTCACAGCCGGCTTGGAAGGCCGGAACTCTACCATTGAGCTACACCCGCATATTTAATTTATATAGTTGGTGGAGGATGGTGGATTCGAACCACCGAAAGCAATGCTAACAGATTTACAGTCTGCCCCCTTTGGCCGCTCGGGAAATCCTCCACGTGGAGCTGGTGATAGGAATCGAACCTACAACCTGCTGATTACAAGTCAGCTGCTCTACCGTTGAGCCACACCAGCATATATTGGCGGGAATAACAGGACTCGAACCTGTGACCCATTGATTAACAGTCAATTGCTCTACCAACTGAGCCATATTCCCGCGTATTTAATTAAGTTGGCGACCTGGAAGGGACTCGAACCCTCGACCTCCAGCGTGACAGGCTGGCATTCTAACCAGCTGAACTACCAGGCCGCAAATGGTGGGACTAACAGGGCTCGAACCTGTGACCCCCTGCTTGTAAGGCAGGTGCTCTCCCAGCTGAGCTATAGTCCCATAAGTTTAATCTGGAGCGGGTGAAGGGGATCGAACCCTCACAGCCGGCTTGGAAGGCCGGAACTCTACCATTGAGCTACACCCGCATATTTAATTGGTGACCCATAGGGGAATCGAACCCCTGTTACCGCCGTGAAAGGGCGGTGTCTTGACCGCTTGACCAATGGGCCATATTTATTTGGTTGCGGAGGCAGGACTCGAACCTGCGACCTTCGGGTTATGAGCCCGACGAGCTGCCAACTGCTCCACCCCGCGATATTAAGGGTAAAAAAATGGTGCCGAAGACCGGAATCGAACCGGTACGGGAGGTAAGTCCCGCAGGATTTTAAGTCCTGTGCGTCTGCCAATTCCGCCACTTCGGCATTCAATTTTTTTGGAGGCGACACCCAGATTCGAACTGGGGATCAAGGAGTTGCAGTCCACTGCCTTACCACTTGGCTATGTCGCCGTACTTGGTGATCCATCCGCGACTCGAACGCGGGACACCCTGATTAAAAGTCAGGTGCTCTACCGACTGAGCTAATGGATCAAATTATATGGGGTGGATAATGAGAGTCGAACTCACGACCTCCAGAGCCACAATCTGGCGCTCTAACCAACTGAGCTATACCCACCATATATTGGTCGAGGTGGAGGGACTCGAACCCCCGGCCCCATGGTCCCAAACCACGTGCGCTACCAAACTGCGCTACACCTCGAAGTACTTATTTTAAATTAATATGGTGGACCATCAGGGACTCGAACCCCGGACCTACCGGTTATGAGCCGGGCGCTCTAACCAACTGAGCTAATGGTCCACATTAATTTGGTAGCGGTAACAGGAGTCGAACCTGTGACCTTTCGGGTATGAACCGAACGCTCTAGCCAACTAAGCTATACCGCCATATTTATGGTGCCCAGAGGCGGAATCGAACCACCGACACGGGGATTTTCAGTCCCCTGCTCTACCGACTGAGCTATCTGGGCATTTGGCGGAGAGGGTGGGATTCGAACCCACGGTGCCGTTAAGCATCACTGGTTTTCAAGACCAGCTCCTTAAACCACTCGGACACCTCTCCATTTGGTGATCCATCCGCGACTCGAACGCGGGACACCCTGATTAAAAGTCAGGTGCTCTACCGACTGAGCTAATGGATCAAATATTAATTTGGCAGGGGATGCAGGACTCGAACCTACGCATGTAGCAGTCAAAGTGCTATGCCTTACCGACTTGGCGAATCCCNATTCGAACCCCGGACACACGCCTTAGAAGGGCGTTGCTCTATCCAGCTGAGCTATGCACCCACATTATTTTAAAAAGTAAAGTGGTGCGGATGAAGGGAGTCGAACCCCCACGCCGTAGGCGCCAGATCCTAAGTCTGGTGCGTCTGCCAATTCCGCCACATCCGCATTTTACTTCATATATAGTTGGTGGAGGATGGTGGATTCGAACCACCGAAAGCAATGCTAACAGATTTACAGTCTGCCCCCTTTGGCCGCTCGGGAAATCCTCCACGTGGAGCTGGTGATAGGAATCGAACCTACAACCTGCTGATTACAAGTCAGCTGCTCTACCGTTGAGCCACACCAGCATATATTGGCGGGAATAACAGGACTCGAACCTGTGACCCATTGATTAACAGTCAATTGCTCTACCAACTGAGCCATATTCCCGCGTATTTAATTAAGTTGGCGACCTGGAAGGGACTCGAACCCTCGACCTCCAGCGTGACAGGCTGGCATTCTAACCAGCTGAACTACCAGGCCGCAAATGGTGGGACTAACAGGGCTCGAACCTGTGACCCCCTGCTTGTAAGGCAGGTGCTCTCCCAGCTGAGCTATAGTCCCGAGATATTGGTGACCCATAGGGGAATCGAACCCCTGTTACCGCCGTGAAAGGGCGGTGTCTTGACCGCTTGACCAATGGGCCTTAACATGGCTACGTGCTACTCTCCCAGGCAGTCACCCACCAAGTACCATCGCCGCTAAAGAGCTTAACTTCTGTGTTCGGTATGGGAACAGGTGTATCCTCTTTGCTATAATAACCATATTACAATTTTTCGTCCTTTTCTTAAGGACAAGTATAATATTAACATTTTTAATTAATAATGTCAATACTTTTTTATAAAGTTTTTTCAAAGTTAGTACTCTGAAAACTGCATATCATTTAATTCCATCATTTATTTTGGTCAAGTCCTCGACCTATTAGTATCGATAAGCTAAATACATTACTGCACTTACACCTTCGACCTATCAACCAGGTAGTCTTCCTGGGGTCTTACCCTTACGGTGGGAAATCTTATCTTGAAGTTGGCTTCGCGCTTAGATGCTTTCAGCGCTTATCCATTCCGTACATAGCTACCCAGCCATGCCCTTGGCAGAACAACTGGTACACCAGAGGTACGTCCATCCCGGTCCTCTCGTACTAAGGACAGGTCTTCTCAAATTTCCTACGCCTGCGACGGATAGGGACCGAACTGTCTCACGACGTTCTGAACCCAGCTCGCGTACCACTTTAATGGGCGAACAGCCCAACCCTTGGGACCTACTACAGCCCCAGGATGTGATGAGCCGACATCGAGGTGCCAAACCTCCCCGTCGATGTGGACTCTTGGGGGAGATAAGCCTGTTATCCCCAGGGTAGCTTTTATCCGTTGAGCGATGGCCCTTCCATGCGGTACCACCGGATCACTAAGTCCGACTTTCGTCCTTGCTCGACCTGTATGTCTTGCAATCAAGCTTCCTTTTGCCTTTACACTCTTCGCACGATTTCCGACCGTGCTGAGGAAACCTTTGAGCGCCTCCGTTACTTTTTAGGAGGCGACCGCCCCAGTCAAACTGCCCACCTGACGGTGTTCCAAGACCTGATTCAAGGCCTATGGTTAGGATCCCAGTACTACAAGGGTGGTATCCCAAGGTTGACTCCACACAGACTGGCGTCCATGCTTCTTAGTCTCCCACCTATCCTGTACATGTAGTACCAAGACCCAACGTCAAGCTACAGTAAAGCTCCATGGGGTCTTTCCGTCCTGTCGCAGGTACCCGGCATCTTCACCGGGATTACAATTTCACCGAGTCTATTGTTGAGACAGTGCCCAAATCGTTACGCCTTTCGTGCGGGTCGGAACTTACCCGACAAGGAATTTCGCTACCTTAGGACCGTTATAGTTACGGCCGCCGTTTACTGGGGCTTAAGTTCACTGCTTCGATTGCTCTAACAGATCCCCTTAACCTTCCAGCACCGGGCAGGCGTCAGCTCCTATACATCGTCTTGCGACTTAGCAGAAACCTGTGTTTTTGGTAAACAGTCGCTTGGGCCTATTCTCTGCGGCCTGTCATAGACAGGCACCCCTTCTCCCTAAGTTACGGGGTCATTTTGCCGAGTTCCTTAACAATAGTTCTCTCGCTGGCCTTAGGATACTCTCCTCACCCACCTGTGTCGGTTTACGGTACGGGCACCTTTAAACTCGATAGAAGCTTTTCTTGACAGTGTGAAATCAGCTACTTCGCCCCGAAGGGCTTCCCCATCACATCCTAGCATTGTCTAAACGGATTTGCCTATTTAGACTGCCTCAATGCTTAGCCGTACATAACCAACAGTACGGTTAGCTTATCCTACTGTGTCACTCCATCTCTCAAACGCTTATTGGCGGTACAGGAATATCAACCTGTTGTCCATCACCTACGCCTTTCGGCCTCGGCTTAGGTCCCGACTAACCCAGGGCGGACGAACCTTCCCCTGGAAACCTTGGGTTTACGGCCCGTGGGATTCTCACCCACGTCTCGCTACTCATGCCAACATTCTCACTCGTATACTGTCCACATGTCCTTACGGTCATGCTTCAGCCTGCATACGAAGCTCCCCTACCCATCATAATTGATGCCGTAGCTTCGGTAGTACGTTTTAGCCCCGGAAATTTTCGGCGCAGGATCACTCGACCAGTGAGCTATTACGCACTCTTTAAATGAGTGGCTGCTTCTAAGCCAACATCCTGGTTGTCTGTGCAATCCCACATCCTTTACCACTTAACGTACATTTAGGGACCTTAGCTGACGATCTGGGCTGTTGCCCTTTTGACTATGAATCTTATCACCCACAGTCTGACTCCCAAGTAAAAGAAAACGGCATTCGGAGTTTGATAGTCTTCGGTAAGTGCAATACCCCCTAGGACATTCAGTGCTCTACCTCCGTTTCTCTACGCTTGAGGCTAGCCCTAAAGCTATTTCGGGGAGAACCAGCTATCTCCGGGCTCGATTGGAATTTCACCGCTATCCACAAGTCATCCCCGAGCTTTTCAACGCTCGTGGGTTCGGTCCTCCACGAAATTTTACTTTCGCTTCAACCTGCTCATGGATAGGTCGCCCGGTTTCGGGTCTACGCCAAGTAACTTAATCGCCCATTTAAGACTCGCTTTCGCTACGGCTCCACACCTTAAGTGCTTAACCTTGCTACTTAACGTAACTCGTTGGCCCGTTCTACAAAAAGTACGCGGTCACACAAGTAATGTGCTCCCACAGCTTGTAAGTACAGGGTTTCAGGTTCTATTTCACTCCCCTCCCGGGGTTCTTTTCACCTTTCCCTCACGGTACTATGCGCTATCGGTCACTAGGTAGTATTTAGGCTTGGAGGATGGTCCCTCCTGCTTCCCACAGGGTTTCACGTGTCCCGTGGTACTCTGGATCATATCTAAAGAATTATCGTTTTAACTACGTGGCTATTACACTTTATAGCGGAGCTTTCCAACTCTCTTCATCTACGATGACCTCTTCGTTAATGACATGTCCGCAACCCCAACGAAGTAAACTTCATTGGTTTGGCCTGTTCCGCGTTCGCTCGCCGCTACTTACGGAATCGAATTTCTTTCTCTTCCTCCGGGTACTTAGATGTTTCAGTTCCCCGGGTTCCCCTCGCTAAGCTATGTATTCACTTAACGATACTTAGACATTACTCTAAGTGAGTTTCCTCATTCGGAAATCTTCGGATCAAAGTTTACGTGCAACTCCCCGAAGCTTATCGCAGCTTATCACGTCCTTCATCGGCTCCTAGTGCCAAGGCATCCGCCCTGCACCCTTAATAACTTGACCAGTTATTAGAGTTGTAATTTTAAAGACTTTTCTTGTCTATATATGTTTAAAATGATGTCATATCACTAAATGTTATGCAGTTTTCAAGGTACTAACATTGAGGAATGAACCCTCAAAATTAAACAGTAGGTAATTCTCCTTAGAAAAGAGGTGATCCAGCCGCACCTTCCGATACGGCTACCTTGTTACGACTTCACCCCAGTTATTGATTTCACCTTCGACACTCGCTTCCCAAAAGGGTTAGCTAAGTGGCTTCGGGCGCCCCCAACTTCCGTGGTGTGACGGGCGGTGTGTACAAGACCCGGGAACGCATTCACCGCAGCATTCTGATCTGCGATTACTAGTAACTCCAGCTTCATGTAGGCGAGTTTCAGCCTACAATCCGAACTGAGAATGGCTTTAAGGGATTAGCTCCGCCTCACGACTTGGCTGCCCTCTGTACCACCCATTGTAGCACGTGTGTAGCCCTAAGCATAAGGGGCATGATGATTTGACGTCATCCCCACCTTCCTCCAGGTTATCCCTGGCAGTCCCTCTAGAGTGCCCAACTTAATGCTGGCAACTAAAGGCAAGGGTTGCGCTCGTTGCGGGACTTAACCCAACATCTCACGACACGAGCTGACGACAACCATGCACCACCTGTCACTTCTGTCCCCGAAGGGAAAGATGCTATTAGGCATCGGTCAAAAGGATGTCAAGCTTAGGTAAGGTTCTTCGCGTTGCTTCGAATTAAACCACATGCTCCGCTACTTGTGCGGGTCCCCGTCAATTCCTTTGAGTTTCACTCTTGCGAGCGTACTTCCCAGGCGGAGTACTTAATGCGTTAGCTGCGCCACCGAAGGGGGTAACCTCCGACAGCTAGTACTCATCGTTTACGGCGTGGACTACCAGGGTATCTAATCCTGTTTGCTCCCCACGCTTTCGTGCCTCAGTGTCAGTTACAGTCCAGAGAGCCGCCTTCGCAACTGGTGTTCCTCCTAATATCTACGCATTTCACCGCTACACTAGGAATTCCACTCTCCTCTCCTGCACTCAAGTTTCCCAGTTTCAAAGGCTTACTACGGTTGAGCCGTAGCCTTTCACCTCTGACTTAAGAAACCACCTACGCACCCTTTACGCCCAGTAATTCCGGATAACGCTAGCCCCCTACGTATTACCGCGGCTGCTGGCACGTAGTTAGCCGGGGCTTCCTCCTCAAGTACCGTCATTATCTTCCTTGAGGACAGAGCTTTACGACCCGAAGGCCTTCATCGCTCACGCGGCGTTGCTGCATCAGGCTTTCGCCCATTGTGCAATATTCCCCACTGCTGCCTCCCGTAGGAGTTTGGACCGTGTCTCAGTTCCAATGTGGCCGATCACCCTCTCAGGTCGGCTACTGATCGTCGCCTTGGTAAGCCGTTACCTTACCAACTAGCTAATCAGACGCGGGTCCATCCTGTACCGCAAAAGCTTTGATACTTCTACCATGCGATAAAAGTATTTTATCTCGTATTAGCATACCTTTCGGTATGTTATCCGTGTGTACAGGGCAGGTTACCCACGCGTTACTCACCCGTCCGCCGCTCTTTACCGAAGTAAATCGCTCGACTTGCATGTGTTAGGCACGCCGCCAGCGTTCATCCTGAGCCAGGATCAAACTCTCAAATAAAAGTTGTTACCTGCTCAGACTAATCATTATCTGAATATCTGGCTTGGTTTGTTTAGTTTCAATTCTATAAATTAACCTACTGTTTAATTTTCAAAGTTCATTTTCACAACTTCTTAAGTTTACCAAAGTTATCTTTCTTTGTCAACCTATTTTTTTAAGTTGTTTTTATTTGTTTTTCCTTTTTCTTAAGGACAAGTAATAATATATCATCTTATATTCATATCGTCAATACTTTTTTTATATTTTTATTTTATATTTTTATTTTTACTTCTGTATATAAAATTATTCTATATTAGAATATCCCATTTTATCGGATTTATACAGCTATATATAACTTAATTTAACGTGTTGTGCTAGTTAATTTTAGTTATTAAAAATACTAGACTTTATAATAGGGTATTTTCATAGCTAAAAATCTATACATAGTATTTTGAATATATTCAATAGATTAACTAGCATAACATATTAATTTAAAGCTTTTATAATTTATAATAAAATAATATCCATACTTTTATTTTTTATATTCTTTCAAAATTATAACATTAGTAAAAAAATTATTTTAGAAATTTTACCTAATATTTATCTATTATTAATTCTTCTTTTAATTTATTTTTGTAATAAACTTTCTATTCTATTTAAATCAAATCCTAATACATGTTCTCCATCTATAAGTATAACTGGAATAGACATATATCCCATTCTTATTAGCTCTCTTTTAGCTTCTAAATCTTTAGATATATTGTATTCTTTAAATTCTATATTTCTATTTTTAAAATATTCTTTAACTTTAATACACTGGATACATGTGTCACTAGTATATATTTCTATATTTTTCATTTAATATACCTCCTAAGCACTATATGCTTGTATTTTTTTATTCTATTAGATTATTATTATCATATATCAGTTAATAATAATTTAATACTATGTAATATTTTAGTTTTTTAAAGTATAATTAATAATACATAAAATTATATGATTGTTCAATATACTCTATTATATTAGGAGGAACTTTTATGATCAAAAAAGTACTAATCATGTCAGCATCTACTGGCGGCGGGCATAATAGAGCTGCTCGCGCAATTAAGGAAGAACTTGAAAGTAGAACTATAGATAATATGTCGATAGAATGTGAAATTGTCGATAGTTTAAAGTTAGTTAATAATACAATGGATAAAGTAATTTCTGGAGGTTATGAAAAATCAGCACTATATACACCTAAAGCATATGGCAGTGTATATAGATTTTCCGAAACTAGTCTTGCCTCTAAAAATGAATTTAAAGGAAATCCCCTTACATCTTTAATGGCTAGAAAATTCAAGCATTTATTAAATGACTCTAGTCCTGATTTAATTATAGGAACTCACCCATTTCCTATGATAGCTCTTAGCACATTGAAAAAAAATAATAATATTCATTCTTTAAGTCGAAGTGAAAGCTTCTATAAATCTACTAAAGTGGATATACCACCTATGATATCCGTTTTAACAGACTATACTACACACTCAACGTGGATTCAAAATGAAATTGATTATTATATTGTTGGACATGAATATGTTAAAGAGTTGCTAGTATACGAAGGAGTTGACAGTGAAAAAGTTAAGGCTTTTGGAATTCCTGTTGAAAAATCTTTCTTAAGTCATAGAGATAGAGAAACTGTATTAACTGAACTTGGCTTATCTCCTGAAAAATTAACTGTCTTACTTATGGGTGGAAGTTTCGGAGCTGGTAATATAAAAGAAACATTAGAGGAATTACTTACTGTAGATAGAGATTTTCAAATATTAGTAGTTACTGGAAGAAATGAGCATTTAAAAGACAGATTATCAAAAATGTTAGATTCCACTATACATAATAAAAATATATGTTTATTAGGATATACGAATAAAATGAATGATATCTTAGCTTCTATTGATGTATTAATATCAAAACCTGGTGGTCTTACTACTACAGAAGCATTGCTTAATGATGTACCTATGATTGTGCCATACTTTATACCCGGCCAAGAAGAAGAAAATTTAGACTTCTTAACTAATTGTGGTGCTGCACTTAGAACAACTAAAAAGTATAGCTTACCTGTTTTACTGAAAGTACTTATAGATGATCCTTCTAGATTAGATAGTCTTAGAAAAAATATAAAGTCTATACGAAAATTCAATTCGGCAGTCAATATCTCTAACTTAGTTGTAGATATATTAAGCAGTAATGAATAAACTTTAATATATGCTAAATAAATATACTTATAAAAAAGAGCCTTGAAATAATTTTATTATTACTTGGCTCTCTTTTGCTATAAAAAATATTTAAATATCATTATCTAAAAACCTTAAACTTAGTATCTCGGCTCATAAAAATCTTCTTCATAATCATATTGATAATTCTTATAATTATTTCTAAATTCACTACTCATATTGCTTGAAGTTTTTTTTGATTTTTTCTTAATCAAAGCATCTATATCTATATTTTTTGATTTTTTTTCCTCTGATATAGTACTAGCTTTTTTCATAGATTTATATTTTTCTAAATTCATAGTTGTTTCCATATTACACTCCTATTAAACATAAAAACCGAGGTATATACCTCGATTTTTTATATTTCTCTTCTACCTTCTAAAGCTTTAGATATAGTAACCTCATCAGCATACTCTAAATCTCCACCTACAGGTAGACCATGTGCTATTCTTGTAACTTTTATACCCATAGGTTTTAAAAGCCTTGCTATGTACATAGCTGTTGCTTCCCCTTCTATCGTTGGGTTAGTAGCCATTATTATCTCTTTTACGTCTTGCGCTCCTAATCTTTGTATCAGCTCTTTTATCTTTATCATGTCAGGTCCTATGCCATCCATAGGAGATATAACGCCATTTAATACATGATATTGACCTTTAAACTCTCTAGTTCTTTCCATTGCTGCTACATCTCTTGGATCTTCCACAACACATATTACACTAGAATCTCTATTTTTATTAGAACACATACTACAAGGGTCTGTATCTGTTATATTGCAACAAATAGAACAATATTTTATTTCTCTCTTAGCTTCTATTATAGCTTTAGATAAAGCTTCTACATCATTAGTATTCATATTTATAATATGAAATGCTAATCTTTGAGCAGTTTTTCTTCCAACTCCAGGAAGCTTTGAAAATTCTTCTATCAGCCTAGTTATAGGCCCTGTATAAACTTGCATATAATCACCTACTAGAATAATCCTGGTATATTCATTCCTCCAGTTACTTTGCTCATTTGACTTGATTGCATTTCGTCAACACTTCTTAATGCTTCATTAACTGCACTTAAAACTAAGTCTTGTAACATTTCTATATCATCTGGATCAACTACTTCAGGTTTTATATTTATATCTATTAATTCTTTCTTACCATTAACCTTTACTGTAACAGCTCCTCCACCAACAGAAGACTCTATTTCCTTTGCTTCTAACTCAGCTTGCATTTTTTGCATATTTTCTTGCATTTTTTGAGCTTGCTTTAATAAATTATTCATATTTCCAGGCATCATTCCGCCTCCAAAACCTCTTTTAGCCATAACTAAAATCCTCCTTTTAAAATTTATATATATTTTATTATTATATCATAATCTTTTTTATTATTACTCTTGTTTTTCTTCATTATCTTTTATTTCAAGTATATCTTCATTAACTATAGACTTTAGTAATTCTTCACCTTTATCCATTTTATCGTTTTTTATTTCTAGCTCTATATCTTTAACTTCAGACTCTAATATTATTTTTATACTAAAGCTTCTATTAATAGTTTCTCTTATCATTTGTTCTATATATGATATAGTTTCTGGGTTACTTAATCTTTTCTTTGCAAATTCAAATCCATGTCCATAAATTATATATAAGTTATTATTATAAACATTAAACCCACTCACATCACCTAATAAGAAATATACCGGCATCTGTTTATTTACTTTATCTTCTTTTATTTTCTGCCTTATCTTCTGCCATGATGACTCTATTAATTTAACATCTTCACTTTTTACATTTTCATATACTATTTCTTTAGGTTCTTCTTCCTCTATAACTATCTCATTGTTCGATATATGATTCTCCCTTGTATTTATTGTTATATTACCGCTTTCAATAGTTTTTTCTAAATTTTCTATTCTTTTTATTAAAGCTTCTTTGCTTTCATCAAACATAGGTTGAGCAGTTTTCATAATAGTAACTTCTGCTAATACTCTGGGATTTGATGATGTTTTCATATTATCTTGAGTCTCTGATAATATATTTAAAATTCTTATTAAATCATTTATATCTACTATCTTAGATTGTTCTTTTAATTGTTTTATCGTTTCTTCTGGAAGTGATATAATCTCATCTAATTCTGTTGAGACTTTACAGACCATTAAATTTCTAAAATGATCTATCAAGTCATTTATTAAATTTCTTATATCCTTCCCCCATACAACAAACTCATTTAATATATGAAGAGATTTCTTTGTATCCTGATCTATTATTGACTGAGCCATTTCGAATAATTGCTCTATATTAACTGTTCCTAATAACTCTACAGCATCTTTGTATTCTATTTTATTATCTGAAAAAGATATACATTGATCTAATATACTAAGAGCATCTCTTAATGCTCCCTGAGAGTTTCTAGCAATTAAGTTTAGTGCTTTTTCTTCTACTTCTATATTTTCTTCATCACAAATCCTTTGCATCCTAGTAGTCATATCTTTAACAGTAACTCTCTTAAAATCAAACCTTTGACATCTTGATAAAATTGTCGCTGGTATTTTATGAGGTTCTGTAGTAGCTAATATAAATATTACATATGATGGTGGCTCTTCTAAAGTCTTTAATAATGCATTAAATGCACCTTGAGATAACATGTGTACCTCATCTATTATATATACTTTATACTTAGCCTTAGCTGGAGAATATTTAACACTTTCTCTAAGCTCCCTTATATCATCTACACTATTGTTAGAAGCAGCATCTATTTCTACTACATCCATAACATTATCATTTAATATATCTCTACACACTTCACATTCATTACAAGGCTCTTGATCAACACTATTCTCACAGTTAACAGCCCTTGCAAATATCTTAGCTGTAGATGTTTTACCAGTACCTCTTGTACCTGAAAATAAGTAAGCGTGACCTACATTATTATTTTCTATCTGATTCTTTAATGTTCTTATAATATGTTCCTGACCCACAACATCTTCAAAATTTTGAGGTCTATACGATCTATATAATGCTTTATGCATTCCTCTCTCTCCTTAATGTAAAAATCAATCTAATATATTAATTTCCTATATCTTGAAATATTATATCATTATATTTAATAAAGTTATATAAATTAAAATTTTTGCATATTAAAAAAATCCCTGATTAAAGGGATTCTATTTTATATATTAAATGCTGTACACCATCTATTGACTTTACTTCACAAGCGTTACCTAAACAGTTAACTCGGCTTAGGCACCCCTGCGGCACACGAAAGTGATCACTTACCGCTGCTTCCTTCCGGATCTGACGGGGTTCATGAGCTTTCGTTGCGCAGGACCTAAGCGTCAACATCACTTATTTAGGGCAGCCTTACAAAGCAAAAGCCTCTAGATGGAATTCAATCCTGCTATAGCGGATTGCAGGTTACAGGGCACCGCTACCTCCCCATCTAGTACAGCAAAATTACAACCATATTTAATATTCTCTGGCGGAGAGTATGGGATTCGAACCCATGATACGTTTTTGACGTATACTCACTTTCCAGGCGAGCGCCTTCGACCATCTCGACCAACTCTCCATATTATCTTTTCCTTAAATTCTTAAAAAATTCTTGTAATATATTAGAGCATTCTTCTTGTAATACACCGAATGTGGTCTCGATATTATTATATTTATAATAATCTATTTTAAATTCATGTTGTTTTTCTGTATATGCATTTTTTATATGTTTTGTTCCAATTATAAGTTTTTTTATTCTAGAGTGAACTATTGCTCCACTACACATTATACACGGCTCCATCGTTACATATAAATCACAATCAACTAGTCTCCATCCACCTAACTTTTCTGAAGCTTGTCTTATAGCTAAAACTTCTGCATGAGCTGTACAATCATTTAACGTTTCAGTTAAATTATGAGCCCTTGCTATAATTTCATTATTCTTTACAATTACAGCTCCTATAGGTGTTTCACCTTTTTCATATGCTTTATTTGCTTCTTTTAAAGCCTCTTTCATGTAGTATGAGTTTTCCATATATCCTCCTAAAACTTACAACAAGTTTATATTAACATAGTTTATTTTATATTTCAACTTAAATTTAAATATTAATACTATTAATATAAACTCATATATGCATAGTGCTCTATATACAAAATAAATAACTTAATCTGTCGTGCTACTTATTCCCTACACATATTTAAAATGTTACATAAAATTTTTTAGTAATTATTTTTTTATTATAAACGCTAGTACTTTCAAAAATATAATTTATCTAATACAATGAATTAATCTGTTATGCTAGTTTTCTTACTAAACCTATTGAAATTACTATATAGTTTTTTAGCTATCAAAATGTAGATTTTAGACTATAGTATTTTCAATAATAATATTCAATTATCACAGCGATCTAATATATTTTTAATAAGGTTTTAGACTTAATCATTAATAAATTATATTTATATAAACTATATTTTATTAAAAATATATAAGAGTATCTTAAAATAATAATCTTAGGATACTCTTATATTTATATAAACTATATCTTATAATTCATTTTTCTTTATAACATCTACACCCATATATGGTCTTAATACTTCTGGAACAACTACAGATCCATCAGCTTGTTGATAGTTTTCTAATATAGCCGCTAAAGTTCTTCCTACTGCTAATCCTGAACCATTTAATGTATGAACATATTCAGCTTTAGATTTTTTATCTCTCTTGAATCTTATACCAGCTCTTCTAGCTTGGAAATCTTCAAAGTTTGAACAAGAAGATATTTCAACATATCTGTTGTAACTTGGCATCCAGACTTCTAAGTCATACTTGAATGCTGCAGTGAATCCTAAATCACCTGTACATATTCTAACTACTCTGTATGGTAATCCTAATAATTGTAACATTCTTTCTGCATCATTAGTTAATTTTTCTAACTCTTCATAAGAATTTTGAGGATCACAGAATTTAACTAATTCAACTTTGTTGAATTGATGTTGTCTTACTAAACCTCTTGTATCTCTACCAGCAGATCCTGCTTCAGATCTGAAACATGGTGTATATGCACAATACTTTATAGGTAATTGATCTGCAGTTAATATTTCATCTCTATGTATATTAGTTACTGGAACCTCTGCAGTTGGTATTAAGAAATATTCCATACCTTCTATCTTAAACATATCTTCTTCGAACTTTGGTAATTGTCCTGTTCCTATAAAACTTGCTCTATTTGCCATGAATGGAGGTAACACTTCTGTATATCCATGTTCTGCTGTATGAGTGTTTAAGAAGAAGTTTATTATAGATCTTTCAAGTCTTGCTCCTAAACCTTTATATAAAGTAAATCTTGAACCTGTTATTTTACCAGCAGTTTCAAAATCTAATATTCCAAGATCTGTACCTAGATCCCAGTGTGCTTTACTTTCAAAGTCAAACTTTGGAGTTTCTCCCCATTGTCTTATTTCAACATTATCTTCATCTGTCGTTCCTTGTGGAACATCTGGGTGAGGAACATTAGGGATTCTCATTAAGTTATATTCCATTTCCCCTTCAACTGCTCTAACTTGCTCATCTATAGCCTTTATCTTATCTGATAATTCTTTTAACTGAGCCTTTGCAGCATCTACATCTTTACCTTCTTTTATAAGTTGAGGTATTTTCTTAGATTCAACATTTAACTCATTTTTCATTACTTCAACTTCTTTAAGTAATTCTCTTCTCTTATCGTCTAATGCAACTACAGCATCTAAATCGAATTCTTTTTCCCCTCTTCTATCCATTGCTTTTTTTATGTCTTCTAAGTTTTCTCTTATTCTTTTTATATCTAGCATTTTACTTCCTCCTATTTTTATTTTATAGCTATTTTCTAGCTTATCTTTTAATACATATGTACATTTAGATAACGTTATCTTTTTAAAATTTATCTTAAGATTTTTGTTGAATAACTTTCCTAAAACAATTAATTGTAATAAAAAAAGACCTTCTATCCCCCTATAAAAAGGGACGAAAGTCTTTAATCCGCGTTGCCACCCTAATTGACCATACAGTATATGTATAGTCCTCTCAATCCTGTAACGTAGGTATACGTCTAATCTTACTATTATTTCCGACTAGAAGCTCTGGAATGGATTCAAAAATCATTGCAATGAGTTCACACCAACCACTCACTCTCTGAATACAAAAATATTTTTTACTATTTTCCTTCATAGCTTTTAAACTAATTGTTTTATTTGATAATCATTATATTATATATATAACCAAGTTTCAATAGTATTATTCAAACTTTTTATTATTTTATTTTAGTTAAAATATTTGCTTTTATAATTAAAAATTAATCTATTGTGATAGTTATTTTACTAAACATATTAAAATTACTATATATGTTTTAATAATAATTCTACATTATAAAATACTTTTATTGTTTATGGTACTTTTAAACAATACAAAATGATAACTTTACTTGATGAAGTATTTTAATTAAAACATATATATATTTTTTTTGAACTATAAAAATATATATTACTAGATTCTAGTATTTTCAATAATTATATTTAACTAGCACAACGAGTTAATTAGATTATTTTTGCAAAATAATGTTTTATAATTTTTATAGACTATTTTTTGCTATTATTTGCAAGTATATTTTTATCTAATAATGAGGAAATAATTTCATCTAATATCTCTTCACTTTTTGCTTCAATTGTGTGAAAATGGCTATTTTTTGTTAATGTTGATAATTGTTTAAATTCATCACTTGAGGCTTTTTTCATAAATTTATCTATATCTCTATTAGAAGCTATATCTAAATCTACTTTAATTTCTCCATAAATCGGATGTTTTACTATTACATCTTTTACTTTACCACCTAAATCTACTATAGTCTTTAACTCATTATAAAATTCATCTTCATCAGTATGGTTTCTGCATTCTATAACTTTAGATGACATTTTAGTATTATATATTACATACCCTTGAGGAGTAGCTATTATATCTACTCCTGTTGCTCTTATTAAAGCTATATCTTGAACTATTACTTGTCGGCTTACATTTAAAATATTCGCTAACTCATCACCCTTTATAGGATTGGTTGATTTATTTAATATACTCAATAGTAACTCTCTTCTCTCTTTAGTGTTCATAATTTACCCCTTCCAAACTTATAAATTATATTTCTTCTCTATATAATATTACTTACAATCGATATCACTAATCTATATTATATCATTATATATTTTATTTTGTATAATCCTAGTACAATATTAACTATAATGCTTAAAATTATAAAAATTCGCTTCGCTCATGTCGTTAACAACTCCGTCCTTTGTTCAAAATCTTTTTTAAGCTCAAAAATAGCTTATTGATATTACTTACATTCAGAATTTATCCACATTTTTTTAAGTATTATAATATCCTTAAGCGTAAAAAATGCCTTTAAATGATAAAAATCATATTAAAGGCATTTTTTAAAAAAAGATTACGTGGCTACGTCTTACTCTCCCAGGCAATTACCCACCAAGTACCATCAGCGCTAAAGAGCTTAACTTCTGTGTTCGGTATGGGAACAGGTGTATCCTCTTTGCTATAATAACCACATAATCTTTCAATTAACTTTTTATAAAGTTTTTTCAAAGTTAGTACTCTGAAAACTGCATACCATTTAGAATTCCATCATTTCTTTTGGTCAAGTCCTCGACCTATTAGTATCGATAAGCTAAATACATTACTGCACTTACACCTTCGACCTATCAACCAGGTAGTCTTCCTGGGGTCTTACCCTTACGGTGGGAAATCTTATCTTGAAGTTGGCTTCGCGCTTAGATGCTTTCAGCGCTTATCCATTCCGTACATAGCTACCCAGCCATGCCCTTGGCAGAACAACTGGTACACCAGAGGTACGTCCATCCCGGTCCTCTCGTACTAAGGACAGGTCTTCTCAAATTTCCTACGCCTGCGACGGATAGGGACCGAACTGTCTCACGACGTTCTGAACCCAGCTCGCGTACCACTTTAATGGGCGAACAGCCCAACCCTTGGGACCTACTACAGCCCCAGGATGTGATGAGCCGACATCGAGGTGCCAAACCTCCCCGTCGATGTGGACTCTTGGGGGAGATAAGCCTGTTATCCCCAGGGTAGCTTTTATCCGTTGAGCGATGGCCCTTCCATGCGGTACCACCGGATCACTAAGTCCGACTTTCGTCCTTGCTCGACCTGTATGTCTTGCAATCAAGCTTCCTTTTGCCTTTACACTCTTCGCACGATTTCCGACCGTGCTGAGGAAACCTTTGAGCGCCTCCGTTACTTTTTAGGAGGCGACCGCCCCAGTCAAACTGCCCACCTGACGGTGTTCCAAGACCTGATTCAAGGCCTATGGTTAGGATCCCAGTACTACAAGGGTGGTATCCCAAGGTTGACTCCACACAGACTGGCGTCCATGCTTCTTAGTCTCCCACCTATCCTGTACATGTAGTACCAAGACCCAACGTCAAGCTACAGTAAAGCTCCATGGGGTCTTTCCGTCCTGTCGCAGGTACCCGGCATCTTCACCGG
>NZ_LN555523.1:2263242-2482028 GCF_900015215.1 Romboutsia ilealis | reverse complement strand
GCCGCTAAAGAGCTTAACTTCTGTGTTCGGTATGGGAACAGGTGTATCCTCTTTGCTATAATAACCACATTATATGTTTGCCCTTCTCTTAAGGACAAGTATAATATTAACATTTTCGATTAATAATGTCAATACTTTTTTATAAAGTTTTTTCAAAGTTAGTACTCTGAAAACTGCATACCATTTAATTCCATCATTTCTTTTGGTCAAGTCCTCGACCTATTAGTATCGATAAGCTAAATACATTACTGCACTTACACCTTCGACCTATCAACCAGGTAGTCTTCCTGGGGTCTTACCCTTACGGTGGGAAATCTTATCTTGAAGTTGGCTTCGCGCTTAGATGCTTTCAGCGCTTATCCATTCCGTACATAGCTACCCAGCCATGCCCTTGGCAGAACAACTGGTACACCAGAGGTACGTCCATCCCGGTCCTCTCGTACTAAGGACAGGTCTTCTCAAATTTCCTACGCCTGCGACGGATAGGGACCGAACTGTCTCACGACGTTCTGAACCCAGCTCGCGTACCACTTTAATGGGCGAACAGCCCAACCCTTGGGACCTACTACAGCCCCAGGATGTGATGAGCCGACATCGAGGTGCCAAACCTCCCCGTCGATGTGGACTCTTGGGGGAGATAAGCCTGTTATCCCCAGGGTAGCTTTTATCCGTTGAGCGATGGCCCTTCCATGCGGTACCACCGGATCACTAAGTCCGACTTTCGTCCTTGCTCGACCTGTATGTCTTGCAATCAAGCTTCCTTTTGCCTTTACACTCTTCGCACGATTTCCGACCGTGCTGAGGAAACCTTTGAGCGCCTCCGTTACTTTTTAGGAGGCGACCGCCCCAGTCAAACTGCCCACCTGACGGTGTTCCAAGACCTGATTCAAGGCCTATGGTTAGGATCCCAGTACTACAAGGGTGGTATCCCAAGGTTGACTCCACACAGACTGGCGTCCATGCTTCTTAGTCTCCCACCTATCCTGTACATGTAGTACCAAGACCCAACGTCAAGCTACAGTAAAGCTCCATGGGGTCTTTCCGTCCTGTCGCAGGTACCCGGCATCTTCACCGGAATTACAATTTCACCGAGTCTATTGTTGAGACAGTGCCCAAATCGTTACGCCTTTCGTGCGGGTCGGAACTTACCCGACAAGGAATTTCGCTACCTTAGGACCGTTATAGTTACGGCCGCCGTTTACTGGGGCTTAAGTTCACTGCTTCGATTGCTCTAACAGATCCCCTTAACCTTCCAGCACCGGGCAGGCGTCAGCTCCTATACATCGTCTTGCGACTTAGCAGAAACCTGTGTTTTTGGTAAACAGTCGCTTGGGCCTATTCTCTGCGGCCTGTCATAGACAGGCACCCCTTCTCCCTAAGTTACGGGGTCATTTTGCCGAGTTCCTTAACAATAGTTCTCTCGCTGGCCTTAGGATACTCTCCTCACCCACCTGTGTCGGTTTACGGTACGGGCGCCTTTAAACTCGATAGAAGCTTTTCTTGACAGTGTGAAATCAGCTACTTCGCCCCGAAGGGCTTCCCCATCACATCCTAGCATTGTCTAAACGGATTTGCCTATTTAGACTGCCTCAATGCTTAGCCGTACATAACCAACAGTACGGTTAGCTTATCCTACTGTGTCACTCCATCTCTCAAACGCTTATTGGCGGTACAGGAATATCAACCTGTTGTCCATCACCTACGCCTTTCGGCCTCGGCTTAGGTCCCGACTAACCCAGGGCGGACGAACCTTCCCCTGGAAACCTTGGGTTTACGGCCCGTGGGATTCTCACCCACGTCTCGCTACTCATGCCAACATTCTCACTCGTATACTGTCCACATGTCCTTACGGTCATGCTTCAGCCTGCATACGAAGCTCCCCTACCCATCATAATTGATGCCGTAGCTTCGGTAGTACGTTTTAGCCCCGGAAATTTTCGGCGCAGGATCACTCGACCAGTGAGCTATTACGCACTCTTTAAATGAGTGGCTGCTTCTAAGCCAACATCCTGGTTGTCTGTGCAATCCCACATCCTTTACCACTTAACGTACATTTAGGGACCTTAGCTGACGATCTGGGCTGTTGCCCTTTTGACTATGAATCTTATCACCCACAGTCTGACTCCCAAGTAAAAGAAAACGGCATTCGGAGTTTGATAGTCTTCGGTAAGTGCAATACCCCCTAGGACATTCAGTGCTCTACCTCCGTTTCTCTACGCTTGAGGCTAGCCCTAAAGCTATTTCGGGGAGAACCAGCTATCTCCGGGCTCGATTGGAATTTCACCGCTATCCACAAGTCATCCCCGAGCTTTTCAACGCTCGTGGGTTCGGTCCTCCACGAAATTTTACTTTCGCTTCAACCTGCTCATGGATAGGTCGCCCGGTTTCGGGTCTACGCCAAGTAACTTAATCGCCCATTTAAGACTCGCTTTCGCTACGGCTCCACACCTTAAGTGCTTAACCTTGCTACTTAACGTAACTCGTTGGCCCGTTCTACAAAAAGTACGCGGTCACACAAGTAATGTGCTCCCACAGCTTGTAAGTACAGGGTTTCAGGTTCTATTTCACTCCCCTCCCGGGGTTCTTTTCACCTTTCCCTCACGGTACTATGCGCTATCGGTCACTAGGTAGTATTTAGGCTTGGAGGATGGTCCCTCCTGCTTCCCACAGGGTTTCACGTGTCCCGTGGTACTCTGGATCATACTAGTAGCTTTCTCGTTTCAACTACAGGGCTATTACCTTCTATGGCGGAGCTTTCCAACTCTCTTCATTTACGATATTGCATCCATGTTGTATGTCCGCAACCCCAACGAAGTAAACTTCATTGGTTTGGCCTGTTCCGCGTTCGCTCGCCGCTACTTACGGAATCGAATTTCTTTCTCTTCCTCCGGGTACTTAGATGTTTCAGTTCCCCGGGTTCCCCTCGCTAAGCTATGTATTCACTTAACGATACTTAGACATTACTCTAAGTGAGTTTCCTCATTCGGAAATCTTCGGATCAAAGTTTACGTGCAACTCCCCGAAGCTTATCGCAGCTTATCACGTCCTTCATCGGCTCCTAGTGCCAAGGCATCCGCCCTGCACCCTTAATAACTTGACCAGTTATTAAAAGTGTAATTTTTAAGACTTTTCTTGTCTATATATGTTTAAAATGATGTCATATCACTAAATGTTATGCAGTTTTCAAAGTACAAACATGGTGGAGATGAGGAGGATCGAACTCCTGACCCCTTGCGTGCAAGGCAAGTGCTCTCCCAGCTGAGCTACACCCCCGTATTTATTTTTACAACGATATATATTTTATAGTATATGTCGAAGATTGTCAATAGAGTTTTTAATTTTTATTAAGAACCCTCAAAATTAAACAGTAGGTAATTCTCCTTAGAAAGGAGGTGATCCAGCCGCACCTTCCGATACGGCTACCTTGTTACGACTTCACCCCAGTTATTGATTTCACCTTCGACACTCGCTTCCCAAATGGGTTAGCTAAGTGGCTTCGGGCGCCCCCAACTTCCGTGGTGTGACGGGCGGTGTGTACAAGACCCGGGAACGCATTCACCGCAGCATTCTGATCTGCGATTACTAGTAACTCCAGCTTCATGTAGGCGAGTTTCAGCCTACAATCCGAACTGAGAATGGCTTTAAGGGATTAGCTCCGCCTCACGACTTGGCTGCCCTCTGTACCACCCATTGTAGCACGTGTGTAGCCCTAAGCATAAGGGGCATGATGATTTGACGTCATCCCCACCTTCCTCCAGGTTATCCCTGGCAGTCCCTCTAGAGTGCCCAACTTAATGCTGGCAACTAAAGGCAAGGGTTGCGCTCGTTGCGGGACTTAACCCAACATCTCACGACACGAGCTGACGACAACCATGCACCACCTGTCACTTCTGTCCCCGAAGGGAAAGATGCGATTAGGCATCGGTCAAAAGGATGTCAAGCTTAGGTAAGGTTCTTCGCGTTGCTTCGAATTAAACCACATGCTCCGCTACTTGTGCGGGTCCCCGTCAATTCCTTTGAGTTTCACTCTTGCGAGCGTACTTCCCAGGCGGAGTACTTAATGCGTTAGCTGCGCCACCGAAGGGGGTAACCTCCGACAGCTAGTACTCATCGTTTACGGCGTGGACTACCAGGGTATCTAATCCTGTTTGCTCCCCACGCTTTCGTGCCTCAGTGTCAGTTACAGTCCAGAGAGCCGCCTTCGCAACTGGTGTTCCTCCTAATATCTACGCATTTCACCGCTACACTAGGAATTCCACTCTCCTCTCCTGCACTCAAGTTCCCCAGTTTCAAAGGCTTACTACGGTTGAGCCGTAGCCTTTCACCTCTGACTTAAGAAACCACCTACGCACCCTTTACGCCCAGTAATTCCGGATAACGCTAGCCCCCTACGTATTACCGCGGCTGCTGGCACGTAGTTAGCCGGGGCTTCCTCCTCAAGTACCGTCATTATCTTCCTTGAGGACAGAGCTTTACGACCCGAAGGCCTTCATCGCTCACGCGGCGTTGCTGCATCAGGCTTTCGCCCATTGTGCAATATTCCCCACTGCTGCCTCCCGTAGGAGTTTGGACCGTGTCTCAGTTCCAATGTGGCCGATCACCCTCTCAGGTCGGCTACTGATCGTCGCCTTGGTAAGCCGTTACCTTACCAACTAGCTAATCAGACGCGGGTCCATCCTGTACCGCAAAAGCTTTGATACTTCTACCATGCGATAAAAGTATTTTATCTCGTATTAGCATACCTTTCGGTATGTTATCCGTGTGTACAGGGCAGGTTACCCACGCGTTACTCACCCGTCCGCCGCTCTTTACCGAAGTAAATCGCTCGACTTGCATGTGTTAGGCACGCCGCCAGCGTTCATCCTGAGCCAGGATCAAACTCTCAAATAAAAGTTGTTACCTGCTCAGACTAATCATTATCTGAATATCTGGCTTGGTTTGTTTAGTTTCAATTCTATAAATTAACCTACTGTTTAATTTTCAAAGTTCTTATTTGATTGTCCTGTTTTCTTAAGGACAAGTAATAATATACTATATATTAAACAGTAGGTCAATACTTTTTTTAAAATATTTTTATATTTTTTTCTACAAGTGCTTTTCGTACTCTTTTCTAAGTTTCTCAACAATCTTTTTTTCTATTCTAGAGACTGTCATTTGAGATATTTCTAACTCTTTTGCTATTATAGATTGAGTTTTATCTAAAAAGAATCTATCTTTAAATATTTTAACTTCTAGTTCATTTAAACTTTCCATAAATTTATTTATAAAATCTTTTTGTTCTATATTATTAAAACTACTTTCCTCTTCACCGATTTTATCTATAAGCGTGATATCTTTATCTTCTGAGTCATCATTGCCAGATGAATCTAAAGATATTGGCTGGTATCCATAAGATGCTTCCATCGCTTCTAAAACCTCTTCTTCAGTACAACCTATATAGTCAGATATATCTTTTACCTTTGGATGAGTCTTATTTTCTTGCTCAAGTGCCACTTTAGCTTCACTTATTTTTTTGCTTAGCTCTTGAACTCTTCTTGGAACTCTTAAGGCCCATACTTTATCTCTAAAGTATTTCTTTATTTCACCTATTATTGTTGGTGTTGCAAAACTTGAAAACTCATACCCTTTTTCTATATCATATCTATCTATTGCATATATTAGTGCTAAAGATCCTACTTGATATAAATCTTCATATTCAACACCTTTATTAATATACTTTTTAGCTAACAAGTTTACTAAATATAAATGTCTTTCAATAAGAATATTTCTAACATCCTTATTATCTTTATCTTTACTATATATCCTAAATAACTCTTTTGTATCTATATCTAGGTAATTTGTAGCATTAGCTACATTCTTCATTAAATATCAACTCCTAAATACTTAGTCATTTTTATTATTGTTCCTTGGTTGTCTTTTGATTCTATCTTCACATCATCCATTAGTGTTTGGATTATAAATAATCCTAATCCATTTTCTTTTGGTTGTGTTAAATCAGGTGTAGCTATTGATTTTACATCGTACCCTTTTCCATTATCTTTTATTTCTATATCTAATCCATTTTCTAATATAGTATATGTTATACTTACGCTTTCATCATCACTATGCTTTATAGCATTAGTACAAGCTTCTGATACTGCTACTTTCATATCTTCTATATCATCTATTGAAAAGCCTATCTTATTAGCTATACCTGAAGTAGTTAATCTTATTATACTTACAAAATCAGGATTAGCACTTATCTCCATTTTTATAGTTTCACAAGTCAAACTCTATCCCTCCACTTTAAATATTTTATCTAGACCTGTTATAGTAAAAATCTTTTTTACGTTACTCTTTGGATTTATTATATATATTTCTTTATTATCCGTTTTTAGCTTCTTTAAAACACCTATCATAGCACCTAGGCCCGTAGAATCTATATAATCTAAGTTCTCAAGATTTATCTTCATATCTAATATTTTTTCGTCAGCTAAATTATGTAAATGCTCTTTTAACTTATCTGCTGTTGATACATCTAACTCTCCTCGAAGAGATATATCCCAAAAACTATTTTCGTTATTTAATTTAGAATCTATATTCATTGACATTCTAATTCCTCCTTATTGTTATCTCCTTTTTACAAATCTGAATACTTTCGTTATACTTGTAATCTTACTTAGCATACTAACTATTTCTTCTGTATATGTTGTTATTGATGCCACATTTTCTATAGTTTCATGTATGTGTCTTTCGTTATAGTCTATAATTTTATATACTTTTTCTACAACTTTATTAGTAGTATTTAGTAATTTCCCTATATATATAGCTATAATTAAAGCTGAGGCTCCTATTAAAAATGCCCCTATCTGCCATCCCAAAGTATTCATTACTTATTATCTCCCTCGTTACTAAATGTTTTACTTATCACAATTTCATCTTCAGATATATGTATATTATCGTCTTCTACAAAGTTATCATCTATAAAATCGTTGATTTTTTCTTTTACATCATCAAATGTTCCTTGTAAAACATCCTTTGGATTTTCTTTAATTTCATCTAATTTATTTTTTGCATCTTTTCTTAATTCAGAACCTTTTTTAGGTGCAAGGAATAGACCAGCTATAAAACCTATTAGTGCTCCTAATAATAAAAAATTTCCACTCTTTTTACTCATAATATTTCCTCCTCTAAAATTAAATTATTTATATATATGTATATATAAAGTTAGCAAAAAGAATAGGATATAATCCTATTCTTCTTCCATCTTTATTTTTGAAATAGAAACTACATTGACTTCGTCGTCAGTTTTCATTAACTTAACTCCACTAGTTACTCTTCCGAATAATGAAATTTCATTAACTCTTAATCTTATAAGTACACCATCAGAGTTTATTATCATCATTTCATCATCTTCATTTACCATTTCTGCTCCAACAAGTTTTCCTGTCTTTTCAGCTATGTTGTAAGTTTTTATTCCTTTTCCTGCTCTTATCTGAGTTCTATATTCATTTATATCTGTTCTTTTTCCAAATCCATTTTCACTAACTACTAATACATCAGTACCTTCTTCACATAAGCTCATAGATACAACTTTATCCTCATTAGATAATGTTATACCCTTAACCCCCATAGCTGTTCTTCCCATCGGTCTTATGTCATTTTCATCAAATCTTATAGACATACCTTCTTTTGTCACTAAAAGAACATCTTTGTTTCCATCAGTTACTTTAACGCCTATAAGTTCATCATCTTCTCTTAAACCTATAGCTATTAATCCAGATTTATTTATGTTTTTGAATTCCTCACGGTTAGTTTTCTTAACTATACCATTTTTAGTAGCTAATAATAAGTATTTGTTTTCATCCTTTTCATCTATAGCTAGTAGTGTAGCTATTTTTTCGTTAGGACCTAATTGAAGTAAGTTTACAATAGCAGTTCCTTTTGCTTGTCTCTTACCTTCAGGTATTTCATAAGCATTTAGTCTAAATACTCTACCTTTATTTGTAAAGAACAGTAATCTACTATGTGTAGTTGTACTTACTAAATGTTTTACAAAGTCTTCTTCTCTTGTCGTAAGAGCAGATATTCCTCTACCGCCTCTTTTTTGACTCTTATAAGTATCAGCTGGAAGTCTCTTGATATATCCAAAATGAGTAAGAGTTATTGCTATTTCTTCATCATCTATAAGATCTCTCATATCTATTTCGCCTTCAGCATGTCTTATTTCAGTTCTTCTTTCATCTGCATAATTTTCTTTTATTATAAGCATTTCTTCTTTTATTACGTTAAGAAGTAATCTTTCATTAGCTAAGATTTCTTTTAATCTATTAATTTTCTTTATTAATTCTTCATACTCAGCTTCTATCTTATCTCTTTCTAATCCAGTAAGCCTTTGAAGTCTCATATCTAATATAGCTTGAGCTTGTATATCAGTTAATCCAAACTTCTCAATTAAACCAGCTTTAGCTTCTTGAGTAGTTTTAGAAGCTCTTATTAAGCTTATAACTGCATCTATATTATCTAAAGCTATTCTTAATCCTTCTAATATATGTGCTCTCGCTTCAGCTTTATTTAGTTCAAATTTAGTACGTCTAGTTACTACATCTTTTTGATGTTGTACATAATGATATAGTATTTGTTTAAGATTTAATACTTTAGGTTGACCATTTACTAATGCAAGCATTATTACACTAAATGTATCTTCCATTTGAGAATGTTTATATAAGTTATTTAATACTATATTAGCATTAACATCTCTTTTAAGCTCTATAACTATTCTCATCCCATTTCTATTACTTTCATCTCTAAGATCAGATATTCCTTCTATCTTTTTGTCTTTAACTAATTCAGCTATTCTTTCAACTAACTTAGCTTTATTAACTTGATAAGGTATTTCAGTTACTACTATTTGTTGTTTTCCTTTTGGTAATTCTTCAATTACCGCTCTAGCTCTAACTTTAACCTTACCTCTACCAGTTCTATATGCCTCAGCAATGTTTTCTTTACCCATTATTAACGCTGCTGTTGGGAAATCTGGACCTTTTATAAATTGCATTAAATCTTCAACAGAACATTCTTCGTTATCTATTAAATGTACCGTTGCATCTATTACTTCACCTAAGTTATGAGGTGGTATAGATGTAGCCATACCAACGGCTATACCATTAGATCCATTAACTAAAAGATTTGGATATCTTGATGGTAATACTGATGGTTCTTTTAATGATTCATCAAAGTTAGGTACGAAATCAACTGTTTCCTTTTCTATATCTCTTAATAATTCAAGAGATAATTTAGTCATTTTTGCTTCTGTATAACGCATTGCGGCTGGCGAATCACCATCTACAGAACCAAAGTTACCATGTCCATCAACTAAAAGTCCCCTAGTTGCGAAATCTTGAGCCATTCTAACCATTGCTAAATAAACTGCTGAATCTCCGTGTGGATGATACTTCCCTAGAACGTCCCCAACTATACGGGCAGACTTTCTATATGGTTTATCTGGTGTTAAATTTAATTCATTCATTGAATATAATATTCTTCTATGAACTGGTTTTAATCCATCTCTTACATCCGGAAGAGCTCTACCAACTATAACACTCATAGAATAGTCTATATAAGACTTTTTCATTTCTTCTGCTATTTCAATAGGGAGTATTCTATTATTTTCTTCCATTGATACTCATCCCCTTTCTATATATCTAAGTTTCTAACATATGTTGCATTTTCTTCTATAAATTCTCTTCTAGGAGCAACTTTGTCACCCATAAGCATTGAGAATACCTCATCTGCAAGTACTGCATCTTCTATAGATACTTGTAATAAAGTTCTTGTTTCAGGATCCATTGTAGTATCCCATAACTGTTCAGCGTTCATCTCTCCAAGTCCTTTGTATCTTTGAAGCTCTACACCTTGTCTTCCGATTTCTTCTAATAAAACATTTAATTGTTCATCAGAATAAACATAGTATTCTTTCTTTTGCTTTTTAACTTTGTATAAAGGTGGCTGTGCTATATACACTAATCCATTCTCTATTAATGGTCTCATATATCTGAAGAAGAACGTTAATAATAATGTTCTTATATGTGCTCCATCGACGTCGGCATCGGTCATGATAACTATTTTATGATATCTAGCTTTTTCTAAATCAAAGTCATTACCAACCCCACATCCAAATGCAGTTATCATATTTTTTATTTCATCTGATGATAATATTTTATCTAATCTAGATTTTTCAACGTTTAATATCTTACCTCTTAACGGAAGTATTGCTTGCGTATGTCTATCTCTACCTTGTTTAGCAGAACCACCGGCAGAATCCCCTTCGACTAAGAATATTTCACTCTTAGAAGGATCCTTTTCAGCGCAGTCAGCTAATTTCCCTGGCAATGAAGTACTTTCTAATACACTCTTTCTTCTAGTTAGTTCTCTTGCCCTTTTAGCTGCTTCTCTTGCTCTTTGAGCTCTAAGACCTTTATCTACTATTATCCTAGCTGTAGTTGGGTTTTCCTCTAAAAAAGCTCCTAACTCTTCTACTGTTACGCTATCTACTATACCTCTCATAACCGTATTTCCTAATTTAGTCTTTGTTTGACCTTCAAATTGAGGCTCTGGAAGCTTTACCGATACTACAGTTGTAAGACCTTCTCTTATATCCTCACCTAATAAGTTCGGCTCATTTTCTTTTAAAAGTTTATTTCTCTTAGCATATTCATTTATTGTCTTTGTAAGAGCTGTCTTGAATCCTGCTAAGTGAGTACCACCTTCGTGAGTATTTATATTATTAGCAAAAGAATATATGTTCTCTGAATAACCGTCAGTATACTGCATAGCTAACTCAACAACATAATCATCTACTTTTTTATCTATATAAACTATTTCATCATGAATTCCAGTTCTAGATTTATTTAAATATTTTACGTATTCTACTAATCCTCCAGTGTAATGGAATTCTTTTTTCTTTTCTTGCCCTTCTCTCTTATCCTCAAATACTATTTTTATACCTTTATTTAAGAAAGATAACTCTCTAAGTCTATGCTCTAATGTATCAAATTTAAATTCAATTTCATCAAATATTGTAGCATCTGGCATAAAGCTTATAGTAGTACCTGTATCTTTGCATTCACCTACTATTTCAAGATCTGTTGTAGGTGTACCTAATTTATATGATTGTTTGTGTATCTTTCCATCTCTGCGAACTTCTGCTACAACCCATTCAGATAGAGCATTCACTACAGAAACCCCAACTCCGTGAAGACCACCAGATACCTTATATCCTCCTCCACCGAATTTACCTCCTGCATGAAGTACTGTTAAAACTGTCTCTAGTGTAGATTTTCCTGTTTTAGGATGTATCTCTACGGGTATACCTCTACCATTATCCTTTACTGTTATACTTCCATCTTTGTTTATTGCAACATATATTTCTGAACAATAACCTTGTAATGCTTCATCTATACTGTTGTCTACTACTTCATAAACTAAATGGTGTAAACCTCTAGGACCTGTTGAACCGATATACATACCTGGTCTTTTTCTAACGGCCTCTAATCCTTCTAGAACTTGTATCTGACTTGCACCGTATTCTTGTTTCATCTAGTTCCCTCCATTCTCTATATTAATAACTTGTCCATTTTCAATCCTAAAAATGGTTGTATTACTTTTATTAAATATATTTATATGTGAAACTTCAGCGGTAGTTATAAACATTTGAACTACACTCAAGTTATCTATCAATAGTTTTTGTCTTGTTTCATCTAATTCACTAAATACATCATCTAAAATTAGAATTGGGTATTCTCCAACTTCATTTTTTATAAGCTCTATTTCAGATAATTTTAATGAAATAGACGCTGTTCTTTGTTGTCCTTGTGATCCATAAAGTCTAACATCTAACCCATTTACATATATATTTAGATCGTCTTTATGTAAACCATATCTAGTTGTTCTTACATCAATATCATGCTTCCTACTTGAAACAAGTTTATCTAAGAATTTATTATATATGCTATCAATAGTATCGTCATCGTTTATATCAATCTGGCTTTTATATGTAATTGATAATTCTTCAATTGAATTTGTCAATTTAAAATGCATATTTTTAGATATATCTGCTATTTTTTTTATAAAATCTCGTCTTAAAATATATAGATAACTTCCATATCTAGCTAAACTTTCATCATAAACATCTAGTAATGCTTCATCTACGTTATTAGTTTTTAGTAACTGATTTCTTTGAAAAAGTACTTTATTATAATTAGTAAGATAATTATAATATTTAGGCATAATTTGACTAATTTCTTTATCAATAAACGATCTTCTTTCCTTTGGACCTTCTTTAACTAATCTAAGATCTTCCGGTGAAAATATAACAACGTTTAAATTTCCAAGTAATTCATGAATCTTTTGTATGTGAATTTTGTTTACCTTTATACCCTTTTTATTCTTTCCAATTGCTATCTCTATTAGACCATCTGTATGTTCTTTTGAAAAACTACCACCAACATACAAATTTTCAGTATCAAATTTTATAATTTCTTTATCTCTGCTAGTTCTAAATGATTTTCCAAAAGATAACATATATATAGATTCTACTATATTCGTCTTCCCTTGACCATTTTTTCCTAAAAGAAGATTAACTTTTTTATTAAATTCTAAATATAAATTATTATAATTTCTGAAATTCACTAATTGTAAATTATTTAGTCGCATAAAAGGCTCTCCTTTTTACACTACTTTTATTTTCTGTCCTTCAACCTCTACAACATCTTGAGATTTTAATTTTCTACCTCTTCTCATTTCAACTTCTCCATTAACCTTAACTAAACCTTCTAATATTAAAAATTTAGCATGTCCACCTGTAGATACAGCATCTGCTAACTTAAGAAGTTGATCTAATTTTATGTATTCTGAATCTATATTTATTTCAATCATCAATGAGTTCCTCCTATTAATAATAATTTGTGATATTTATAAAATATCACATTAAATATATATTATATCACAAAATTAGCTACAAAAACCCAACTTTATTAGTTGGGTTTTCTGCTTAAACTATATATTAGATGATATTCTTACTGGAAGTAGTAAATAAGTATACTTAACGTCATCTGCTGGTCTTATTATACATGGGTTTATATTTGTAGTGAATTCTATAAATATTTCTTCACTATCTATATTTTTTAAACCTTCTAAAAAATATCTAGAGTTAAATGCTATATCTAAATATTCACCAGTTAATTCTAAACTAACTTCTTCATATACATTTCCTTTATCAGTATTTGAAGTAATTGCCATAACGTTATCTCTTATAGATAACTTTATTAAATTATTTTTCTCAGATTGCGATAATAGTGATGCTCTTTCTATACTATTTAAAAGTTCCTTTGTCTTTAATTTTACTTTTGAGTTATATTCTCTAGGTAATAATTTTTTATAATCTATAAAGTCACCTTCAAGAAGTCTAGTTATTATTTTAGTGTCATTTATAATAAATATTGCATTTTTTTCATCAAATCCTACTTTTACATCCTCTTCAGATGATAATAAGCTATTTACATCATTTAATGTTTTTCCAGGTATTATAACCTTCGCATTATTTATTATATTATTAATCTTACAACTTCTAACTGCTAGTCTATATCCATCAATAGCAACTAAGCTTATATCTCCATCAACTATTTCTAAAAGTTCTCCCATTAATATAGGCTTTGTTTGATCTTGAGATATAGCAAATACTGTTTGCTTTATCATATTCTTTAATAACTCTTGAGGTATGTTATATAGATCCTCTTCATTAACTTCAGGAAGTCTTGGATATTCTTTTGCAGAATCTCCCTTTATCTTAAATCTTGAATTTAAACAATTTATATATACATTATTTTCAGCGTCTGTTTCTATTTCAACAAATGAATCAGGTAACTTTCTAATAATATCCCCAAAAAGTCTAGCGTTTACTACAATTTCTCCCTCTTCAATAACTTCAGCTTGTGTATAAGTTTCTATTCCTATTTCTAAATCATATCCAGTTAATTTTAATTGTTCGTCTTTAGCGGATAATAAAATACCTTTTAAAAGCTCTAAAGTTGTTTTTCCATTAATAGCTTTTTGTGAAATACCTATTTTATTAGCTAAAAACTTTTGATTACAAATTATTTTCAATGTGGATAACCTCCTTGTTGCATTTATATAAAAAAATAAATAAAAATATTAGTAGTAATAGTAGTAAGTGTTGTTGATAATGTTAATAAGTATCTATGCCTAAATAAATTCAAAGATATCAACATGTGTATAAAATGTTAATATCTTTGTTATTTTTTATATAATATTGTGTTAATAAAATTTAGACAAAAAAACTATAAACATTACATTAACACTATATCCACAGGCAAATGTTTATAAATTATCCCTTTAAATCTAAAATTATTTTGTCTATTTTAGATTTAATTTCTTCATTTACTTGTATATCTTTAACTATCTTATCATGGGCATGAATAACAGTTGTATGATCTCTTCCTCCAAATTCTTCACCTATTTTAGGAAGTGATAAATCTGTAAGTTCACGAGATAAATACATAGCTATCTGTCTTGGATAAGCTATAGATCTTGTTCTTTTTTTAGAATTGAAGTCTTCCATCTTTATATTAAATACAGAAGATACTTTTTCTTTTATTCTATTTACAGTAATTTCTTCATTTTTAGTAGTAGTTATTATATCTTTTAGCGCTTCTACAGCAAGATCTAAAGATACTGTTCTATTAGTAAGAGATGAATATGCAATTACTCTTGTTAAAGCACCTTCTAATTCTCTTATGTTAGATTTTATATTTTTAGCTATATAGTTAGTTACTTCATTTGAAACTTCTATGTTTTCCATTTGAGCTTTTTTTCTAAGTATGGCTATTCTAGTTTCAAAGTCTGGAGCTTGAATATCTGTTATAAGTCCCATTTCAAATCTAGATCTTAATCTGTCTTCTAATGTAGGTATCTCCTTTGGAGGTCTATCACTAGAAATAATTATTTGCTTATTCGCCTCATGTAATGAGTTAAAAGTATGGAAAAACTCTTCTTGAGTTCTTTCTTTTCCTGCGATGAACTGAATATCATCTATAAGAAGTATATCTACATTTCTATATTTATTTCTAAATTCTTCATTTCTATCATCTTTTATAGAATTTATAAGCTCGTTGGTAAATTTTTCAGATGAAACGTAAACAACCTTAGCATCCTTTTTTTGAGTTATTATATGATGACCTATCGCATGCATTAAGTGAGTTTTTCCTAATCCAACACCTCCATATAGGAACAGTGGATTGTAAGCTCTAGCAGGAGATTCAGCAACAGCAACGCATGCAGCATGTGCAAATCTATTACTATTACCGATTACGAAAGTATCAAAAGTGTATTTAGGATTTAAATTAGGGTAATTTTTTGGAGGTAAATTAGAAGATTTCGGTTCTTCCTCTAAGCCTTCAATGTATTTTTCATCTAAAACAAATTTGACTTTATACTTTTTTAATGAAAGTTGATTTATTGAGCTTTCAATTAGATTTAAATATCTATCCTCTAAAATACCTTTAGTAAAATCATTAGGAACTAAAAGTATTAATTCGTTTATATGTATTTTTAAAGGTATTATTTGCTTAAAAAAAGCATTAAAACTAGGTGGAGATAACTCACCTTTTATTAATTGTAATGTTTTGTCCCATAAAGAAACTATGTCCATAATATTAACCTCCGCATAGAATAATTGACATTTTCCACAAATTTATTAACAAAAGCTAATTAAATCTATATAAATTTTATAAAATAAGAATATTTATGGATAATTGTGTGGATAAAATAAAATAGTGGTAATTATTCTTGTAAAGCAAAAAGTTATAAACAATATGTATATAAAGTTATAAATAGTAAAATGTATAAAGAAATTACTTTATAACTAAAGTATTGTCAGTTAGCTAATAAGTTATACACATTTATATCCACAGCTTGTGCATAACGTTGATAAGTTAATAAATTTTATTAACATTATACACAAGTACATCTATAATATCAGAATAAACGTCAAACTTCAATAATTTACAACGAATTTATCCACAATATTCACTATATGTTGATAAATATATATACATCAATATGATGGTTAAAAATAAATTGTTTATACTATATAAAAAAATAAATATAAATAATAATGAAAGATGTGAATAATAATTATAAAATCTCTTAAATTAGAAATAAGATAATTATAGTAAAATTGTTATGTATGACTTCCAAAAACTCGTTGACAACATATATAAAAGCATTTATAATTGTATGTGTTATGTTTACTTTGAGGGTAAAGTTATTATTTTTATAAACGGAAAACAAATCTGAAAGGCGGTGTAATACGATGAAAAGAACTTATCAGCCAAAGAAAAGACAAAGAAAGAAAGAACATGGTTTCAGAAAGAGAATGAAAACGTCTAACGGAAGAAACGTGTTAAAAAGAAGAAGAGCTAAAGGAAGAAATAGATTAACTCATTAATAATTAAAAAGGCCGCTATTAAGTGGCCTTTTTGTGTAGAAAATATAATTAACAGCTGTGTTTATGGAGGTTTTAAGATGGACTTCAAAAGAACCCAAGGTTTAAAAAAAGACTCTGATTTTAGAAAAGTATACAAACACGGCAAATCTTTTGCGAATAGAAACTTAGTAATGTATATACTAGATAATAAATCAGACTCTACTCGAGTAGGGATTTCAGTTTCTAAAAAAGTAGGAAATGCTATTAATAGAAATAAAGTAAGAAGAAGAATAAAAGAATCATATAGATTAAATATTGATGCAAACGTTAAATGTGGATATGATATTGTATTTATAGCTAGGGTTGCGATAAAAGAAGCTGACTATAAGGATATAGAAAAATCTATGAATCATATTATAAAAAAAGCAGGATTAATATAAATATATTTTTTTGCTTGGAGGTCTATATTTTGAAAAAAAAGTATTACATATTAAAGGAAATTAATAGGTATTTATCGAAGTTACTTATTTACTTAGTGAGATTTTACCAAAAGTTTATATCTCCTTTAAAAGGACCAACTTGTAGATTTTATCCTACATGTTCTCAGTATTCAATTGAAGCAATTAGAAAATATGGAGTGTTAAAAGGGATATATTTAACTATAAGACGATTATTAAAGTGCCATCCTTTTCATCCAGGAGGATATGATCCACTTAAATAAAACAACACATACTTTAGGAGGTATATAAAGTGAACATTTTAAGTAATGCCCTAGGGCATGTCCTAAGAATAATATTTGAACTTGTTCAAAATTATGGGCTTTCAATAATATTATTCACTATATTAGTAAAAGTATTATTATTACCACTTACAATTAAGCAAACAAAATCTACAAAGGCAATGCAAGATATACAGCCTAAGATACAAGAAATACAAACGAAGTATAAAGATAAACCAGAAAAGCAACAACAAGAAATAATGAAGATATACACAGAAGCTAAAATTAATCCATTAGCAGGATGTTTACCTTTACTAATACAAATGCCGATATTAATTGCACTATTCTCTGTATTAAGAGAACCTGTTACATATGGAGTTTTCGCAGACCAGGCTCAATTTGTAAATGCAGCTAAAGGGTTTTTATGGATAAAGGATTTAACTACGCCAGATTATATATTAGCTATATTATCAGGAGCAACTACATTTTTAATGCAAACATTAATGATGCCTAAAGATCAGCAACAAGGATCTATGAAGATAATGACTTATGTTATGTCAGCTATGATGTTATTCTGGGGATTCTCTTTCCCAGCAGGTCTTACATTATACTGGACGATAGGTAACGTGTTTGCAATAGGACAACACTATTTAATCATGAATCCTTTAAGAGCTAAACTGGCTGTTTCTAAGGAGGAAGTAGTAGATGAAAAGCCTAGAAATAAGAAGTAAAAGTAAAGAAGAAGCTATAAACAAAGCGTTAGTTGAACTAAATTCTAAGTTAGAAGATTTAGAAATTGAAGTATTAGAAAGCCCAACAAAAGGGTTTTTAGGATTTTTAGGTGCTAAGGAAGGTCTTTATAGATTTACTGTTATAGAAAAAGAAACAGATATAGCTAAGTCTTTTGTTAAAAACATACTTAAAAATTCTAATATAGATGCAGATTTAAGTGTAACTCAAGAAGGTAATCTTATAAAAGTGGATATAAGAGGTCAAGAAGCAGCGTCTTTAATTGGTAGAAGAGGAGAAACTTTAGATTCTATACAATTATTAACAGGACTTGCCCTTAATAAAATAAATAAAAATTCTAATATGAGAGTTCTTGTTGATATAGAAGATTATAGATCAAAGAGAGAAGAATCTTTAATAAGATATGCACACAAGGTAGCTAGAGAAGTAGCTAAAACAAAGATAACTAAAAAACTGGACTATATGAATCCTTATGAAAGAAGAATAATACATTCTGCGCTTCAAAATGATAAGTATGTAAGTACTTATAGTGAAGGAACTGACCCATATAGAAGATTAGTAATAGAATATATAAAATAAAATTAACCTCCTATCATCTAGGAGGTTAATTTTATTTTTGCAATTTATTTTATATAATGATAAGATTAAGGAAACAATTAAAAGTAATGAAATAGAAAAAAATATATTAAGAGGTGAAAAATTTGTTTATAGATGATACTATAGCAGCAATTGCTACGGCTCCAGGAGAAGGAGGAATAGGAATAGTCAGAATTAGCGGAGAAAAATCTCTTGAAGTCGCTCAATCAATATTTAAATCTAAATCGGGTAAAATGATAAAAGATTATAATACCAGAACTTTAATATATGGGAAAATAGTTGATGGTGAAAAGGTAATAGATGAAGTATTAGTAGCTTACATGAAGGGTCCAAATTCATATACTGCTGAAGATGTAATAGAAATAAATTGCCACGGTGGATTTATTTCAGTAAAAAAAATATTAGAACTTATATTATCTAAAGGTGTAAGAATAGCTGATGCAGGAGAGTTTACAAAAAGGGCGTTTTTAAATGGAAGGATAGATTTATCTCAAGCAGAAGCTATAATTGATGTTATAAAATCGAAAACGGATATGGCTCATGAAGTAGCTCAAAATCAATTAGAAGGAAGTTTAGCTAAAAAAATTAAAGATTTAAGAATGAATGTTACGGAAGTTTTAGCTCACTTAGAGGTTTCTATAGATTTTGCAGAAGAAGATGTGGAAGAAATCACATATCAAACACTTGAAGAAAAATCTCTTGAACTTAGAAATGAAATTAAAAAACTTTACGATACGGCAGAGAGTGGTAAAATACTTAGAGATGGTTTAAAAACTGTAATAGTAGGTAAGCCTAATGTAGGAAAATCATCGTTACTGAACTCTATATTAGGAGAAAATAGAGCTATAGTAACTGATATAGCAGGTACAACTAGAGATGTCATTGAGGAATTTGTTAATATAAAAGGTATACCTTTAAAAATAGTTGATACTGCAGGTATAAGAGAAACAGAAGATGTAGTAGAAAAAATAGGTGTAGAAAAATCTAGAGAATCTTTTAGCACGGCAGATTTAGTTATAATGGTACTAGATGCATCTAGAAAATTATCTGAAGAAGATATGGAGATTTTAGAAAGCATTAAAAATAAAAAGACTATAGTTTTATTAAATAAGGTAGATTTAGAGGCTCAAATAGAATTAGAAAAAATAAAAGAATTTGTTAGTAGTGATGATATAATAGAGATATCGGCTTTAAAGAATCAAGGTATAGAAGAATTACAAGATAAAATAGAGTCAATGGTGTATCAAGGAAGTGTAAAAAATTCTTCTAACTTAATGATAACTAATTCAAGACATAAAGATGCTTTATTTAAAGCATATGAATCTATAAATGACGCTATAAGCGCTATTGAGCAGAGAATGCCATATGATTTTATAGAAGTTGATTTTAAAAATATATGGGATTATTTGGGATATATAAACGGAGATACAGTAAGAGAAGATTTATTAGATACAATATTTGCAAACTTCTGTATAGGTAAATAAATATATAAAAGAACGTTATGTTTTGCGTGAAACATTTCGTAAAACAGAAAGGAGATCTACATGAAACAGTTTAATGCAGGGAAGTATGACGTAATAGTAGTTGGAGCAGGACATGCTGGTTGTGAAGCTGCTCTTGCTACAGCAAGGATGGGACATAAGACATTAGTAGTTACTCTGTCTTTAGACTCAATAGCTTTAATGCCTTGTAATCCATCAATAGGTGGAACAGGAAAAGGACAATTAGTAAAAGAGATAGATGCTTTAGGCGGGCAAATGGGTATAAATGCAGATAAAACACTTATACAAAGTAGAATGTTAAATACTGCTAAGGGTCCAGCCGTTCACTCTTTAAGAGGGCAGGCTGATAAATTTAAATACCATACAGAAATGAAGAAAACTCTAGAAGATAATCCTAATATAGATATAGTTATGGATGAAGTAGTTGACATATTACACGAGGGACAAGTTGTTACAGGTGTAGTTACTAAATTAGGATGTAAATATGAAGCTAAAGCAGTTATATTGGCAACTGGAGTTTACTTAAATTCTAAGATATTTATAGGAGAATTAACTATAGATGAAGGCCCTAATGCATTAGCATATTCTAAATACCTTACAGATAGATTAGTTGACTTAGGATTAAATATGAGAAGATTCAAAACGGGAACTCCTGCAAGAATCCATAGAGACAGTATAGATTTCTCGGAAATGTCTATACAAGAAGGAGATAAAAAGATTACTCCATTCTCATTTTTAACAGATAATATAGGAATAAAGCAAGAACCTTGTTATTTAACAAGAACTAACTTGAAAACACATGAGATAATAACTAATAACTTAGATAGAACGGCTATGTATAGTGGAAGAGTTGAAAGTACAGGAGCTAGATATTGTCCATCGATAGAAGATAAAGTGGTAAGATTTAATGACAAAGAATCACATCAAATATTTATAGAACCAGAAGGTTTAGACACAAAGGAAATGTACATTCAAGGAATATCAACAAGTTTACCTTATGAAGTACAGCTTGAAATGTATAAGAGTGTAAAAGGTCTTGAAAATGCTAAAATAATGAGACCGGCATATGCTATAGAGTATGATTGTATAGATCCAACTCAATTAAAAATAACTTTAGAAATAAAAGGTGTAGACAACTTATTTAGTGCTGGACAGTTCAATGGAACATCAGGATATGAAGAAGCGGCAGCTCAAGGTCTTATAGCTGGTATAAATGCAGCTCGTAAAATAGAAGGAAAAGAGCCTTTCGTACTTGATAGATCAGAAGCTTATATAGGTGTTTTAATAGATGACTTAGTTACAAAAGGAACTAATGAACCATATAGAATGATGACTTCGAGATCAGAATACAGACTATATTTAAGACAAGATAATGCTGATATGAGACTTACTCAAAGAGGTTATGATATAGGTTTAGTTACAGAAGATAGATATCAAAGATATCTTAAGAAGAAAGCAGAAGTAGAACAAGAATTAGAAAGATTAAAGACTGAAAGAGTTACTCCTAAAGAAGTAAATCATTTATTAAATGAAATGGGAGCATCAGAAATAAAAGTAGGTTTATCTTTATATGAATTTTTAAAGCGTCCAGAAGTAACTTATGAGCTAATAGAGGCTATAGGTAAAGGCGCTAGTGAAGATGTTTCAGATGAAGTTAAAGAACAATGTGTAATAATGACTAAATATGAAGGATATATAGAAAAACAATTAAAGCAGATAGATCAATTTAAAAAGCTTGAAAATAAAAGATTACCAGAAGGAATAGATTATTTATCAATAGATGGCCTTAGAATAGAAGCAAGACAAAAACTAGACGCAATAAGACCTATATCTATAGGACAGGCATCTCGTATCTCTGGAGTTTCACCTGCAGATATATCAGTACTTCTTATATATTTAGAACAAATGAGAAGAACTAGAGGAGGAAGAGATGAACAATAGAGATATATTAAAGAATGGCCTTGAAGATTTAGGAATAGCAGTAGACGACAAAATATTAAATGACTTTAATATTTACAGGGAAATATTAGTCGATTGGAATCAAAAAATGAATCTTACTGGAATAGAAGATGAAAAAGAAGTGTATATAAAGCACTTCTTAGATTCTGTTTCAGCGGTAACTAATGGATATATAAAGGATGGAGTATCTATTATAGATGTAGGTACTGGAGCAGGATTTCCAGGGTTACCTTTAAGAATATGTCTAAAAAATATAGAATTAACTTTATTAGATTCATTAAATAAGAGAATTAATTTCTTACAAGAAGTTAGCAAACAAGTAGAAATTGATAATATAAAGTTTATACATGGTAGAGCAGAGGATTTTGGTAAATTAGAAGAATACAGAGAAAAGTATGATATAGCTACTGCAAGGGCTGTTGCTGGATTGCCTGTTTTAATGGAGTTTTGTGTTCCATTTATTAAAGTAGGTGGATACTTTGTGTGCTTAAAAGGTCCAAATGCAAACCTAGAGTTAGAAGAATCAAAAGCAGCAATGGACGTTTTAGGAGTTGAATTTATAGAGAAGATAAATATTGAATTACCTGAATCTGACTTGAATCATAATATATTAGTATTCAAAAAAGTAAAAAATACACCAGATAAATATCCAAGAAAAGCGGGAAAACCAGCGAAAAGTCCGATAAAATAAATGTTTTATTTTAGAAATATATAAAATTATGTTAAAAATAAAATAAAATAGAAGGATTATATAAGTATTGTGAAGAAATGTTATTTATATATATAATATAGTATTAAAATGAAGTATTAATTTGTAAAAAATTAGATTAAAATATATTTATCCAAAATGAGAGAGGTATGTTATGGAAGATAAAAAAGTTATGGAGATACCTATAGAAAACATAGTCCCTAATCCATATCAACCAAGGAAGGTATTTTCACAAGCAGCATTAGAAGAGCTAAGCAATTCTATAAAAGTTTATGGAATACTTCAACCAATAACAGTTAGACAAAAAGATGATAAGTATGAATTGATTGCGGGGGAAAGAAGATTTAGGGCTGCAAAATTAGCTAATCTTCAAGCTGTTCCAGCTATAATAAATAACATGTCTGATGAATCATCTGCAGTACTAGCATTATTAGAAAATTTACAAAGAGAAGATTTAAATTTTATAGAAGAAGCAATGGGCTATGAAAACCTAATAAAAGAACATGAATTTACACAACAACAGTTAGCTGAAAAATTAGGCAAAAACCAATCTACTATAGCAAATAAGTTGAGGATACTTAGACTACCTAATAGCGTAAAAATAAAGTTAGTAGAAAATAATTTAACTGAAAGACATGCAAGAGCTCTTCTTAAATTGCCAACAGAAGATTTAGTCAATGAAGTTCTTGATAAGATAATAAAAAATGAGTTAACTGTAAAGAAAACAGAGAAGATAATAAAAGATATCATAGAGGAATTAGAAAGTCCTCAAGATTTAGATAAAAAACAAAATATAAAAGGAACTATGGGTATAAGGATATATTTAAACACGATGAAGCAAGCCTTTGATGCAATAATTGGTACAGGAATCGAAGCTAAATATAATGAAATAGATAAAGGTGATTATATGGAAGTTGTCGTAAAAATTCCTAAAAAATAGAAAGGTTACTGTTTTGCAGTAATCTTTTTTTAAAGATTATAGGGGGAAAGTTAAGATGAGTAAAGTAATAGCTGTATTTAATCAAAAGGGAGGAGTAGGAAAAACTACTACGAACGTAAATTTAACTGCAAGTTTAGGAGCAATGGGAAAAAAAATATTAGTATTAGATTTAGATCCACAGGGAAATACAACAAGTGGATATGGAATAGATAAACAGTCAGTGGAGAAAACTATATATGATGTTATAATAGAAGGTGTAGACATAAACGAAACAATATTAAACACGGAATTTGAAAATATTGATATAGTGGCAGCAGACACAGATCTAGCAGGATGTGAAATAGAACTTACCTCAAGAGAAAGTAGAGAGTATATATTAAAAAATTCATTAGATAAAGTAAGAGATAACTATGATTATATATTTATAGATTGTCCTCCTTCATTAGGTATGTTAACTATAAATAGTCTAACTGCGGTAGACAGTGTTTTAATACCTATACAATGTGAATATTATGCATTAGAGGGTGTTAGTCAGCTTATGGGTACTATAAAGTTAGTAAAATCTAGATTAAATTCAAATCTAGATATCCAAGGAGTTGTATTAAGTATGTTTGATGGAAGAGCAAACTTGTCAATTCAAGTAGTGGATGAAGTTAAAAGGTACTTTAAAGGAAATGTGTATACTACACTAATACCAAGAAATGTTAGACTAGCAGAAGCACCTAGTCATGGTAAACCAGTAATTTATTATGACTCAAAGTGTAAGGGTGCAGTAGCATATATGGAACTAGCAGAAGAATTTATAGATTTAGAGGAGGATATAATATAAATGGAGAATAAAGCGACAAAAAGAACTAATAGATTAGGCAGAGGTCTTAGTGCATTAATACCTGATATTAGTACAGAAATAGATAAAAAAGATATAATAACAATAGATTTAAAAAATATATATCCAAATCAAGATCAACCTAGAAGAGTATTTGATGAAGAAAAAATAAAGATATTAAGTGAATCGATAAAGAATTACGGAGTATTACAACCAATAGTGCTAAAACCTGATGATAAGGGTAAATACATGATAATTGCAGGGGAAAGAAGATATAGAGCATCTAAGTTAGCTCATAAAAGTGAGATACCTGCAGTTATAAAAGATATACCTATGAAAGATATAATGGAAATAGCACTTATAGAAAACTTACAAAGAGAAGAATTAAATCCTATAGAAGAAGCATTAGCTTATAGAAGTCTAATAAAAAATTATGAAGTTACTCAAGAAGAAATATCAGAAGCTGTAGGAAAAAGTAGACCGCATATAACAAATACATTAAGATTATTAAATCTTCCACAAAAAATAATGGATATGATAGATCAAGGTAAGATAACTGCAGGACATGGTAAAGCATTGCTTAGGTTAACAGATGAAAATATTCAATTAGAATTAGCAAATAAAGTTATAGCTGAAGAGCTTTCAGTTAGAGCAACAGAAGCCTTAGCTAAGAAAATATGTGAGGATAATATTAAAGAAGTTCCTAAAAAATCAAAAGAAAAAGATGTGTTTATTGTTGATGTAGAAGAAAAATTAAGAAATATATTTGGAACTAAAGTAAATATATCTAAAGGAAAGAAAAAAGGAAAAATTGAAATAGAATACTATAATGAAGAGGATTTAAATAATATAGTATCTATGCTCCTTGAGGATAATTAATACAAGGAAGGAAATAATAGTATGATTTATTTAGATAATGCAGCAACGACATTTCCAAAACCAGAAGCCGTATATGATGCTGTAATGGATTGTATGAAAAATTACTGTGCAAATCCAGGAAGATCAGGACACAAACTAGCTATGAAATCAGCTAGAGAAATATATGATGCTAGAGAAAATATAGCAAAATTATTTAATATAGATAATCCTATGAATATAGTATTTACTAACAATGCAACAGATTCGTTAAATTTAGCGATAAAAGGTATTGTAAATAGTGGAGATCATATAATAACTACTAGTATGGAACATAATTCTGTAATAAGACCTATAAAAGCTCTTGAAAAATTAGGAATAGAGAATACTATAGTGCAATGTGACAAAGATGGTTTTTTAGATGTAAAAGACTTGGAAAAAGCAATAAAACCGAATACTAAATTAATAGTAACAACACATGCATCAAATGTATGTGGGACATTAATAGATATAAAAACTGTATCCGAAATTGCAAAGTTACATAATATACTATATTTAGTAGATGCTTCTCAAACAGCAGGTGTATATAATATAGACTTAAAAGAAGTTTATGCAGACATGTTAGCAGCACCTGGGCATAAAGGATTATTAGGTCCACAGGGAACAGGGATTTTATATATAAGAGAAGGATTAAATATCAATATCTTGAAAGAGGGTGGAACAGGAAGTAAGTCGGAAGATTTATTCCAACCAGATCTATTTCCAGATAAATATGAATCAGGAACACATAATACTCCTGGTATAGCTGGATTAAATGAAGGGGTTAAGTTTATTCTTAAAGAAGGCATAAATAAAATAAAAGAGCATGAAGAAGAGTTATGTAGATATATGTTAGAAAGATTAAATGAAGTTCCTAATATAAAAATCTATGGAACAAAGGATGCGAATAAAAGAGCATCGGTTATAGCTGTAAACATAGGAAATATGGATTCGGGTGAAATAACATTTTTACTAGATAATGAATATGATATAGCTACTAGATCAGGGATACATTGTGCTCCTTTAGCTCATAAAACGCTAGGGACATTTGAACAAGGTGCAGTAAGATTTAGTATGGGATATTTTAATACTAAAGAAGAAATAGATAAAGCAATAGAAGCATTAAAGGAAATATCTAAAAATAATTAAATAGATAATAAGGATTATCTTAATCAAAATTATATATAATTTTGATTAAGATAATTTTTTTTTGTAGATTAAAATATAATATTTGGGAATAAAATATGCTATATTTATAAATATATAATATATTTATTGATTTTGTAGAAATAAATACTATTTAATCGAACAATAGAATATCTTGAAAAATAGATAGTGTTTTTAGAGGAAATATAAGTTATAATTAGAATACAAGAAAATGATTTCATGGGGGGAGTAGTATGAACATTTTAAGTTTAGGAGAAAAGATAAAAAAATTAAGAAAAGAAAAAAATATGACATTAAAAGAATTAGCGGGGGATAGAATTACTGCAGCCCAAATAAGTCATATAGAGAGAGATAAGTCTCACACTAGCCATGAATTATTAGAGTACTTAGCTAATAAACTAGATGTAAGTGTGGATTATTTATTAGAGACTAAAGAGATGCAGTCTAAAAAGTTAACAGACAACCTAATACTTCAAAGTGAGGTTTTAATTAAATGTAATGACTTAGAGAAAGCTGAAGATCAACTAAATAAAGCAATTAAAATATGTGATGAATATAAAGTTTTAGACAATTATGGAACATGTAATTTCTTACTAGCCGATATAAATTTAAAAAAAGATAAGTATAGTGAGTCAGTTATGAGTTATGAAAAGGCACTATATTGTTTTATAAAAAATAATGATAAAGAGAAAATATATAAATGTTACTTAAATATAGGTAAAATTTATATAATAGAAGAATTTTATAAAGGAGCAATACTTCAATTTGAATTTGCAGAAAGCGTATTAAATGAAATACAAGTTGAAGATGTAGATATATACAAGGATTTATATAGTAAAATGGCATATTGTTATATAAAATTAAATGATAATGAAAAGTCTTTAGACTATATAAATAAAATGAATGAAATGGATATAAAAAATAATCCAGAAGAAGAATTAAATGTAATAATGCTAAAAGCAAATAATCTTTTAAATATGGGAAAATTTGAGGAGTCTAAAGAATATTTTAAAAAAGCATTAGAAATTCTAGATAAAGAAAAAAATAAAACTGAATTAGCATCTATTTATTTAACTATATCTGAAGTATATAAGAGAATAGGTAGGTTAGATAAAGTTTTAGAGTACTCACAAAGAGTATATGATATTAAAAAGAATGACGAAGATGAATATATGATGGAAAGTCTATTTAAAATAATAGAGACTTATATATCTAACTATGAATATGATATGGCTAAAAGGTATTGTAAAATAGCATTAGCATCTTCAATAAAAAATAAAAATAGATTAAATGAATATAAAATTCTAAAATATTATTCAGATATACACAAAGCTCAAAATGAAAGTATTATAGCTATAGAATATTTAAATAAGTGTATAAATATAATATTTGAATTAAATGATAAAAATATATTAGCAGATTTATACATAAGACTTGGTGAATTATACTCAGATATTTCTAAAGAAAAAGAATTAGAATATTATCAAAAGGGTGTCGGTATATATAAAAGTCTAGAGATAATATAAAATATAAAAGATTCCTTTTAGGAATCTTTTTGCGTATAGAAATAATCTATAACAAGTAAAAATATAAGTGTGTTAGAATAAATGTGAATAATTTTAAGGAGATGATTATAAATGTATATAGAAGTAGATGCAAGAGGTTTAGCTTGCCCTAAACCTGTTATAAATACAAAGAAAGAATTAGATAATATTGAACAAGGGATAGTAATAGTTACAGTAGACAACGATGTTGCAAAGCAAAATATATTGAAATTATCTAATTCTTTAAACTGTGAATCAAGAGTGATTAAAGAAGAAAAAGACTTAATTTCTATAGAGATAAAAAAGGGAGAAAATGTTATAATAGAAGAAAAAAAACAAGAAGAATTAGAGGATAAGTGTATATTTATATCTTCAAATAAAATGGGAAATGGAAATGATGAATTAGGTGAGGTACTTATGAGAGGATTTATATATACCCTTACAGAATCAAAACCATATCCTAAAAGTATACTTTTAGTGAACTCAGGTGTAAAATTAAGTACAGAAAATCATGATACAACTCAAAATTTTAAAATACTTGAAGAGGCTGGAGTTGAGATACTATCTTGCGGAACTTGCCTCGATTACTATGGACTTAAGGAAAGTTTAAAAGTAGGAAGTGTTACTAATATGTACACTATAGTGGATATAATGAAAAATTCATCACAAACTATATCTATATAATATTATAAAGTAGAAAGAGGATGACAATATGAACGAAATGTATATAGTTTCATTTAACTCGACACATCATGCGATAAGACTAGATAAATTATTAGGTGAAGCTTCTGTAAGAGCGACTACATTACCTACCCCTAGAGAGATAACGGCTAGTTGTGGTATATCTATAAGATTCTTATACGAAGATATAGAAAAAGTAAAGGCTATTTTAGCTGAAAATAATATTGAATATAAGGGTATATATAAAATAATTAGATTAGAGAATGGTACAAAAGAAGTAGAAAATATAGGCTAGGAGAGTGAGTATTTATGCCAATGGATATAAAGATAGGTGACGTTGTAGAATTAAAAAAGCAACATGCTTGTGGATGCAAAGAGTTTGAAATAACAAGAGTAGGCATGGATATAAAAATAAAATGTACGAAATGCTTAAGAAGTATAATGCTTGATAGAGAAACTGTCGAAAAAAGAATTAAAAAAATAATAAAAAAGTAATGTAAATAGACATGGAAACAAAATTTGATTTGCTATAATTAAAGTAAGGGAATTATTTTCAGGGGGTGCTTTAATTATGGCTATTAGATTTGCCAAAAGAATGGAAGGGTTAAAGGAATCAGAAATTCGTGAACTTTTAAAGCTTACAGAAAAACCGGAAGTAATATCTTTTGCTGGGGGATTGCCGGCACCAGAGCTATTTCCTATAGAGGAAATGAAAGAAATATCTAAAATAGTATTAGAGGAATCAGGGACTCAAGCCCTTCAATACTCAACAACAGAAGGATTTCAACCATTGAGAGAAAAAATAGCAAGAAGAATGAATAGTAAAAATAAAACAAATGTAACTAAAGATGATATACTAATAACCAATGGTTCTCAACAAGGACTAGACTTCGCAGGAAGAGTATTCTTAAATGAAGGTGACATAGTTTTATGTGAAAGTCCATCATATTTAGGAGCAATAAATGCATTTAAATCATATGGCTCTAAATTCATAGAAGTTCCTACTGATAAAGATGGAATGATTATGGAAGCGTTAGAAAAAATATTAGAGGTTACAGAAAATGTAAAAATGATTTATGTAATACCTGATTTTCAAAATCCTACAGGTATAACATGGACACTTGAAAGGCGTAAAAAATTTATAGAAATAATAAGTAAGTATGAAATACCTGTTTTAGAGGATAACCCATATGGTGAATTAAGATTTGAAGGTGAAAGTATACCATCTTTGAAATCTATGGATAAAAAAGGATTAGTTATTTTCTTAGGTACTTTCTCGAAAATATTATGTCCAGGATATAGACTAGGTTGGACATGTGCATCTCAAAACATATTAAAGAAATTCATATTTGTAAAACAAGTAGCAGACCTACAATCATCAAGTATATCCCAAAGAGAAGTAAGTAAATTTATAGATTTATATAATTTAGATAATCATGTAAAAAAAATAAATGAAGTATATGCAAGACGTAGAGATTTAATGTTAGAGACAATGAAAGAAGAATTCCCAGAAGGTGTAGAATATACTTATCCAGAGGGTGGATTATTTATATGGGTAGAACTTCCAAAACATTTAGATTCAAGAATTATAATGAAGGATTGCTTGGCAAATAATGTTGCATATGTACCTGGTGGGTCATTTTTCCCTAATGGAGGAACAGAAAACTGCTTTAGATTAAATTACTCAAACATGTCAGATGATAGAATAGTTGAAGGAATAAAGAGGATAGGATTAATTTTAAGAAAATATATGGCTGTTAAACAAAACATTTAATTAAAATTGTACATAAAAAAATGGTGGTAACATTACCACCATTTTTTTATGGGAGATTGGGATGAAAAATATTTAAGTTATGGGGCTATATGTATATATTATTAGCAGATTAATTTAAATGTATACGTATTAGAAGGCAAAAAAATGTAATAATAGAAGGTGCGACATAAAATCGAATTGACATTTGTAAAAACTAATGATAAAATGTGTAGGTATGAGATTTAAATCTCATTTCTCTGCTCTACAAATGTAGAGCCGTTAAGTCCAAAGGGAGGTGAAAAGATAATGAGAAATTATGAATTAGTTTTCGTAGTAAAGCCAAACGCTGATGAAGAAACAAGAGAAGCTGTTCTTAACAAAGTTAAGGAAGTAGTTGCTACTAACGGAGAAGTAGCTAAAGTTGACGTATGGGGGAACAAAAAATTAGCTTACCCAATAGCTAAGTTCACTGAAGGTCACTACGTATTAGTTAACTTCGCAGCTGGTGTTGAAGTACCTAAAGAATTAGATAGAAACTTAAAGATAAACGAAAACGTAATAAGACATATGATAGTTGTTGCTTAATAACTAGTTTTATTACTAAAAAGGCGGTGTTATTATGAACCATGTTGTATTAATTGGTAGATTAACTAGGGATCCTGAGTTAAGATACATCGCAGGGACTGGAACGCCTGTTGCAAACTTTGCAATAGCTGTTGATAGAGAATTCTCAGGCAAAGATGGGAAAAGAGAAACTGACTTTATAGATATACAAGTTTGGGGCAAATCTGCAGAGAATTGCGCTAACTATATAGGAAAAGGAAGTTTAGTGGCTATACAAGGTTCATTAAGAATTGATAGTTACCAAAATCAAGCTGGAGAAACTAGAAGGGCTACTAGAGTAAATGCAAATAGAGTACAGTTCTTAGATACAAAAAATAAATCTGAGAGTTCATATAAAGGAAATCATCAAGGGTTTGAGCCGAACTTTGAACCTAGCTTTGAGCCAACTGGATTAGATCCACAAGGATTCCAAGCAATAGATGATGACGATATACCATTCTAAAAAAGGAGGGAAATTTACTATGATAAACAAGAAGAGACGTAAGAAGAAGAGAGTTTGTCAATTCTGTGCTTCTAAAGATGCTAGAATAGACTACAAAAACACTCAAAGATTACAAAAATACGTAACTGAAAGAGGTAAAATATTACCAAGAAGAATCTCTGGAACTTGTGCTAAGCACCAAAGAGAATTAACAGTTGCAATAAAGAGAGCTAGAAACATAGCACTTTTACCATATACATTAGACTAAGAAAAGGACGAGCCTTATGGCTCGTTTTTTTGTTTATCTGGTTAAATCTGTTATAATTTATGATATAATATTTATATATTAAGGGGGGGAAGCTGTGAAATTCGATAGAAATTCTGATGTAACTAAAAATGTAAAAATAATAGAGTGGATGAAGAAGGAGCTTATACTTAGTGTAGGAGATGTATTTGATTTAATTTTCAAGGGTGTAAAACCTTTAGATGAAGTACTTCAAGACACTTTGGCAAATATAATAATGATAACATATTTACTAGCTAAAAGATTAGGAATAAGTTTTAGTGAAATAGATTATAAGATAAAAGAAAAGATAAGAATAGGAATAGATCAAAATCATAGTGTAGAAAGTTGGTATGGAGATTTTTCAAATTTAAAAAAACATATAGAAAACAGGGAGTGATTTTAAATTGAATAATAGATTAAGGCTAACTCAGGCATCGCTGATAGCTACATTAGGTATATTGTTATGTTTAATAACAGTATATGTACCTATGCTAAGTATACTAAGTATAGCAATACCAGTACCCTATGCAATTATAGGAACATTAACTGATAATAAATACTCTATATTATCTTTAATAGTAACATTTTTAATATTAATGTTTACTGTAAATCCACTATATTCAGTTAGCTTATGTATAATGAGCATAGTTCCAGGACTTTTTATAGGAAGTGCAATAAGAAATAATAAAGAAGATAATTTTAATAAATTTGAACCGATATATATAGGTACTATAGTAACTATGATATGTGTAATAGTATTTTTCTTTATTGCAAATATAATATTTAAAACAAATATATTAGATGATTTTATGAATACACTAAAAGAATCTGTAAATGTTCAAGTAGCTATTATGGAAAATGCAGGAATAATTTTAAAAGAAGGATTTAAGGCATCAGATATAGTAGATTATATTAATAATATGTTACCTACAATGTTATTTTTACAAGGGATTATTGTTTCATTTATCGTATATGCTTTAGAAATTTTTGTTTTAAAGAGAATAAAAATGATAAATTTGGGATTACCTAAATTTACAGATTTTTATTTACCAGGGAATGCTGTAACTGTATCATTTACGCTATATATACTTGTTTTATTTATGGATTTAATTAAAGTAAATTTACATACGGATTTAATAATGTTAAATTTACAACTAGTATTTAATTTTATGTTTATGCTTCAAGGTATATCAGTTTCTATTCACTATTTTAAAAAGTGGATTAGAAGTGGTTCATTAAAAATGATATTTATATCAGTATTAATTTTAAGTATATTTGGATTTATGGGAATATCTTTTGTAGGTATGTTAGATAGTATAATAGACTTTAGAAGGGTAAGAAGCTATAAATCTACTTAGGAGGTATAGATGACTAGTAAACGAATCTTAAAAATGAATATGCCAGAAGTAAACCTATATATAGTCATTGTAGGAATAGCATCTATATTTCTACTTTACTACAATTTTTATATAGGATGCTTATTCTTTATTGGATTTTTATATATGGTTTTTAACAATTGGAAGACAACTAATATAAGAAGAAAAGAATGGACTAATTATATTCAAAATTTATCTTTGGATATAGATGAAACTACTAAAAAAGCAGTAATGAATCTTCCAATACCTTTATGTATACTTGAATTTGATGGTAGCATTACTTGGTATAATGGAAAGTTTAATACTATGATAGGTGAGGATGATTTACTAGGCGTAAATATTGATAATCTTATAAAAAACTTAAATCTTAGAAAAGTATTAAATGAAAATAAAGAAATGTATACGGATATAAGCTATAAAGATAGAGAGTATACTATAGTTTATAACGTAATAAAAAATGAAAATGGAAAAAGTGCAAAATATCTAATGATGCTATATTGGATAGATAAAACAGATTTTTTACACATGCAGCAAAAATATAATGAAGAAAAAAATGCAATAATGTTAATACAAGTAGATGGATATGATGAAGTTTTAAAGAGCACAAATGAAGAGAATAGACCACTTCTAAGCGTAGCAATAGAAAAAGAATTAACTTCATTAGAAATAAATTCAACTGGTGCATTAAGAAGAACATCTAAAGACAAATTTTTCTTAATAATGAATAAAAAAGAACTAAAGAAATTAGAAGTAGATAAGTTTTCAGTGTTAGATCAAATAAGAAAAATTGACTTTGGAAACAATCTTCCTGTAACGATAAGTATGGGGATTGGTATAGATGGAGATACAATAAATGAAAACTTAAAACTTGCAACAGGAGCACTTGATTTAGCTTTAGGTAGAGGTGGAGATCAAGCTGTTGTAAAAACAAAAGATAAGTTTGCTTTCTATGGTGGCAAATCTAAAGCAGTAGAAAAAACTACTAAAGTAAAATCAAGACTTATAGGGCATGCTTTGAGAGAAGTTATTTTAGAAAGTGACCATGTATTTATAATGGGTCATAAGTATCCAGATATGGATGCTATAGGAGCAGCTATTGGTATATATGATATATGTAAATCATGTAATAAAACAGCTAATATAGTTTTAAATTATGCAAATGAATCTATTGAAGAATTTATAAAAAGGATTAAAAAATCAGATTATTATGATGGTGTTTTTGTTGATAGTGATTACGCAATAAGAGAGTGTGAGAAAAACACTGTTGTAGTAGTTGTAGATACACATAGACCTAATTTTACCGAGTGTCCACAGTTATTAGATATATCGGATAAAGTAGTTGTCATAGACCATCATAGAAGAGGTGTAGATTTTATTAATGATACAGTCCTTTTATTCCATGAAATTTACGTATCATCTACATGTGAAATGGTAACAGAACTTGTACAATATATTGAAGATGATGTAAGAATAAATAAATTAACAGCAGAAGGACTATTAGCAGGGATTAGTTTAGATACTAAAAACTTTGCATTTAAAACAGGTGTAAGAACTTTTGAAGCTGCATCATATCTAAAGAAATCTGGAGCAGATACTATTGAGGTTAAGAAATTATTTAATTCAGATATAAAAGACTTTATAACTAAGGCGGAGATTATTAAAAATGCAAAAGTTATAAACCATAATATATGTTTAGCATATACTAAGACAGAGAGCGATAATATAAATATAGTAATTGCTCAAGCTGCGGATGAATTGTTAAATATAAAAGAAGTAGAGGCATCATTTGTTTTAGGTAGAAAAGATGATAGAGTATTTATAAGTGCTAGATCGCTAGGAAATATAAATGTACATGTATTAATGGAAAAGCTAGGTGGAGGTGGGCACAGAGATATGGCTGGTGTTCAATTAGATACTTCACTAGAAAAGGCATATGAAATGGTAGAAGATACAATACAGACATATATTAAGGAGGAAGAATAGATGAAAGTTATATTATTAAAAGACGTAAAAGGAACAGGAAAGAAAAATGAAGTAAAAGAAGTAAGTGATGGATACGCAAGAAACTACTTATTACCTAAAAAATTAGCAGTACCTGCTGATAATACAAATATGAAAGAATTAAATGAAAAGAATAAATCAAAGGAGTTAAAAGCTCAAAAAGAATATGAAGCAGCAGTAGAATTAGGCAAAAAAATGGAAGAATTAAATGTAGTTATATATGCTAAGGCTGGTGATGGAGGAAGACTTTTCGGGTCAATAACATCAAAAGATATAGCTGAACAAATCAAAAAGCAACATAATATAGAAGTAGATAAGAGAAAAATAACTTTAGATGAACCAATAAGAGTATTAGGTTCAAGATTTGTTGATATAAAAATACATCAAAAAGTAACTACAAAATTAAGAGTAGACGTAAAAGAAAAACAATAGACAAAATCTTGAGGTGATAAAAATGGAGGATATAACTAGAATCCCTCCGCATAGTGTGGAATCAGAACAGTCTATATTAGGTTCTATATTACTTGATAAAGATGCTATTATAACAGTCAGTGAAACTATAAATCCAGATGATTTTTATAAAGAGGCTCATAAAATTATATATGAATCTATGATTAAATTAAGTAATAAGTCTGAACCTATAGATTTAATAACACTAACAGAAGAATTAAAAAAGCAAGGTCACTTAGATGATGTGGGAGGAATTAGTTATATAACCAGTCTATCTACAATTGTTCCAACAACATCAAATGTCAAGTATTATGCAGACATAGTAAAAGAGAAATCAGTACTTAGAAAGCTTATAAAGGTTTCTAATGATATAATAAATTTAGGATATGACGGCTCAACTAAAATTGAAGATGTTCTAGAAGTAGCTGAAAAAAAGATATTTGATATATCACAAGAAAAAACTAGTGATGATTTTAAATCTATAAATTCAGTTTTAATGGATACATATGATATGATAGAACACTTATACACAAATAAATCTGAAATAACGGGAATAACAACTGGATTTAGAGATTTAAATAAAAAAATTAATGGGATGCAAAGGACAGATTTATTACTAATTGCTGCTCGTCCAGCAATGGGTAAGACTGCATTTTCATTAAACCTTGTACAAAATGCTGCATTAAAGGGTGATGCATCTGTAGCAGTATTTAGTTTAGAGATGTCTAAAGAGCAGTTAGTACAACGTATGTTGTCTGCACAATCAAATGTTGAACTTAGTAAATTAAAAACAGGTAAGCTAAATGAGAATGATTGGCCAAGAATAATAGATGCTATGGCAGTTTTATCTAATGCTAAAATTCATATAGATGATACTCCTGGTATAAAAATTTCAGAATTGAGATCAAAGTGTAGAAAATTAAAAATAGAGCAAGGTTTAGACTTAATATTAATAGATTATCTTCAGCTTATGGAAGGTGAAGGTAATAACGAAAGTAGACAACAAGAGATAGCCAAAATATCAAGATCTTTAAAGATAATCGCAAAAGAGTTGAACTGTCCAGTAGTTGCACTTTCTCAGTTATCTCGTGCTCCTGAACAGAGGGCTGATCATAGACCAATGCTATCAGATTTAAGAGAATCTGGTTCTATAGAGCAAGATGCAGATATAGTTATGTTTTTATATAGAGATGAATACTATCATCCAGATTCTGATAGAAAAAATATAGGTGAAATTATAATTGCAAAAAATAGACATGGTGAAACGGGTTCAGTTGAATTAGTTTGGCTTGGAGAAATTCAAAAATTTGCGGATAAATCTAGAGATATATAATTTGGAAGATATCTACAAATATCCACATAAAGTGAGAAATTGAAAATGCTATATTGTGGATATTTATCTTAAGATATCTACAAGCATTGAAATTTTAATAAAATGTTATCCACAATATCCACAAAAGTGATGTTGATAAATGTGAATAAATATAAAAGCAAGCTAATAGCTTGCTTTTATATTTATAAAAATTAATTTTATAGAGGAACGTGTGTTGAATATAAATTTAATATATATATATCCCAAAATGATAGAGATAAACAATTAAATTAACATATTAAGAATTGTAGATTAAAAAATTGAAGAAAGTTTAATATTTTACTGTATTAAAAATAGAATACATTTTAGATGTAATTATGAGATAAGTATACATTTTATAAACTATAATGGGAAAAATAGTTTAGGTAATTTAATAGATAATATAAAAATTACAGAAGATTTAAATTATGATAGAAAAGTACATATTAAAAATAATATAATATTAAAAAGGTTTGAAAATAGTACGTATATTTGATAAAATGTATAAGTAAAGCGTTCGAAAATCGAAATATAGAGGTGAATTATAATGAAGACAGTTGCAGTTGTAGGCTCTCAATGGGGAGATGAAGGAAAAGGTAAAGTTATAGATTACCTTGCTACGCAAGCGGATGTAGTAATTAGAGGTCAAGGTGGAAATAATGCTGGACATACATTAGTAGTTGATGGAAAGAAATTTGCTTTAAGATTAATACCATCAGGAGTATTAAATCCAAATACAATAAATGTAATAGGGAACGGAATAGTATTTGATCCTCAAGGATTCTTAGAAGAAATAGAAATGCTTAAAAAAGATAATATAGATACAAGCAATATAAAAATAAGTGATAGAGCCCACATTGTTTTTCCATATCATAAAGAATTAGATGCTTTAGCAGAAGAGGCTAGAGGAGACAATAAGATAGGAACAACTAAAAAAGGTATAGGTCCATGTTATATGGATAAAACTGAAAGATCAGGAATAAGAATATGTGACCTAATGGATAAAGATGTATTTGCTAAAAAGTTAAAATTACAAGTAGATGCTAAGAATAAATTAGTTCAAGGTGTATATGGAAAAGAAGCTATGTTTGACTTTGAAACTATATACAATGAATATTTAGGATATGCTGAAAAAATAAGAAATCATGTTGCAGATACTTCAGTAATAGTTTACGATGCAATAAAAGCTGGTAAAAAAGTGTTATTTGAAGGAGCTCAAGGAACGTTACTTGACTTAGATTTAGGAACTTATCCATTCGTTACTTCATCTCATCCAATATCAGGAGGATTTGCAGTAGGTGCAGGTGTAGGACCTAATATGATAAAAGATGTTGTTGGTATAGTAAAAGCTTACACAACTAGAGTTGGAGAAGGTCCATTTGTAACTGAGTTAGATAATGAAGTTGGAGAAGAAATAAGAGTTAAAGGTCGTGAATTCGGAACAGTAACAGGAAGAGCTAGAAGATGTGGATGGTTCGATGCAGTTATAGTTAGATATGCAGCAAGAGTAAACGGATTAACTAGTATATCATTAATGTTATTAGATGTTTTAACTGGATTTGATAAGATACAAATATGTACTGCATATAAAATGGGAGATAAAATAGTAAAAGATTTCCCTGCATCTTTAGAAGATTTAGCTAAATGTGAGCCTATATATGAAGAGTTAGAAGGATGGACAGAAGATATAACTGCTGTAGAAAAATTCGAAGATCTTCCTGAAAATGCTAAGAAGTATGTAGCTAAGATAGAAGAATTAGTAGGAGTAAGTGTTGACATGGTTTCTGTTGGACCAAATAGAGCACAAACAATAGTTAGAAAAAATATATTCTAATTTTAAATACTAATAATTAATAAAAATAGTCGAGGGTATTAAAATATATTTTTATACCCTCTTATTTTATACAACAAACAAATTATTTTATAAAATTTAACTAGTTTTGAATAAAGAGTATGTGAATTTTATTTATTTTTATAATTAAAATAAGAAAATTTATCAAATAAACAAAGTTTATATAGCTATCTTAATATAAGATTGAAAGTAAGCAATAGAGCTAATTCTAGGAAAATATAAAATATAATATTATAGTGAAAATTAACATATTATTTAATTTTTTAAAAAAATATAAAAAAATATAATAAAAATGTTGACTTAAAATACAAAAGCTAATATAATAATCTTTGTGAGCAAGAGAAACAAAGAAATTTGATAAATTTTGACACATAAGATGATCCATTAGCTCAGTCGGTAGAGCACCTGACTTTTAATCAGGGTGTCCCGCGTTCGAGTCGCGGATGGATCACCANATTAAGGCCCATTGGTCAAGCGGTCAAGACACCGCCCTTTCACGGCGGTAACAGGGGTTCGATTCCCCTATGGGTCACCAATATCCCGGGACTATAGCTCAGCTGGGAGAGCACCTGCCTTACAAGCAGGGGGTCACAGGTTCGAGCCCTGTTAGTCCCACCATTTACATAAATGCGGCCTGGTAGTTCAGCTGGTTAGAATGCCAGCCTGTCACGCTGGAGGTCGAGGGTTCGAGTCCCTTCCAGGTCGCCAATTTAATACACTATGCTGGTGTGGCTCAACGGTAGAGCAGCTGACTTGTAATCAGCAGGTTGTAGGTTCGATTCCTATCACCAGCTCCAATAAAACTCTTAGAATATTCTAAGAGTTTTTTATTTTGTAAAAAGGCATGCTAAAGAAATAAATTTAGGTAATTCTATAAATAAAAAAATAGAAGAAAAATATTAAGATTATTTTTCTTCTATTACTGTTTACTTTCCCATCTTAAGTCTTTTCCAATAAACTTAACCATTTTAAATCTATCAAATATTCTTGAGAATATCCTTTGTGCATAATTAGATCCTAATTGCATAGGAGATAAGTTTGTTGATATAATGGTTTTCTTTCCAGATAAAAGTCTAGTATTTAAGATATTAAATAATTCACTATTTGTAAAGGAGTTTGTAAGTTCAGTTCCCAAATCATCAATAATTAATAAATCACAGTCAAATAAATTTTCGTAGTTTTCTTTAGAGATATGACTGTCTGCATTTTTAAATTTATAATCTTCTATTATCTCAAACATTTTAAATGCAGTTTGATATATAACTAGATGGCCTTTATCTAAAAGAGATTTTGCTATACAGTTACACATAAAAGTTTTTCCAAGTCCTGTATCTCCATAGAATAATAAGTTTTCTCCGTTATCTTTATCAAAATCCAATATAAATGACTCACATATAGATACTATTTGAAGCATATTCTGTTGAGGAGATATATTAGATTCGGGGTCCTTTTCAGAAGAAAATATACTTGTATCTAAAGTGGTGAAATTTTCTTTTTCAAGCATTCTGGATATATTAGACATTTTATATGCCTCATTTATTATTTCTTGCTTTAAACAATTGCATTTATGTCCATTATCTAAGAATCCTTTATCCTTACAAATATTACAATTATGTTGAACTTCAAGATATCCATTTGGAACTTTATATTTAGTTAGTAATTCTTCTTTTTGTTTTTTTAATGAATCCATTTTTTTCTTAGATTCTAAAATAATATTTTCTTTATTTGACGGATTTTGTAATACTAATTTAGCTAACTGTAATCCAACCTTGCTTATTTCATCATCTAATTTTTTAAATTCAGGAATCTGTGAATAAACATCATTTTTTCTAAATTCTAATTCAGATTCAGCTTTATCTCTTTTCTTTTGGTAAGAAACAAGTATTTCTCTTATTTTTGATTCTCTCATTTAATCACCTATTTAAATTTATTTTTTTGACTTTCTTGAAGCATTTTTTCAAGTTCTTCAGGTGTATATTTTGTAAATGTTTGATTTATATTATGGAATCTAGTTTTTACTGCAGGTTCAGATGATTTAGTATTTTTAAATACTTGTTTTTTCTCTTCAGATTTCTTTTTAAATTCATCATCTAGTCTTTTTATATCATCTAAAGTTTTCACATCAGATTTTTTCCATTTTTCAATTATACCATTTATATATGATATAGATGGGTTAGATGTATTTTTAGCCCTAGAACATGCAGATAAGATAACCTCAATATCCATATTATACTTATCAAACCAACTATCCATAATTCTTTCCTCGGGTTTAGATGGAGATCTATAAAATCCTAATTCATTAAATATTGTTTTGTACATCATATATCTTTCACTTCTTATTACAAAGCTATCTTTAACATCTTGAGGAGTAAATAAATTAGAATCATACCATCCTCTAAGGATTGATTCAATATATTTAACAGGTCTAGATGAACCATGCTTATCTTTAACATACTCGTAAGCACATACTATCATATCTGGATCCATATTGTATTTATTCATTATTTCTAAGATATTTATTTTTTCACCTGGATCAAGATATCTTCCAACTATTTTATTTATCGTAGTGAACATCTTTCTAATACTAGGGTTTTCTGATGCTGAAACGATGCTGTCACTATTAGATTTTATAGACTTTGTGTTTATATGCATATTATCCATATAAAATCTTTTTAAGTCTAAAAATTCTATAGAATAGTTAAAATCATCTAACCCTTCATTTTTATGCATTTTAATTATATTTTTATTCTCCCAAAATTTCCAAGCTTCTATCACATCAGAAAGAGGTATATTTAAATTCTTAGCAATTGAATTATTATCAAATTTAGGATTAGAGTTAGGGTCACATGCTTGTCTATAACCTAGAAGATAAACTTTAACGTATAATCCATTAGCCATAGGCATAAATATATCTATAAAGATATTGGCAATAGTAGTTTCACCTAAATCTATCTCATTGACTTCTTTGAAAAACATTTTATCACCTCAGATAAGATTATATCATAAAAAACTAAAACTTTAATTATAACCTGTAATTATACAAGTTTATCTTACAGAAAAAACAAAAAAATTATTCATATTAAAAAAGAAAGGGGGAAAGAAATTGATAATAAACTTTACGAAAAAAGTAAGAATATTAACAGGAATGATACTCACGTTATTAATTGTTATAGGGGGCGGAGTATATGTATATCATAACAAAAATTCTGTACAAACATTAAATGTTGAAGAAGGTAAAAATTTAAATAAATACATTATTGATGTTATTTTTGATGAGGAAAGTAAAAGGCTAATGTGTAATCAAAACATAGAGTATGTAAATAATACAAATATAGCTTTGGATAAGATATATTTCCATATATATCCCAATGCCTTTTCTAAAGAGGAGTTTGCTCCTTTTGAAAAGGATGAAATGAATCAAGCCTATCCAAATGGATTCAATGAGGGATACATAGATATAAAAAATGTATTAAATAATAACAATAAGTTAGAGTATGAGATAACAGGTGAAAAAAATGACGTATTAGAAGTAAATATAGGAAGACAATTAAAGCCAGGTGAAAAAATATCTATAGATATGAAATACAATGTAAAAATACCTAACTCAGAAGGTAGATTTGGATATGGGGAAAATACTATAAATGTAACAAATTGGTTCCCTATAGTATGTGTTCATGATGATAGAGGATGGAATTTAAAGAGTTATGAGACACTAGGAGATCCATTTTATAGTGAAACAAGTAATTTTTATGTTAAACTATTAATACCTAAAAAATATAAATTGGGTTGCACAGGAAACATAATTTCAGAGAAGTCTGATTCAGAAAAAGTATTTTATGAAATACAAGCAAAAAAAGTCAGAGATTTTGCATTCGTCTTAAGTGATAAATTTAAAATTAAGAAGGATACTTATAAAGATGTGAATATAAATACATATAATCTAAATGAAACTCTATCAACAGAAGTAACCAAGATAGCTAAAGACTCAATTAGAATATTTAGTGATTTGTTTGGGGAATATCCGTATGATACATATTCAGTAATAGCAAGTGATTTTTTCATAGGTGGAATGGAATATCCAACATTGGTTATGATTGATCAAAGTTTATATAATGAAAAGGACAAATTTTTACTTGAATACGTAATAGCACATGAAACTGCACATCAATGGTGGTATTCAGTAATTGGTAATGACGAAATAAGTGAACCTTGGTTAGATGAAGCCCTTACAGAATACTCAACAGTTCTTTATTTTGAAGAAAAGTATGGTAAAGAGGTAGGCTCTAAACTTATAAAGACAATGGAAATACAAACAAGAAATTATTCTAGTGAAGATATATTTAAGTCAACAACTCAATATAAAAATTCGATAGACTATAGCTTAAATGTGTACACTAAAGGGGCATTAGCATTTAATGAAGTAAGAAATAAAGTAGGAGATGAGGTATTCTTTGAAACGTTAAAAGAATACTACAATACATATATGTTCCAAAATGTGAATGGAGCTAAATTTGTTGATTTATGGAATAAAAAAGGTATAGATATAGATAAGATAATAAGTGAATACAAGTAAATTTTAATTAGAGCATTAAATTTTTATTTAATGCTCTAATTTTTTGGTATAATATAAGCTATGACTATAAAGAATGAGGTGACAGTATGCTGAAATATTGTTCAATAGGAAGCGGAAGTAGTGGAAACTGCCATTATATAGGATATAAAGATACCAACATACTAGTAGATGCAGGCCTTAGTGGGAAGAGAATAACTACAGGTCTTGATGATATAAATGTAGATATGGAAAATATAAAAGGAATATTTATTACACACGAGCACTCGGATCATATAAAAGGTGCGGGTATAATATCTAGAAAATATGATATACCTATATTTGCAAATGTAAAGACATGGTGTGCAATGAAGGATAAGCTTGGGGATATAAAAGATAGCAATATGAAAGTATTTGAAAATGATAGAAGCTATTCTTTGGGGGATTTAATAATAAGACCTTTTTCTATATCTCATGATGCATCAGATGCAGTAGGGTATAATTTTTATGCAGAAAATGAGAAGATGTCAATAGCTACAGACATAGGGACGATAACGGATAATATAAGAAGACATTTATATAAATCAAAGTTAGTAGTATTAGAATCAAACTACGACCCTAACATGCTTATGATGGGGTCTTATCCTTACTCATTAAAGAAGAGGGTAATGTCAGATACAGGGCATTTATCAAATGAAGATGCAGCTAAATTTTGTATAGATCTTGTAAAAGAGGGTACAGAAAGAATACTATTAGCTCACTTAAGTAAGGAAAATAACTTTCCAGAGTTAGCGTATGAAACATCTAAATCTATTCTGACTCAAAATGATATAATTATTGGTCAAGATATAAAACTAGATGTTTTATTAAGGGAAGAAGTATCTGATATATATAATGTGAAATAATATATATAAAAGTAGGACGGATTAAGGAGAAATTTATGAATATAAGTATAATCGGTGTAGGTAAAATTAAAGAAAAATATTTAAAGTTAGGGATAGATGAATTTTCAAAGAGATTAACTAAGTATTGTAAATTAGATGTAATAGAGCTTGATGATGAAAAGTGTCCTGAAAATTTAAGTGAAAAGGATATGCTTATTGTTAAAGATAAAGAAGGGAAAAAAATTCTTAGTAAGATAAAGAATAATAGTTATGTTATAGCTCTTGCTATAGACGGTAAAAATTTATCTTCTGAAGAACTTGCAGATACAATTAGTAAGTTAGCAGTTAGAGGTAACAGCCATATAACTTTTGTTATAGGTGGTTCTTTAGGATTGTCAGAGGAAGTTTTAAAAAGAGCAGATTACAAGTTATCTTTTTCTAAGATGACTTTCCCTCATCAATTAATGAGGCTTATATTATTAGAACAAGTTTATAGAGCGTTTAGAATAAATAATAATGAACCGTATCACAAGTAAGGGGACATATTTTGAAAGAAGAAAGAATGAATATTGTATTCATTCTTTTTCTATTTAATAACTTTAAGAGTGATATAATTATAAATAGGGAATTATAAGTTGTAAGATTGGGGTATTAGAATAATTATATAAAAAATAGGAGGAATTATAATATGAAAAAATCATTTAAATTATTAATTTTATCAACTTTTGTCCTGATAATGGGAACATTCTTTGTAGGATGTAATAAAAATTACTCTGAAGAAATAAGCTTTTTTAACTATGGAGAAAACATAGATGAAGAGACTATAAAAGAATTTGAAAAAGAATATGGTATAAAGGTTAATGTGGAAACTTTTGATGATATGGAAACTATGTATCAAAAGGTCAGTAATTCAGGAGTTACATATGATGTTATTTTAGTATCTGATGCTTTAATGCCAAGAATGATTAAGAATAACCTTATTCAAGAACTAAATAAAGATAATATACCTAATATATCTCAGATGGATGAGGAGTACTTAGACCTAAATATAGACCCAGGTAATAAATATTCAGTGCCTTATATGTTTGGAACAGTAGGTCTTATATATAATAAAGATGTAGTAAAAGAAGAAGTAGATAGTTGGGATATATTATGGAATGAAAAATATAAAAATAAAATTTTTATGTTTGACACTTACAGAGATACTATAGGAGTAGCTTTAAAGAAACTAGGATATTCTTTAAATTCAGAGAATCCAAAAGAGATTGAAGAAGCTAAAGAATTATTATTAGAGCAAAGAAAATTAGTAGACCCAGTATATGGAGTAGATAATGGAACAACTATGATTCCAGCAGGAGAATCTGATATAAATATGATTTGGTCTGGAGAAGGCTTAAATCTTCAAGATGAATATCCTAATTTAGCTTATGTAGTACCTAAGGAAGGTGCAAATTTCTGGATTGATAGCTTATGCATACCTTATAATGCTAAAAATGTTTCAGGAGCTGAAAAATTCATAAACTTTGTAAGTGATAAGGAAAGTGCATTGAGAATAGCTGATGAAATAGGTTATACAACTCCGAACAAACAAGCAAGATTAGAACAACCAGAGGAAGTTAGAAATAATCCTAATGCATATATGTCAAAAGAGATAATGGATAGATGCGAAATATATGTTGATTTACCTAAAGATGTTAAAAAATTATATGACAATGCGTGGATACAAATAAAATCAAGTAATTAAAAATAAGATAAAGCTAAATAATTAGTCTTTCCTTATTTTTAATTACTCTTAAGTATATAATATAGATGCAGTAATAACGACCAATGCGGTTACTAATATAGGTATAACAACAGAGGTAATAAAAATATCTTTATAGGAATCCTTATGAGTAAGGCTACAAATAGCAAGTGTTGTTATTACTGCTCCATTATGAGGCAATGTATCAAGTCCACCAGAAGCTAAAGCAGCTATTCTATGCATTATTTCAGGAGAAATATTAAGGGATTGACTCATTGCTATAAAGGTAGATGATAGAGCATCTAGTGTTATAGTAAGTCCTCCAGAGGCAGATGCTGTAATGCCACAAATTATGTTCACTGATAAAGCTTCTGAAATTATTGGATTAGAGGATACATTTAATATCATTGATTGCAAAGCAATAAATACAGGTAATGATTTTATAACACTTCCATATCCAACAATAGCACTAGAACTAAGCAGTGGTAAAAAGGAATTTGATATACCTTCATTAAGAACTTTATTTAAGTTAGAAAATTTCCCAAAGTTAGTTATTATTATAAATAATGTGGATATAACTATAGAGATAATTACACTCCATGTGCCAGACACATTATCTAGTGATAAGTTATATTTACTCAAATAAGAGCCATCGATTAATTGGTAAAATATTTTTGAAAAGAATAAATTACTTAAAAATATAATTAATATAGGTGTTACTGCTAAAAATATACTTGGAATATTCTTATTTTCATTAGGGTTATCTTCAATATGATGATTTCCATATCCTTCTAGATTCGCATGTGCTTTTCTAACGCGATATGTAAGCCAAACTATACCAAGTAATAGCATTAATACACTAGCTATAATTCCTATAAGGGGTGCAGCAAAAGTATCTGTACCAAAGTACCTCATAGGAATAACATTTTGTATTTCAGGAGTACCTGGAAGAGCTGTCATTGTAAAGGTAAATGACCCTAGAGCAATAGTTCCTGGAATCAATCTCTTTGGAATATCAGATTCCTTAAACAAAACATTGGCAATAGGATATAATACGAAGGCAACTGTAAATAAAGAAACCCCTCCATAGGTAAGAAGTGCACCAGCAAATACTACTGCTAATATAGTTTTATTTTTACCTAAATTTTTAGTAATGAAATTTGCTATGGATTTAGCATAAAGAGTTTCTTCCATTAATTTAGCAAATATTGCACCTGTTAAGAAAATAGGGAAGTAGTTCTTTACGAAATTTGCAAACCCACCCATATATACTTCAGTATAATGAACCATTAACTGTGTATTAGTATCTTCACCTATTAAAAATAATGTAAGTAAGGCAACTAAGGGAGCTGTAATAATAGTTGAATACCCTTTGTAGGCTAAGAATATTATCAAAGATAATGATAAAATTAATCCGATTATGCTTATCATATTAAAATCACCTCTTTCAATTCAAAATTTTAAAGTAGCTTATTTTATGATACCCAAAATGATTAAATTAAAAACAAGGTAAGTTGCTCTTACTAGACAACTTATGATAAAAAATATTATATTTGTGATTTCATCTATTTTGAGTTTCTTTCCATATACAGATATAGAAAAATTAAAGAATATACTAATATAATAGAATATAAATAAGACGTTATTTACGAGTTGACTCCACCTTGAAATATAGCAGCACGATGATGTTGACTATATGTAAAATTTATGTATAATTGAAATGAGAAATATGCAAAATGTATTTATATAAATAGTAAGTAACAAAAAAATTGTTAAGAATAAGGTGATCTAAATGAAATTAGCTGAAGCTTTAAATTTAAGAGCCGATCTACAGAAAAGAATTGCAAATTTAAGAGAAAGATTGATAAAAAATGCTAAGGTTCAAGAGGGAGATACACCATCGGAAGAGCCAAATATGCTTTTAAATGAACTAAATGATAACATTATTGAACTTGAAAATATTATAAAATCAATAAATAAAACTAATAGTTCTACTTATATAGGTAATGAAAGTATTTCAGATATTATAGCTAAAAGAGATACCTTAGGATTGAAATTATCTATTTTAAGAAGCTTTATTAGTGAATCTGCTAATAAAATTGAGAGATATTCAAATAAAGAAATAAAAATTTTAAGTACAGTGAATGTAGCTGAACAACAGAAGGAAATAGATAAACTTTCAAAAGAATACAGATTAATAGATACTAAATTACAAGGATTAAATTGGACGACTGATATTATTTCTTAAAGATTTAGATGGTAATTTACAAGGGTGAACATAAGCTCTACTAATTGAGGTGTGAATTAGTGTTATGATAGCATATACGGAACAATGTGCAAATAATAAAAATTAAGTTCAGTAATGTTACAAGAGTAAAGTTATAAATTAATGTAACAACCGTATGTTGACTTGTAAGTGAGAGTGGGATAGGGGCTAATAGATATTTATCTAAAAGTTAATAAAAAGTAGTAAAATAATAGCTATGCCATTAGTGATTGGTATGGCTATTTTTTACAACATAAATGATAAAAATATAACAATAGTTATTACAATTAAAGATTTTAATCTACATAATTTACTAAATATAATTAAATTAAGAAATTAAATAATAAAAAACTAAGTGGGTTAAGAGTAGATATCTATGCGGTAATTTATCAAGGATATAATAAATGAATTTTAAGAAAACATTAATGAAAAGTACAGAATTATAGTTAGTTAGAGTTATTATATATATATTTAAGTAGTGTTTTGGCAATAGATATAGAATAGAAATAAAAAATAATGATGAAGTGAATTTTGAAACTAAATATAGGAATAGAATATTTCATCGACTTTAAATTTAGAGGGAATTTAAAGTTAAATATTTAACTAAAATAGCCGTTTGTTTAGTCATGTTAGCATAAATATTATTTAAACTAATACCATTATTAAATCAGAATGAAAATTTTTATAATTTACTTAATATTCTTTAGAATTTGAAGAGAAAATGGATTAAATGACAAAAAGAAGAGAGATTATAAAAGTGTGTTAGGTAGTAACGTTACTTTATTTTTAGTTTTAGCACGAAATCGTTAAATCTCAACAAAGATAAATAAAATCTAAATTCTGAATAGATAAGTTTTTAATAAATCATTAAAAAAATTAATATAATAAATAAGAAATATCAATTTTACTTATAGATTAAATAGTTGTAGACTAATTAAATGTAGTTAGTAGTCATATTAGACAAATAAATTTAATAACTAATTAAATTATGCCTTTATAGACATTTTTAGTATTAAAACATTTACAAGGAGGAATTATAAAATGCAACAAGCTACAGACGTAAAAACTACAAATGTAAAAAGAAATAAAAGATATTTTATAGTATTCATTTGTGTGTTAATTCAAGCAATACCATATTGTATAGCTCAAAACTTACAAAGTCAGATGCAAACACCAGTATCTCAATCAGGTGTAGTAAGTGAGATAGGATTTACATTATTATACTTTTCAGGAACACTTCCAGCATTATTCAATCCAGCAATAGCTAAAGTGTATGATAAGTTAAAAATTAAATACATCTATGTACTAGGATTAACAATAGCTGGTTTAGGATTCGCATCATACGGGCTTGCTCAAAATGCGATAATGTTTAATGCAAGTGCAATCTGTACACAAATAGGTACAATATTATTCACAGTTTTATCATTACCAATAATGATGGATCATTGGTTCCCAGGCGAAGGTAAAGGTACAGCATTAGGAATAGCATTAGCAGGTGGATCATTAGGTAACGTGTTCTTACAACCAGTAACAGTTAATTTATTAGCTAACCTTGGATGGAGAGGAACATATATAGCATTAGGAGCAGCTATTATAATAATAGGTGTGCCACTAGCATTATTATTTATAAGATTCCCAAAATCAGACGAAGTTGTAGTAGCAACATCATCTAATAAGTCAAATGGAAAACCAGCAAGAGCAAAATTTGATGGTTTATCAGATAAAGAAAATGATAAAAATCCAATATTCTGGATTTTCTGTGCAGGATGTGCATTAATGTGCTTCGCAGTTGTTTCAGTGTCAACACAAGCAATACCAGTATTAGGACAAAAAGGATTTGAACCAGCAAAATTAGGAGTTGCAGGTTCAATATTCGGAGTAGCATGTTTAATAGGTAATGTAGCAGGTGGTAAATTATTCGATAAACTAGGATCATTTGTTCCAATGGTTATATCAGGAATATCTACAATTGCAGCATTATTAATAATGGCATTTATGCCAAATGGAAGTGCAATAGGATTCTTAGTACCTATATGTTCAGGATTAACTGTATATACGATAACATCAGCACCAGCATTTATGCCAGCAGATGTATTTGGACAAAAAGATGGAACAATGAAAATGGCAAAAGTAGGTATGTCTTATGCATTAGGTTGTTCAATTTCACCATTATTATTCTCAACTATATCAAGCAAAATAGGGTTAATAGCTTCATGTATCTTATTTATAGTTGTTGGTGTAGTAGGATATGGATTAAATTTATATGCTCAAATACAAGCAAAAAAAATGTTCGCACAAAAATAAGTTTTATCAATATATAAAAAAATAGGATAGGTCAAATTTGATCTATCCTATTTTTTTGTATAATCAAACACTAGATTAACATCATTTATAATAACGCATATAAACGCAAGGTTTGTCAATATTATAAGAATGTGATATTATATAGAACTATAAGAATCCCAACGTATGGGGAATAACAACAGTAGATGGAGGAAATTAAATATGGAAAACTTACCAAATTGCCCAAAATGTAATTCAGAATATACTTATGAAGATGGAAGTCTATTAGTTTGTCCAGAATGTGCATATGAATGGTCACCAGAGTCAAGCAATGAAGAAGAAAATGTTATAAAAGATGTAAACGGAAATGTATTAAATGATGGAGATTCTGTAACAGTAGTTAAAGACCTTAAAGTAAAAGGAGCATCATCGTCTATAAAAATAGGAACAAAAGTAAAAAACATACGTTTAGTTCCTGATGCAGCAGATGGACACGATATAGAATGCAAGATAGATGGATTTGGAGCTATGAAGTTAAAATCTTCAGTTGTTAAAAAAGCATAATCTAATATTATATAAATTAAAAAGCCGTACCTTTAAAGGTATGGTTTTTTAGTTTATATAATATGGTATAAGGTATAATACTAATATAGAATAATAAGAAACAAGGAGAAATATATGGAAATATTTACTATAGGACATTCAAATTATAATGTAGAGAAGTTAATAGATATGTTAAGATATTATAATATAAATTGTGTTGTAGATATTAGAGGAACTCCGTATTCAAAATATAATGTTCAATATAATAAAGAAACAATAAGACAGACATTGATAAATGAAGGTTTCGTATATATTTATATGGCTAAGGAATTCGCTGCAAAGAGAGAAAATAAAGAGTCATATAATAATGAGGGTTATTCAGATTTTGAAAAAGTTATATATGAGGAAGATTTTAAAAATGGAATAAAACGACTAAAAATTGGATGTGAAAAAGGATATAGAATAGCACTTTTAGGGGCTATGCAGGATCCAATTAGATGTCATAGAAGTATATTAGTGGGACGAGCTTTAGTAGACAATGGATTTATAGTTAAACATATATTAGATGACTATTCTATAGCATCACAAGATGATATAGAAAAAAGTATTTTAGAAAAGTATTTTGAAGACAGAAATCAAATAACAATAGATTATTTACTAGGAACAGATAAAAGTGAAGAGGAAATGATAAAAGAAGCTTATAGACTAGCGAATAAAGAAATTGGGTATAGAATAGAGCGTTTAGATATAAAGAATGACAAGTTGTGATAAAAAATTGTAATTGTTTCCAAATTAATTGTTTTAATTTAGAAAAAGTAATATAATAATTAAGCAAATTTAAAATAGTTATTATATGGAGAGAAGGATATGAAGAAAAATAATTTCGCTGATATAGCAAAAGAATATACTTTACTAACTTTAGGTGTTGTACTAGTTGCTTTTGGAATACAATATTTTTATGCACCGAATGAAATCGCCGGTGGAGGTTTAAGTGGAATGGCTCTAGTAATTAGTCATTATATACCTAGTTTATCAGTTGGAACAATAATCATGATAGGAAACATAATATTATTTGCTATATCGTTTATTTTAATAGGCGGGGATTTTGGATTTAAAACTATATACGCTAGTTTTATGTTGTCATTTGTAATGGATTTTATGGAGAAAGTACTTCATTCGTATGCATTAACAACTAACATGCTTTTAGCAATAATGTTTGGAACTATAATAATAGCAACAGGATTAGGGATAGCATTTGCTATTAATGCTTCTACTGGAGGAACTGATATACTTGCTAAAATATTAAATAAATACTCTACCTTTAATATAGGAATATCATTATTATTAGTAGATTTATTTGTTGTAGTATGTGGTGGAGTAACATTTGGGTTAGATAAAGGTATATATTCATTGTTAGCTGTTATAGCAAATGGATTAATAGTAGACGCTGTAATAGCTAAAATAGAGAAGGTAAAATCTAATAAAATAGAACTAAAAAGTGAAAAAGCAGCATAGAGTAAGAAATCCTATTAATTTTAATAGAATTTTTTCTATGTATAATAATAAATTATAATTAAGAATAAAGATGTATAAATTTTTATAAAAAAAGGATAAAATTATTTAATTTTATCCTTATCCCATATAAATAGCTTCTCACTATTATTCAAAGCACCAAATATGTTTTTCTTAACACCAGGCATAGTACTATTTAATTGAGCTAAAAGTTCTTTAACATCTTGTCTTTTTGTACTACCATTAGCAGGACAAGGGTTAACTATAACTGGATAATTAAATTCTTTAGTTGCTTTTTTAGTCATATATTCTTCAATGTAAACCATAGGTCTTATTACTGTTATGCCTTGTTTATCTAGATATGTTTTTGGTGAAAAACAATTTACTCTTCCTTCATAGAATAAAGACATTATAAATGTTTCTATCGCATCATCTTTGTGATGTCCAAGTGCAACCTTAGTACAACCTAATTTTTTAGCTGTATCATTTAATGCACCCCTTCTTAAATTAGCACATAATGAGCATGGATTTTTTTCTTTTCTTATATCAAAAACTATTTCTTTTATATCTGTTTGCACTTCATGAAATTCTATATCTAAATCCTTACATAGTTTATATAATGGAGAATTATCTACTCCACCAGGATTTAAAGTTATAGCGATAAGTTCAAATTTCTGAGGAGAAAATCTTTGATAGTTTTTTAGTATGTGAAGTAATGTTAAACTATCCTTTCCACCAGAAAGACCTACGGCTATTTTATCATTTTTTTGTATCATATCAAAATCTTGTATAGCTTTACGAGCCTTACTAAGAAGTTTTTGCATAGTCATATTATGTCCTCCATATAAAATGTAAGTAAAAATAACTCAAAACATTATAACAAACTTATTTAAAGGAAACAATGAAAATAAATAGAATTAAATATAAATATTGAAAAACAGTTATATGAATTATATTTTTCGTTAAACGTGAAACATAGAATAATATGTAGATGTATTGTTTGAAATAGGAAAATATATAAGTATTTATGTATAATATAAAATAAATTATGGAGGATAATAAAATGCAAAAAGTAGAAAGTTTTAAACTAGATCATACAAAAGTAAAAGCTCCTTATATAAGAAAATGTTGTGAACTTAAAGGGGCTAAAGGAGATAAGGTTACAAAATTTGATTTAAGATTTTTACAACCAAATGAAGAAGCTTTTGGAACAGCAGCAATGCACGGATTAGAGCATTTATTAGCTACTTATTTAAGAGAAACTTTAGATGATATAATTGATTTATCTCCAATGGGATGCAGAACTGGATTTTATTTAATAATGTGGGGAGAAGTTGAATCACAAACAGTTAAAGATGGATTAGAAAAAGCATTAAAAATGGTTTTAGAAGCAACTGAAATACCAGCAGCTACTAGAGTAGAATGTGGAAACTACAAGGATTTATCTTTATTTGGTGCTAAAGAATATGCAAAAGAAGTTCTAGAAAAGGGATTCTCTCTTAATATATATGGAGATTAATTAAATTGGAAAGAAACTTTGTTAATTCAATAGATATAGATAAAAAGGAAGTTTTAAGATATTTAGAATACAATGGTCAACATATAGATGAAAAATTAGACTACATAATAGATGAGTGCATAAAAATAACTAAAGAAAAAATAAACCCTCGATATACTTTGGGGGTTTATTCTATATTAAAAGAGAAGATAGATAATAGCTACCAAATAAAATTTAAAGATAGTAACATATCTATAAAAAGCAAAGATTTATGTAAACTATTAGATAGTTGTAGACAATGCATTGTACTATCAACTACTTTAGGAATAGATATAGAAAAGCAAATCAAAATAAATTCATACTCAAATCTTACAAAAAGCATTATAATTGATGCTTGTGCAACCACAGCAATAGAAGAATTTTGTGATATACTACAACGTAACATAGAAGAGAAATTAAGAAAAGAAGGCAAATACATAACTAATAGATATAGTCCAGGCTATGGAGATTTACCAATACATATAAATGAAGATATTATAAATTTATTAAATACATCGAAGAAAATAGGTTTAACTATAACTAAAGATAAAATTATGATACCTAGAAAATCAGTTATTGCAATAATAGGTATAACAGAAAATAAAAAAACGTATAAACAAAAATCGTGTTTAGAATGTTCTAACTATAATACCTGCAAATATAAAAAAGAGGGTGATAATTATGGATGTAAGAGAATACATAAAAAATAATATACTGATATTTGATGGTGCTATGGGGACTATGCTTCAACAAAAGGGATTACAAATAGGTGAGAATCCAGAAGTATTTGGATTTAAAAATCCAGATAAACTAATAGATATACATAGATTATATTTAGAAGCAGGTTCAAATGTAATAACAACTAATACATTTGGAGCTAACGAACTTAAGTTAGATAAACTAGGATACACAGTTGAAGAAATCGTAGATAATGCTGTAAATATGGCTAAGATGGCTATAGAAAAATCTGATAAGTCTAAACCTAGATTTGTAGCATTAGATTTAGGACCTATAGGAGAAATGTTAGAGCCAATAGGTACTTTAAGTTTTGATAGAGCATACGAAATATTTAAAAGGCAAGCTATACAAGGAGAAAAATCAGGTGCAAATTTAATAATTATAGAAACTATGATGGATTTATATGAAGCTAAAGCAGCTGTTTTAGCTGCAAAGGAAAATACAAATTTACCAGTATTTTGTACTATGACTTTTGATGAAAATGGAAGAAGCTTTACTGGTTGTATGCCAGAAAGTATGGTTGCAACTATAGAGGGATTAGGTGTAGATGCTATAGGAGTAAATTGTTCATTAGGACCCAAACAGCTAATGCCTATAGTAGAAAAGATATCAAAAATGGCTACGGTTCCAATAATTGTACAAGCTAATGCAGGACTTCCTGAAATAGTTAATGGTCAAGCAATATATAATGTAGATGCTGAAGAATTTTTTATTGGGGTTGAGAAATTTGCTCAATTAGGAGCATCTATAATAGGTGGATGTTGCGGAACAAATCCAGAATTTATAAAGAAAATTTCAGAAAATATATCAATTCTAAAAAAAGTAGAAATAGAAAAAAATAATAGTTGTGTAGTATGCTCTCCATCAAAATTTATAGAAATAAAAGCTCCAACAGTTATAGGTGAAAGAATAAACCCAACAGGTAGAAAGCTCCTAAAGGAGTCTCTTATAAATGAAAATCTTGATTACGTAATAAATCTAGGATTAGAGCAAATAGAAGGTGGAGCGGATATTTTAAATGTTAATATAGGATTACCCAATATAGACGAAAAAAGGATGATGCCAAAAGTTATAAAAGAAATACAGTCAGTTATAGATGTTCCATTACAAGTGGATTCTTCAAATATAGAGGCATTAGAGCAAGGTTTAAGATATTATAATGGAAAAACTATAGCAAACTCTGTAAATGGAAAAGAAGAATTACTTAATGCTATATTGCCTATAGTAAAAAAATATGGAGCATGTATAGTTGGTCTTACTTTAGATGAAAAAGGTATACCAAGTACAGCAGAAGGTAGATTTAAAATTGCAGAAAAAATAGTAAATAAGGCATTATCTTATGGAATAAAGAGAGAAGATATATTTATAGATTGTCTTTCATTAACAGTTTCAGCTCAACAAGAAGAAGCATTAGAAACTCTAAAATGCATTAAGATGGTAAAAGAAAAATTAGGGGTAAAAACTATATTAGGAGTATCGAATATATCGTTTGGTGTTCCAAATAGAAGGGCTTTAAATAATACATACTTAAATTTAGCTTTATCTGCAGGATTAGATTTACCAATAATAAATCCTAATGAAGAGGGAATAATGGAAACCATAAATGCATTTAAAGTTATAAACAATATAGATAAAGGTTGTGTAAAATACATAGAGAAGTATAGTGATTGTAAGCAAAATAATATTATTAAAGCCACTAATGATAGAAAAAATGATTTATCTTTAGAGAGCATAGTAGAGCATGGTTTAAAAGAAAATGCAAAAGATGCTACATTAAATCTTTTGAAAGAGTACGATGAAAATTATGTATTAGATGAAGTTTTAATTCCATCTTTAGATATGGTAGGAAAAAAATATGATAAAGGTGAAATATTCTTGCCTCAATTAATACAGTCAGCAGAAACTGTAAAAGTTTCTTTGAATACTATAAAAGAGACTTTAGCAAAGAATAATACCAATATAGTATCAAAAGGAAAAATAATAGTAGCAACTGTAAAAGGAGATATTCACGACATAGGTAAAAATATAGTAAAGATAATGCTAGAAAACTATGGATATGAAGTAATTGATCTAGGTAAAGATGTACCTATAGAAGAAGTTGTAAATCACTCAAAGAAAAATAACATACAATTAGTTGGGTTGAGTGCATTAATGACTACAACCGTTCATAGCATGAAAGAAACTATAGATGCACTAAGAAAAGAAGGATTAAATACAAAAGTATTTGTAGGAGGAGCTGTTCTTACTGAAGAATATGCAAAAGATATGGGGGCTGATTATTATTCAAAAGATGCAAAATCGGCAGTAGAAATAGCAAAATTGAACTTTAATTAAAGAAAATAGGGAATTTTCCCTATTTTTTTTGAGCAACGGATACATCCGTAGCGGTAGCAAGGAGGCATCGCTGGTGACATGAGCAAAGCGAATTTTTTTGTAAAAATATATATAAATAATATTAATGTATAAAATATATAGAAAAAACTAATAAGAATATGATAAAATAGGAAGGTGATTCTTAGGGAGGGTAGACAACGATGATGGAAAATGGACAGCCTTATGCATTAGTTTTTGGAGTATCGGTTTTTGATATTTGTGGTTTTACAGATAGAAATTATAGATGCAATGATTCTAATCCTGGTAAAGTAAAGACTTCTTTTGGAGGCGTTTGTAGAAATATCGCTGAATGTATGGCAAGAGTAGGTGTTAATACTAAATTTATATCTATTCTAGGTGATGATGAAACTGGAAATAGAATGATGGAACATTCTGAAATAATGAAGTACGATATGAGTGAATCTTTAGTAGTTAAGGGTGGGCATACACCTACTTATATGGCTATTTTAGATGAGCAAGGTGAAATGGTATCTGCTGTAGTTGATATGAAGATAATAGATATGTTTACTACAGATTTTATAGATTCAAAATCAGAAATAATAAAAAACTCAGAATATATGATACTAGATTCAGATAGACCTGATATAGTTGAATATATAATAAAAACATTTAGTGGAAATACTAAATTTATATTAGACCCAGTATCAGCTGCTAAAGCAAAAAATATAAAGCATCTAATTAAATATTTCCATACTATAAAGCCGAATAGATATGAAGCTGAAATAATGTGCGGATTTAAAATTAAAGATGATGAAGATTTAAGAAAAGCAGGGAAATATTTTATAGATTTAGGCATAAAAAATGTATTTATAACATTAGATGCAGATGGAATATACTATAATAATGGTATAGAAGAAGGAAAAATAAAAGCCAACGATGTATCTGTAGTTAATGTTACAGGTGCAGGTGATTCTTTTGTTGCAGGTATAGCTAATGGATATATGAATAATAAAAATATAGTAGATACTGTAAAATATGCAATAACTATGTCAACAATAACTATATCTACAGAAGAAACAATACATCCAGATATGTCTCATGAATTAGTTAAAGAATATATGGACAAAATAAACTGGACAAAAGTAAAATATAATAAATAAAAATTTACTATATTGAAGAAATTATGTATAATATAATAAAGCTTATAGATTAATCTGAAATAGGTTAATTCATATAAATTAAAATTTGTCGTCAACATTAAAAAGACTGAAAGTATATACTTTCAGTCTTTTTTCTTGTATTAGGAATACCACAGGTTATACCTGTGGTTCTAAAAAGCTTTTAGCTATGAGTAGAAATAAAAAAACCTCCATAAAATTATAGTAGGTTTGCCGACCAAAACTATAAAATTTAAGGAGGTGTGTCCGATAATGGACAATAATAGTTTAGCACATAGCAAATGGAATTGTAAATATAATATAGTTTTTGCACCAAAGTATAGAAGGCAGATTATTTATGGAAAAATAAAGTCTGATATTGGTGTTATATTAAGAAAACTTTGTGATCATAAAGGTGTTGAGATAAATGAAGCAAATGCATGTAAAGATCATATACACATGCTTGTAAGTATACCACCAAAACTTAGTGTATCTCAATTTATGGGTTATCTGAAAGGAAAAAGTTCACTGATGATATTTGATAGACATGCAAATTTAAAGTATAAATATGGAAATAGACAGTTTTGGTGTAAAGGGTATTATGTTGATACAGTTGGAAGAAATAAAAAGGCAATTGAAGAATATATAAAAAATCAAATACAAGAGGATATAATTCATGAACAAATGAGTTTAAAGGAATATATTGACCCGTTTACGGGTGAGCCAGTAAATAAAGCAAAAAAATAAGCACCTTTAGGTGCAGTTAGTAATAGTATGCGGTTGGCAAACCGTTCAGTGTGCGAGTAGCACAGCCAGAAACAAAGCCTTATAGGCGTAGAGCAAACCACCCGTTTTACGGGTGGTTCTGATTTAAAATGCCCAGTTTCCATCTTTGAATACTTGAACTTCTTCACCTTCATGAGTTATACCTACTATGTTCATATCATTAGAACCTATCATGAAGTCAACGTGAGTTAAACTACTGTTTACTCCGTATTTATCTAAATCATCATCTTTTATATCGTCGCCATTTTTTATACAAGTATTATAAGCAGAGCCTATAGCAAAGTGACAAGATGCATTTTCGTCAAATAAAGTATTAAAGAAAACTATATTTGTATCTGATATAGGAGATCTAAATGGAACTAAAGCAACTTCACCTAAATAATGAGAACCCTCGTCTGTATCAATAAGTTTTCCTAGTGTTTCAGCGCCTTTTTCAGCAGTAAAATCAACTATTTTACCGTCTTTAAAAGTTAAAGAGAAGTCATCTATTATATTACCGCCGTATACTAAAGGCTTAGTACTATGAACTATACCATTAACTTTAAATTTATGAGGCATAGAGAATACTTCTTCGGTTGGTATATTTGCATTAAAATCGATACCGTTAGGGTCTTTAGATGCACCACTTAACCATATATGCCCTTCAGGTAATTCCATAGTTAAGTCAGTCTTAGAAGATTTAAATTTTAAAGTTTGGAAGTTTTTATTATTTAAGAAGTCCATTCTTGATTTTAAATCAGCATTATGCTTTTTCCAAGCATCTACAGGATCTTCGTTATCTACTCTAGTACATTTAAATATAGCATCCCAAAGTTTATCGATAGCTTCATCAGTAGATACGTTAGGGAATACTTTAGTAGCCCAAGCTTCAGTTGGAATTGAAACTATACTCCATTTACATTTATCTGATAAAGTATAAGAACGCCATTCTTTTAAGGCTATACCAGAAGCTTTTTGGAAGTTTGCAACTCTTTGAGGATCAACATCTTTAAGTAAGTCTGGATTTTGAGCATAAACAGTTAAGAAGGCTCCACCTTCCTTTGCTATATCTACATATTGGTCAGATATCCATTTAGGGAATTCATTAAATGTTTCATCTGGAGCATGTAAATATTTTAATAAAGTACACTCCTCATCAGACCATTCTATATGTACGTTTTTAGCACCTGCTTCATAAGCATGCTTAATTACTTTCCTAACAAAAGGAGCACATTCTATTGGAGATCTAACAAGTAAAATTTGGCCTTCTTGTATATTTACGCCAACTTTAACTGCTAATTTTGCATATTTATCTAGATTTTTTTCAAATGACATAATCTAACCTCCTTGATATTGAATTATTAATCATTTTTAAACTTAATTATATTTTAATACATAATAGTTATAAAAATACTTCATAAATAAAAATAAATGGTTATTTTTGTAATAAAACTCTACAGATTCATAGATTAATTAAATCAAATAAAAGTAATACTAATTGAATATCGAATCATTAAATTAATATAATGAATTGTGGTAGTTAATGTTGTTTATTGAAAATACTAGACTTTATAATCTAGTATTTTAACACTTAAAAAGCTATAGGGTTTTTGAATATACGTAATAGATTAATATAATATAAATATATTAATAAGTACTAAAATATTTTTAAATAGTATATTTTATCACAAAATATGTACAAAAAATAAAAAAAGAATTTATAATATATAATATAGACACATAAAGAGATTCAATTAGGAGGAATTAAATGGAGCTATATGATGCCATTTTTTATAGAAAGTCAATTAGAAAATATTCTAATAAAAGGGTAAAAGATAGTTTATTAGAAGAAGTTAAAAATGTATGTTCACAAATTACCTATTTAAATAAAGAATTAAATATAAAAGCTCATGTTATAGATAGAGGTCATTTAGTACGTATTTTAATGGGAAAAAATTGTAAAGTAAAAGCACCTCACTATATAATAGTAACATCTAATAAAGGAAATGATTATTTACAAAATATCGGATATGCTATGGAGGAAGTTGTTTTAAAACTAACAACTTTAGGATTGGCAACATGCTGGTTAGAATGCAACATAAAAAGAGAAGATATTTTAGAATTTGTGGAGTTGTCAGACTTAGATGGAGAACAGAGTGATACAATAGTGGAATTGGAAGAAAAAGAAAATTTAGAACAGCCATATTCAATAATTGCATTTGGTTATCCAGAAGAGAATGAAGGATTGTTTAGAACTAATAAGAATATAGATAGAAAGCGTGTGAATCATATTTGCAAAAGGCTAGATAAAAATTTAGAAAAAATTATAGAACCACTTAGATGGGCACCATCTATGAAAAATTCTCAACCTTGGATATTATATAATAATTTAAATATGATTCATTTATATGAAGAAAAACAAAAGAAAAATCTTAAAGACACAAATAAAATAAGTATGGGTATAGCTCTTAGACATTTTGATATAGCATGTAATAAATTTGGATTAGAAGTTGAGTATTCTAAAATAGATGTTAAAAAAAGATTAGCAAAAGAGTATTATATAACTGCTACTTTAAAATAATAAATAAATTTAACTTTAAAATATATGTTGACATTAAATATTAAAAATGTGATAATTATACACAAAGATAAACTTTAAATTGTCCCAGAGAGGATATTAAGTATATCTTCAAATAATAAAATTATAATCAATAAAATCCTTGAAAGTAGTCCAGAGAGGCTAAAAAGGTTAAATATTTTATATTATTTAAACTTGCATTTTCAACCTCTAACTGGATTAGTTAGAGGTTTTTATATAAAAAATAAAATATAATAAAGTCTTTTAAACTAGTCCAGAGAGGCTGGGAAAGATATCTGTAATAGATAAAATCCTTATACCTCATTTTGGTGTAAGGATTTTTTTGAGCAACGGATATATATGCAGCGGTAGCAAGGATATATCGTTGGCGACATAAAATGCTTCGCCGACACGTCGCTCAAGCGAAGCGAATTTTTATAGGCTTTATTAAAGAAGGAGAGTTTATAATGGTAAATGGAAAAGAAAAATTAATAGTAGCAATAGACACAAATGAATTTGATAAAGCTAAAGAATTGATAGATAAGCTAGAAGATAGTGTAGACATATTTAAAGTAGGGTTAGAGCAATATGTAGCTACAAGGGGAAAAACAGTTGATTATTTAAAAGAAAAAGGTAAGAAAATTTTCTTAGACCTTAAGTTTCACGATATACCAAATACAATGCAAAGTGCAGTAAGAGCAGCAGTAAGAGATAATGTATGGTTAATGACTATACATGTATCAGATATGGAAGGTATGAGACAGTGTGCTCAAGCTGCTAAAGAAGAGGCTGAGAAATTAGGTATAGAAAAACCAATAATAGTAGGGGTTACTGTTTTAACATCTTTAAGCAATCAAGATTTACAAGATATAGGATGTAATATGACAACTGAAGAGCTAGCTATAAAGAGAGCTAAGCTAGCTAAAGAAGCTGGAATAGATGGAATAGTTTGTTCAGCACAAGAAGTAGACAAAATAGTTGAAGCTTGTGGTAAGGATTTTGTTACAGTATGTCCAGGAATAAGACCAACAAATGCTTCTGTAGGAGATCAAAAAAGGGTAGTTACTCCTAAGGATGCTATAAATAAAGGCGCTCATTACTTAGTAGTTGGAAGACCTATAACTAAAGCTGAAAACCCAAGTGAAGCAGCGGTTAATATAGTAAAAGAAATAGAAAATGCATAGGGGGTAGGTCAAATGAAGGGGAAATTAATATTAGAAGATGGAACAATTTTTGAAGGAAAAGCATTTGGATACTTAGGAGATAGTATAGGTGAAGTAGTATTCAATACTTCTATGACAGGATATCAAGAAGTATTAACAGACCCATCATACTATGGTCAAATAGTAACAATGACTTATCCGTTAGTAGGGAATTATGGAATAAATTTAGAAGATATGGAATCAAATAAATCTCACGTAAAAGGGTTTATAGTTAGAGAAAAAAGTAATGATCCAAATAACTTTAGATGTGAGATGGATTTAGATACATACTTGAAGCAAAATAAAGTTATAGGACTTGAAGGCATAGATACAAGAGCATTAACTAAAATACTAAGAAATAATGGAACAATGAAAGGTATAATAACTTTAGAAAATGCTTCTTTAGAAGATGTAAAATCTAAGTTAGAAGCTTTCACAAATACTGAAGCAGTAAGAACTGTAACAAGAAAAGAAATAGAGCATATAAAAGGTGAAGGTGCTAAGGTTGCTGTTATGGATTTTGGAGTTAAGCAGAACATATTAAGATCTTTTGCTAAGAGAAATTGTGATATAACAGTATTCCCAGCAACTACTAAGCCAGAAGAAATTTTAGGAATAAATCCTGATTTAATATTCTTATCAAATGGACCTGGAGATCCAGAAGATTTAGAAGATGTTATAGAAAATATAAACGAATTAATTGGAAAAAAACCTATAGTAGGAATATGTTTAGGACATCAATTATTAGCTTTAACATTAGGTGGAAAAACGTCTAAATTAAAGTTTGGACATAGAGGAGGAAACCATCCAGTTAAAGATTTAGAAGAAAATAAAATATTTATAACATCTCAAAACCACGGTTACTACGTATCTGAAATGCCAGAAAATATGGAAGTAACACATATAAACTTAAATGATAATACTGTAGAAGGAATGAGACATAAAGAGTTGCCTATATACAGTGTTCAATATCATCCAGAAGCTTGTCCAGGACCAAAAGACAACGATTATATATTCGACAAGTTCTTAGAGTTAGTATAGAAAATTATAAAAATCGTTAATTAGATAAGGAGAAAAGATTATGCCTAAAATAGATAGTATAAAAAAGACTTTAGTACTAGGTTCAGGACCTATAATAATAGGGCAAGCAGCAGAATTTGATTACTCTGGAACACAAGCTTGCCAAGCTTTAAAAGAAGAAGGAATAGAAGTTGTATTAGTAAATAGTAACCCAGCTACTATAATGACTGATAAAGAAGTAGCGGATAAAATATATATAGAACCATTAACAATAGAATTCATAGAAAAAATAATAGAAAAAGAAAAACCAGACAGTTTATTAGCAGGAATGGGTGGTCAAACAGGACTTAACTTAGCAGTTGAACTTCACGATGCCGGAATATTAGATAAATATGGAGTTAAGATAATAGGTACTTCAGTAGAGTCTATAAAAAAAGGTGAAGATAGAGATACATTCAGAGAAGTAATGAGACAAATAAACCAACCAGTAGTAGTTAGTGATATAGTAACTAATTTAGAAGATGGTTTAGAATTTGCAGGAAAAATAGGATACCCAGTAGTTGTAAGACCAGCCTATACATTAGGAGGAACTGGAGGAGGTATAGCTGAAACTGTAGAGGAGTTAACAGAAATACTTACTCAAGGATTACAATTAAGTCCAGTTAGTCAAGTATTACTTGAAAAAAGTATAAAAGGTTGGAAAGAAATAGAGTATGAAGTTATAAGAGATGGTAATGGTAACTGTATAACTGTATGTAACATGGAAAACATAGACCCTGTTGGTGTTCATACAGGAGATAGTATAGTTGTAGCACCAAGCCAAACTTTAAGTGATAAAGAATACCAAATGTTAAGAAAAGCTTCTATAGACATAATAAATGCTATAGAAGTTAAGGGTGGGTGTAATGTTCAGATAGCATTAAATCCAGATAGTTTAGAATATGCGATAATAGAAATAAACCCAAGAGTTTCTAGATCTTCAGCTCTTGCATCAAAAGCTACAGGTTACCCAATAGCAAAGGTTGCAGCGAAAATTGCTTTAGGTTATACATTGGATGAAATAGAAAATGCAGTAACTAAGAAAACTTACGCATGCTTTGAGCCAACACTTGATTATGTAGTAGTTAAGATACCAAAGTGGCCATTTGATAAATTCAAGCAAGCAAACAGAAAATTAGGAACTAAAATGATGGCAACAGGAGAGATAATGAGTATAGGAAGCAACTTTGAAGCAGCTATACTTAAAGGTATAAGATCTCTTGAAATAGGAAAATATTCTTTAGTTCATGCTCCTTCTGAAGAAAAGAGTATAGAAGAATTAAAGAAGAGTATAGTAGTTCCGGATGATGAAAGATTATTTGACTTAGCTGAAATGATAAGAAGAGGCTACAAAGTAGAAATGATAGAACAAATCACGGGAGTAGACAAGTGGTTTATAAATAAATTTAAGTGGATAGTAGAGCAAGAAGAAAAGTTAAAGGGAATGAAAATAGAAGATTTAAATAAGGAATATTTATTAGAATTAAAGAAAAAAGGATTCTCTGATAAAGGTATAGCTGACTTAATGAAAATAAGTCCAGAAAGATTATGTGAATTAAGAAAGTTATACAACATACAACCAGCATATAAAATGGTTGATACTTGTGGAGGAGAGTTTGATGCATTATCTCCATACTACTACTCAACTTACGAACAATATGACGAAGTAGAAATAAGTGATAAGAAAAAAGTTGTAGTTTTAGGTTCTGGTCCTATAAGAATAGGTCAAGGTATAGAGTTTGACTATTGTTCAGTTCACTGTGTAAAATCATTAAGAAATATGGGAATAGAAACTATAATAGTAAACAATAACCCAGAAACAGTAAGTACAGACTTTGATACATCAGATAAACTATACTTTGAACCTTTAACAGAAGAAGAAGTATTAAACATAATAGAAAAAGAAAATCCAGATGGAGTAATATTACAATTTGGTGGTCAAACAGCTATAAAGTTAGCTAAGTTCTTACACGAAAAGAATATAAAGATATTAGGAACTGATTTTGAAAATATAGATACTGCTGAAGATAGAGAAAAATTTGAAGAATTATTGGAAAAATTAGATATAAATAGACCAAAAGGAAAAGCTATATGGTCAGTTAAAGAAGGTATAAAAGAAGCTGAAAAGTTAGGCTATCCAGTTTTAGTTAGACCATCTTATGTACTTGGAGGGCAAGGTATGGAAATAACTTACGATGAAGCTAAGTTATCTAAATACTTAGAAAGTGCATTTTTAAGAGACTCTAAAAACCCAGTGCTTATAGACAAGTACTTAACAGGTAGAGAGATAGAAGTTGATGCAATATGTGATGGTAAAGATATATTAATACCAGGTATAATGGAACACTTAGAAAGAGCAGGAGTTCACTCTGGAGATAGTATAACAATGTATCCAAGCCAAAATGTAACAGATGAAATAAAAGCTAAGATACTTGATTACACTAAGAAAATAGCATTAGAACTAAATGTACTTGGAATGGTTAATATACAATTTATAGAATTCCAAAATGAATTATATGTAATAGAAGTTAACCCAAGAGCGAGTAGAACAGTACCATATATAAGTAAGGTAAGTAATGTACCAATAGTAGATTTAGCTACTAAATGTATGTTAGGAGAAAATTTAGCTGATTTAGGATATGGAACGGGAGTATACAAAGAACCTAAATTAGTATCAGTTAAGGTACCAGTATTCTCAATGTCAAAACTTGCTAGAGTTGATGTAAGCTTAGGACCTGAAATGAAATCAACAGGAGAAGTTTTAGGTGTAGGTGAAAACTTAGAAGAAGCTTTATACAAAGGATTTTTAGCAGCAGGAAAGACTATGTCTGATAAGAGAGGTGTAGTGCTAGCTACTATAAATAATTATGATAAAGAAGAATTTATAGAAATAGCAAAAGATATGAAAGAATTAGGATATACATTTGTTGCTACAGAAGGAACAGCTAAAACTCTAAAAGACAATGGAATAGATTCTGATATAGTTAACAGAGTAGAAGAATCAAGACCTAATATATTAGATGCTATAAGAAATAAACAAGTTGATATAGTAATAAATACTCCAACTAAAGGAAATGACTCTACAAGAGATGGATTTAAGATAAGAAGAACGGCAACAGAGTTTTCAACAGAAGTAATGACATCTTTAGATACATTAAAGGCTTTAGTAGAAGTTAAGAAAAAAGAAATAAAAGATGCAGGATTAGAAGTATACAATATAGCTGAATAATAATAAAGGGATAAAGCTGAATGTTTTATCCCTTTATTATTGAGCAACGGATGTATCCGAAGTGGAAACGAGGATATATCGTTGGCGAAATGAGCGAAGCGAATTTTTTATTATCTTCTATAATTTGATCTTAGTCTCATAGATGTATAAATATTTTCAGGAGTACAGTAAAATCTAGGGTTTATATATGGAGCAAATTTCTTATACTCCATTGTAAATCTTGGAATACCAAATTCTTCAGGTGCAATTTCATCTAAGCCAAAATAAATTACTATTCCTTCATCAGTTAAGTAAAAAGCTTGATCTTCGGGAATATCTACAACTGTATCGTTGTAATACAATTCTTTATTTTGATTTATCTTGTAATTAATATAATTACTTATAACTTTTATATAATCAACATTAGGATTAAAGACGCTACCAATAGTAAATTCTCTTCCTGTTAACAAATCAAAGTTATAATTGTTTAATTCATTATATCTAGGACCTTCATTATTAACAAAAGCCATAAGATTAACTATAGTACTTAATATATGATTTTTATTAAAAGTAACTGCATAATTTGTAATAACTTTATATTTTACTTGAGGTTCATTACTTTCAACGTTATTGATATTTACTTGTTTTTCCTCATCTACCAATCCATTTTTAAATGTAAATACATCAGAATTTATAGTTGAGTTTATAGTGTTAAGTACATTTTGATTTACATTAAAATAAGTATTTTTAAAATTAAAAAAAGATGGATATTGGAGTGTGTAAGAAAAAGTTTCTCCTATTCCAGAATCTTCATTAAATTTTATATAGATAGGATTGTATAAGCAGTTGTCATTTCTTTCATAATACTTCATAATAATTCCTCCCCTATTATAAAAAATCAAAAATATAGTGTATTAAATTATGAACATAGTTAACAAGTTTATAATTTAAATTTATTTATAATAATACAATTTTAGAACCTTTAAATAATTAATAACTAGGAATATAAAGTATATAAAATACCGAAAATATTAAGTAATTATATGGTATAATACATAAATTGATAGAATTAATTTAGGAGGAATTGAATGTTATTATTAGCAGATAAATGGAAAGATTATGAGCTTATAGATATGGGTAACGGAGAAAAATTAGAGCGCTGGGGAGATATAGTATTAAGAAGACCAGATCCTCAAGTTATGTGGCCTATACCAAATGAAAGTGGATTATGGAAAAATCCTCATGGACATTATCATAGAAGCAATAGAGGTGGAGGACAGTGGGAACATAAAAAGAAATACCCGGAAAGATGGACAATCAGTTATAAAAACTTAAAGTTTAACATAAGTCCAACAGGATTTAAACATACTGGATTATTCCCAGAACAAGCGGCAAACTGGGATTGGGCAATGGATAAGATAGAAAATGCTAAAAGACCTATAAAAGTATTAAACCTTTTTGCATATACTGGCGGAGCTACAGTAGCTTGTGCAGCGGCAGGAGCAGAAGTATGTCATGTAGATGCATCTAAAGGTATGGTAACTTGGGCGAAGGAAAATTTACATACATCAGGATTAGGAGACAGAAAAGTAAGATTTATAGTTGATGATGTTGTTAAATTTGTTGAGAGAGAGATAAGAAGAGGAAATAGATATGATGCTATAATAATGGACCCACCTTCTTACGGAAGAGGACCAAAAGGTGAGGTTTGGCAAATAGAAGAAAAATTATATGGTTTAGTTGAATTATGTACGAAAGTATTATCTGATGAACCTTTATTCTTCTTAATAAACTCATACACTACTGGATTATCTCCGATAATACTTGAACATATATTAGATGCTACTGTAGCTAAAAAGGCCAAAGGTGGAAAAGTATATGGTGGAGAAATAGGGATACCAACATCTAGAGATGGAAAGGTACTTCCATGTGGTATATTTGGAAGATGGGAGTCTAAATAATGATTAAAGTCATATTTGAAGATAATCATCTTTTAGTTGTAGAAAAGCCTGTAAATATATTATCTCAAGGTGACGATACTAATGATAAAGATATGGTCAACCTACTTAAGCAATATGTAAAAGAAAAGTATAATAAACCAGGTAATGTATATATTGGCTTAGTTCATAGATTAGATAGACCTGTAGGAGGAATTATGGTCTTTGCAAAGACTTCTAAAGCTGCATCTAGGTTATCTGACCAGGTTAGAACTAAAACATTTAAAAAAACTTATAGAGCGGTTATACATGGTGATATGAATAAGAAAGAAGATACTCTTAAAGATTATCTTTATAAGAATAAAAAGACTAACATGGTAAGCGTAGTTAATAAAGATCATAAAGAATCAAAAAATGCAGAGTTAAGTTATAAGACTTTAGATAAAAAAGATGGATTTAGCCTTGTTGAAATAGATTTAAAAACAGGAAGACCTCATCAAATAAGAGTTCAATTTGCAAGTAGAAGGCATCCTTTATTTGGGGATCAAAGATATGGTCAAAATATTAACAAAGTTGGTCAACAAATAGCACTGTGGTCTTATAAATTAGAAATAATACATCCTACAACTAAAGAAAAAATGGAGTTCACATGTGAACCACCAAAGGAATATCCATGGAATTTATTTTAAAAGTAGTTAAGAGGAATTAATATGGATAAATATACAGGATTTTATATAGATAAACCGACTGGAAATAATATATTTTCATATGAGGAAAGAGAAAATAAAAAAATATATGTACCAAAACTTATAGAAGGAAGTCTAGATGATGTTTCAATTGGAGAAGAAATAGTATTCAATGAAATTGATGAAGATATCGAAATAAAAGCTAAAGGGCTTAAGAATATGATTATATATAAGTATCAAGATAAAGATGCATATATATTTGATAATCATAACCATGCATTTTATTTCTGGATAAAAAGTTTGGAAAAAGGAAACTTTACTAAGGGGTGTAAGTTGGTTCACGTAGATCAACACAAAGATACAAGAGAGCCTGAAAATTATGATGTAGATATAGAGAATATAGATGATGTATTTAGATATACAAATGAAGTTTTAAATGTAGGAAGTTTTATAAAGCCAGCGTTAAAACATAATATATTTTCTGATGTAATTATAATAGATAGTTCTTATGGTTTTGATTTAGAAATAGAAGGAGAATTTGTTCTAGATATAGATTTAGATATATTTTCTAAAGATATGGACTATATACCGTATGATTTAAAAGTTTCAAGAATAAAAGATTTAATAAAAAGAGCAAAAGTAATAACAATAGCATCTAGTCCATTTTTTATAAATCAGGAGTATGCTATAAAAGTATTAAAAGAATTATTTAATTATGATATAATAGAAGAGTTAGCTTAACGTATTTATAATAAATACATAATTAATTTTAATATAAAAAATATATTAAATATAACTAGGAGGATAAAGGTATGAGTTTATATACTGAATGGAGAAATTTAAGTGATAATCATGAAAGCCAAGAAGCAGAAGTTAAGTTTTGGGAAGAATACTTAAAAGCAGAAGCTTCAATATACAATGAATTATTAAATAATAAGCAAGAAGTCATAGAAGGTAAAGTTAGTGAATTAGCTGCTAAATACAATGTTTCTGTTGAATACTTCATGGGATTCATAGATGGAATAAGCGAAAGTTTAAAAGAAGATATAACTTTAGAAACTATAGAAGCTGATAGTACTATAAAGTTAGATATAGATTTTGAAAAATTATACTACAACATGGTAGCTGTAGAAGCTCATTGGTTATACAACTTACCAGGTTGGGAAGCTATATTATCAGCTGATAAGAGAAAAGAATTACAAAAAGCATACAAAACTTCTAAGACAGTAGTTAAAGAAGATAAAGTAGGAAGAAATGATGCTTGTCCATGTGGAAGTGGGAAAAAATATAAGAAGTGTTGTGGAAAATAAGGTAAGCCCATGTTTATCTTAAGATTTATTAATGATGATGATGACTTATCAGTAAAGGAGTTCGCATCCTTAACTGATTTAAAAGAGTATATAAATCAAAATAATCTAGAAAAAACTTGGCACCAAATAGAAGAGGTAAAGAAAGTAATACCGAATCTTAAAGAAGAATAAAAAAATAGCTATCTCATTAGAGGTAGCTATTTTTTTACGCTTAAGGATATTATAATACTTAAAAAAATGTGGATAAATTCTGAATGTAAGTAATATCAATAAATTGGTTTTGAGCGTAAAAAAGATTTTGAAATACTTCGCACACGCAGTGGCTCGAGCAACGGACGAAGTCGTTGGCGACATGAAGTGATTCGCCGACACGTCGCTCAAGCGAAGCGAATTTTTTATTTATAATTGAAATAGATATAGATAGATTTCTAGCAATAATTATCAATTTTCTACAATAAAATGTTAAATAATTTAACGTAGAAGGAACAAAAAGAAATTTTTAACATATCATATATTAATACAACTATAGCTAGGAGGGAAGTTATGAAAATTGGTGATATAGTAACTAGAAAATCATACAACAAAGATATAATATTTAGAATAGCTGGATTTAGCGTAGATAATAAAAATGAGAAGATAGCGATTTTAAAAGGTATAGCATTCAGGGTAATTGCTGATGCATATTTAGAAGACCTAGAAGTTGTAAAAGTATCAGATATAAAACAGATATTAATAGATCCTACAGTAGAAAATTTAATATATAAATCAGTTAGAAGTGCACAAGATAGAGAAAAAAAGATGAATAGAGCGGTACCAAAGTTACAAGCAAATCCAAATGTTTATGGTATGCCAGGAAAGGTTTTACAAATAGATGGAGATAAAGAGTATTTAAAAATATGTTTAGATGTATATACTGAGCTTGGTATACCAGCAGTAGGAGTAGCTATACCTGAAGAAAATCAATACAAGGAAGTATTTGGGCTTTTAGAAAAACATAATCCAGATATATTAGTTATAACTGGTCATGATGCTCTTACATCTAGAAAAGGGAATATTACAGATTTAAATAATTATAGGAATTCTTTAAATTTTATTAAAGCTGTTAAGCAAGCGCGCAAATGGGAACCTAATTTAGATAATTTAGTTATATTTGCAGGAGCATGTCAATCAAATTATGAACAATTAATAAGAGCTGGAGCTAATTATGCTAGTTCACCAGGAAGAATAATGATACATGCATTAGATCCAGTATTTGTAGTTGAAAAGATTGCTTGCTCAAGGATAGATACTATAGTTCCTATAGAAGAAGTTATAGAACAAACTGTAACAGGTTTAAAAGGTATAGGAGGTTCTGAAACAAGAGGAAAATTTAGATGGGCTATGCCTAAATCTATGCTATATTAAAAAATAATAATATTACAAATATGGTAAAAAAAAATATTGACTTTTTTATTAAAAATATATAAAATAAATAGTTTAAACATTTGACAAAAATATGCATTTATGATATTATGTAAACATACAAACGTTTAAAGAAGGTGATATTATGGCCACTGTTCAAACTCTAGATAAGATAAGGGAAAGTTTAGAGAGGCATTTAGGTAAAAAAATACTACTTAAAGCTAATAAGGGGAGAAAACAGATTATTACAAAAAAAGGGATTCTAGAAAAAGTCTATCCGAGTGTGTTTGTTGTAAAGCTAGAAAGCGACAATGAAGGATGTTCTAGAGTATCTTATAGCTACTCAGATTTGCTAACATCTAATGTAAAATTGCAAGTATTTAAAAATCAAGATAAATTACATGTAAGTTAAAAATTATACCTATCAAAAATAGGTGTAATTTTTTTTTGTTTTATTAAATATAAATATAGTGTGATATTTATATTAGATATATGGGGAGGCAAATATGGAATTAATAAAAGATATAATAAAAGTGGATAATAGAATGGACTTTGGTAAATTTCAAACCTTTATAGAAACAGAGGCAGTTGTGCCTGATAAGAAATCAGATGTATATGAAATAATAAAAACAGAAGGGTACATATCTTTAAAGAAAGTAGAACTTACAGAAGGGAAGGTACTTTGTAGAGGTAGTTTCAACTACAATGTAATATATATAACAGATGATAAAACAACAGTTTCAAATGTAGATGGTAAGATAGATATAAATGAGGTTATAGAAAAAGATAATATATCTCCGGATATGGAATATATGTTATTCCCAGAAGTAGAGCATGTAGATTGTACTATAATGAATGAAAGAAAAATAAGAGTAGGGGCTCTTATGAATTTAAGAGGAAGTATATTTGACAAGCAAAGATTAGATATAGTAAAAGATGTTGCTCAAGTTGAAGGTGTTCAAAAGCATAGAAAAGAAATAAACTATCAAGATATTGTAGGTATAGAAAAATCAGAAAGTGCAATAAGAGATACAATAACTATAAATACTGAAGAAGTTCAATCAATAATAAGTTTAAATCCATATGCTAAAGTAAAAGAAACTAGAGTATCTGATAATAAAGTTATAGTTGGTGGGGTAGTAGAAATAAATCCTTTAGCGTGTACATATGATGGAGAATTAGTTGAATTAGATAAGATAGGAATAGATTTTACACAATTTATAGAAGTTCCAGGGGCATGTGAAGGGATGACAGAAGAAACTTTATTATCTATGGGAGAATTAAACTATGTATTTAAACAAAACAATGAAAGTAATACTGGTTTACTAGAAATAGATTGTACAGTTGAATGCAAAGTAAAAGTTACAGATGAAATAACAAGAGAAGTTTTACAAGATGCTTACTCACCTGAGAAAATAATAAAATTCGATTATAGAACAATGGAAGTAAATAAAACGATAGACTCTGATATAGAAAGTTTTGTTGTAAGAGAAACTATAAAAAATAGTAATGATGACATACAAATAAAGGATATAGTGAGTGTTTGTCCATCTATATCTATAGAAAATTCTTATGTAGAAGGGGATAAGAGTATAATACAAGGTATAATAAAAGTTGATATACTATATGTTCCTGTAGAAGGTTTAAAATCAGTTTATAGAATAAGTGAAGAAATACCATTTGAACATGATATAGAAATAGATGATTTAACTGATACTTGTAATATATTTAATACAGTTTCTATAGAAAAATTAGAGGTTGATTTAAATAGAGATGATATAGATTTATCAGTGAAAATAAAGAGATTTATAGAAGCTGTAGATAAAAAGACAGAAAGTTTTATAGTTAAGGGTGAAGACTTAGGAACATATGATTTATCTAAAGCTCCAAGTATAATAGTTTATATATGTAAAGAAGGCGATAATCTTTGGAATATAGCAAAAAAATATAATACAACAGAATCAGAAATAGCAGAATTAAATGAACTAAAAATGGAAGAGCCATTAAAGCCAGGTAAATGCTTAATTTTAGAAAAAAAAGTAGCAATGTGTGATTAATATAAATCTGTTTTACTAAAATATTTATATAATAACTATGATAAATAAAGCAATTATTTATTAGCAGGGGCTGCTAAAATAAAATAATAGGGGATTATAGTCCCCTATTATTTTATTTTTTGTAGTATAATATAAAGAGCAAGCATTAAATGTATTATAAATACTTAAGGAGGCTAAAATGAGTTCAATAGAGTTAAAAAGCAGAGCTAAAATAAATTTATCAATAGATGTGCTAGGAAAAAGAGAAGATGGATATCATTTAGTCGAAATGATAATGCAGACAATAGATTTATATGACATTATAAAGATAAAAGAAATTGAGATAGATGAAATTAATATAAAAAGTAATAGTTCAGACATTCCTTTAAATGAAAACAATATTGTTTATAAGGCAGCAAAAGTATTGAAAGATCAATTTAACGTAAAAAATGGTGTAGAAATATTTATAGAAAAAAATATTCCAGTAGCAGCAGGTATGGCTGGAGGAAGTAGTAATGCAGCTGCAGTTTTAGTAGGGCTTAATAAACTTTGGAATCTCAACTTATCAGAAGTGAGATTACAAGAAATAGGACTTAAATTAGGTGCAGATGTTCCATTTTGTATATCAGGAAGTGCAGCTTTAGCTCAAGGAATAGGGGAAGAATTAACTTATATAAAAGGACTATCTAAAGATACAGTCATATTAGTTTGTAAACCGAATTTATTTGTATCAACAAAGGATGTATATGAAGGATTAGATTTACAAAATATCAAAAATAGACCAGATAATAAATTCTTAATAGAATGTCTAAAAAAAGGGAATATAAATTTATTAGCAACAAATATGGTAAATGTGCTTGAAAGTGTAACAAGTAAAATGCATGAAGAGATAAAAGATATAGAAAAGATAATGTTAGAACACAATGCTTTAGGATCTATGATGAGTGGAAGTGGACCTACAGTTTTTGGATTATTTGATAAAGAGGAAGATGCATTAAATGGAAAGGGAGAACTACTAAAGAAATATAATCAAGTTTATGTTGTCAGAAGTAGTGAAAAAGGAGTTGAAATTAATGGAGAGTTTAACTAAGTTAAATTTAGATGAGTACAAACCGCTAAGAGATGTGGTATTTGAGAATTTAAGGGAAGCAATAGTAGAAGGTCGATTAAAGCCGGGACAAAGGCTTATGGAAGTTCAATTAGCTGAACAATTAGGCGTAAGTAGAACACCAGTAAGAGAAGCTATAAGAAAATTAGAATTAGAGGGATTAGTTGTTATGCTTCCGAGAAAAGGTGCTTATGTAGCTAACATGTCATTAAAAGATTTAAAAGATGTATTAGAAATAAGAGCCAGCTTAGAAGGTCTAGCAGCATCTCTTGCTGCTGAGAGAATATCAGATGAAGATATAAAAAAATTAGAATTTATAATAGAAGAATTTAACGATAGTATAAATGAATCAAATGTAGAAGCTTTATTAAAGAAAGATGTAGAGTTTCATGAATGTATATTTAAATCTACAAATAATAAAAAATTACATCAATTAATAAATTCTTTATGGGAACAAGTCTATAGATTTAGAGTTACATATATATCAGACTATGATTCTACTGTAAATATAATAGAAGAGCATAGAATGATATTAGATGCTATAAAAAGAAGAGATAGTAAACTTGCTAAACAATATGCTATGGAACATATTCAAAAGGCCGAGCATTTTATGATAGAAACAACAGTAAATAATAAAGAATTATAAATAGAAAAATCATTGGATTAATTTAAGATAGCTAAATTTACCCAATGGTTTTTTTATTAAAAATAATAAATTAATAAAAATATTTTATCGTAAAATTTGATTAGTTATATTTGTACCAACCAAATTAGAATTTTATTAGTCAAACTCGTATAAATTAATTAAAATTGGAGATACTCAAAATAGTAATATTTTGAGGGGGATTTAATGATGATTAATAAAATAAAAATAAGATTAAGTATATTAATATTAAGTTTAATTGCAATTATATCTGTTATGACAATATCAATAAGTGGAGAAGTAAAAAAAATAAGTACTGCATCAGAAGATTATAAAGATAAACTTATAAGATTCCATGTGATAGCAAATAGTGATTCAGATGAAGATCAAAATTTAAAATTAAAAGTAAGAGATGCTATTATAGATTATTTACAACCTAAATTATTAGAGTCAGAGAGCATAGAAGAAAGTGAATCAATAATAAAAAAAGAGTACGCTGAGCTTGAGAAAATAAGTAAAAATATTATTTTAGAAAATGGATATAATTATGATATACAAGTAGGAATTGACTATAGTGAATTCCCTACTAAACAATATTCTAATGTAATACTTCCAGCAGGTGAGTATAAAGCATTGAGAATAATAATAGGTGAAGGCAAAGGAAAAAACTGGTGGTGTGTTATGTTTCCTCCTTTATGCTTTGTAGATGAACAAAAAGGGATAATAGATAAAGATACAGATGATAAATTAAGAGAGGTATTAACTGAGGAAGAGTATGAGTTAATATCTCAAAAAACGAGTAAGCAAATGAACAGAGTTCAGATTAAATTTAAAATAGCCGAAATAATACAAAATATAATTAAAGAAAAAAACTAAAGGAGTGACAAAATTTATGGATAGGTGTTATAAGCTTAAAGTTTTAATAATAGTTTTAACTTGTGTGCTTATTCCTACAAGTCTAATATATTCAAATGAATTAGATACAAATTCTAATACAAAAGCATCTTCTGTTCAATCTAAAACTGTTAAACAACAAAAAAGAGAAGTAATAAATATTACTAATGAAGAATTATTACTTTTATCTAAGTTAGTTGCAGGAGAAGCTCGAGGTGAAAGTTATAAAGGACAAGTTGCTGTAGCTGCAGTAGTTATAAATAGGGTAAAAGACCCTAGGTTCCCAAATACTATAAAGGATGTTATATATCAGAAAAATGCATTTTCTGTAGTTAAAGATGGGTCTATAAATATGCAACCTACAGAGTCAGCATATACTGCTGCACAAGAGGCATTATATGGTAATGATCCAACTAACAAAGCAATCTATTTTTGGAATCCTGATATAGCTACATGCAATTGGATAAAGACGCTAAATCCATATATGAGAATAGGAAATCACGTATTTGCGAAATAGTTGAAAATGTATATTTTAAATATTAATAAAGGTGCGTTTGCGCCTTTATTTTTTTGTTAAAATAAATTATAATAATCATTTAGATAATAAAATGCATATAATATTTGATATTAACAAATATTTGCAGAAAGGTGAGCATATTATGAGTAAAATAAATGTGGCTTTAATATTTGGTGGAAAATCTGGTGAACATGAAGTTTCACTGTTATCAGCAGCGTCGATTTGTAAGCATATTAATAGAGATAAATATAATGTTTTTACTATAGGAATAACAAAAGAAGGAAGATGGATGTTTTATGATGGAAATGAAGAAAACATCAAAAATGGAAGTTGGGTTGATTTAGCTAATCAAAATGTTGAGATAAATTTAATACCTTCAGGAAATAAAGAAGTTGGATTAAAATTTGAAGACGGAAGAGTAGAAAAGATAGATGTACTGTTCCCAGTGTTACATGGTCCATACGGAGAAGATGGTACGATACAAGGATTATTTGAAATAAGCCAAATACCATACGTAGGATGTGGGGTTTTAGCATCTAGCGTAGGTATGGATAAACTTATATGTAAAAAGGTATTCTCACAAATAGGATTACCACAAGTAGATTACACATATACAAATAGATGGGAATTTAATACAAATAAAGATCAAGAATTAAATAACATAGAGGAAAAATTAAACTACCCTATATTTGTAAAACCAGCTAATTTAGGTTCAAGTGTAGGTATATCTAAAGCTACAAATAGAGAAGAGCTTCTAGTTGGTATAGAAGAAGCTTTAAAATATGATTCAAGAATAGTTTTAGAAAAAGGTATAAATGCTAGAGAAATAGAAGTTGCTGTTATCGGAAATGAAGAGGTTAAAGCATCTATAGCAGGTGAAATAAAGCCAGCTAAAGATTTCTATGATTATGAAGATAAATATATAAATGGTGCTTCAACTTATGATATACCAGCAAATATAAAAACAGAAGATATGGAAGACATAAGAAGAATGGCAATAGAGGCATTCAAAGGAATCGATGGAAAAGGACTTTCAAGAGTAGATTTCTTTATAGATAAGGATTCAGGTGAAATATTTATAAATGAAATAAATACATTACCAGGATTTACAAATATAAGTATGTATCCTAAAATGTGGGAAGCTACAGGTTTAGAGTATCCTAAACTTATAGACAGACTTATAGGGTTAGCACTAGATTCTAAAAAGTAAAGTGGGTGTTACAAATGAATAATAGGCCTATAGGTGTGTTTGATTCGGGACTAGGAGGTCTTACAGTATTAAGAGAAATAATGAAAATCACACCAAGTGAAAATATAGTTTATTTTGGAGATACGGCTAGAGTTCCTTATGGTCCTAGATCTAAGGAAACAATAATGAAATATACTTTTCAAGCTATAGATTTTTTAATTTCAAAAAATGTAAAAGCTATAGTAATAGCTTGTAATACAGCTACAGCAAGGGCATTAAAAGAAGCAAATGAAAAGTATGATTTGCCTATAATTGGAGTCATAGAAGCGGGTGCAAGAACTGCGGCATATACTACTAATAATAAAATTGTTGGAATTATAGGAACTGATGGAACTATAAGATCTAAAGCATATAATATAGAAATTGCTAAAATAGATCCTGATATAAAAATAATAGATAAAGCATGTCCTTTATTTGTTCCTATAGTAGAAGAAGGATGGGCGAACACTGACATAGCATCATTAACTGCGAAAAGGTATTTAGAGGAATTAATGGATAAAGGTATAGATTCTTTAGTATTAGGATGTACACATTATCCATTACTGAAGAGAACAATCGGAGAAATTGTTGGAGAAAAAGTTAAGTTAGTAAATCCTGCAAAAGAAACTGCAAAAGATTTAAAGCAAATACTAGAAGATAATAATATGCTTAGGGATGATGTTGAAGAAGTACCTAAGTATGAGTATTATGTATCAGACATACCAGAAAAATTTGCTGCTATTGCAGAAGAATTTTTAAAGAAGGAAATAGATGATATAAAAAATGTAGAAATACAACAGTATTAATTATAAGTATAAACTTTAAGCAATAGCTTAAAGTTTATACTTGTTTTAGGAGAGGATTTATTTTGGAGGCAAAACTAAAGATAATTACAAAACAATACGATGAATTAGGAACGATAGATACTATAGAAGTAAAGACTATAGGGAAAATATTTGAAAAGAATAAAGATATATATGTAGTCTATGAAGAAAGCGAAGAAGGTCAAAAAATAACAACTACAGTAAAGATTTCTGATGAAGAAGTTTCTATAAAAAGGTTTGGAAATGTAAATTCTTTAATGGTATTTAAAGAAAAGCATAAGCATCTTACGAAATATAAAACAAACCAAGGAATATTTATGATAGAAACAGAAACTATTAAATTAATAGTTGATAAAAGTAAAAAAGATTATATAAAATTAAATATAGAATATAATATAAATATATTAGATTTATTTAAGGGAAAAAATGAAATAAATATGTTAATAGAGTATAATATATAATACGGATTATAAATATATATTTTATAGAAGGTAGTTAAAATACTACCTTTTATTTGATTTATTTGGTATTATAGTAAGTATATTAAAGTTTATATATTTTAAAAATTTATACAAGGGATTATAGTTTTTTTATAGAAAACTATAGATACGAGTTATAAAAAAACTAAATGTAAGAGGTATAAATATGGTTTTTGAAAAAGTGCTAAGTACTATAAATAAACATAACTTAATAGAATCAGGGGACAAAATTGTTATAGGAATATCTGGAGGACCAGATTCTGTTTGTCTATTGCACATATTAAGTAGACTTAAGGATAAACTAGACATAGAATTATATGCAGCCCATTTGAATCATCAAATAAGGGGAATAGAAGCACAAAAAGATGCCTTATACGTTTCAGATATATGCGACAAAATGGGAATAACTTATTTTTTAAAGTCTATAGATGTTCCTAAATATTGTGAAGATAATAATTTATCAATAGAAGAAGGGGCAAGAAAACTTAGATATGAAATGTTTGATGAAATAAAACAAAAAACGAAATCAAACAAAATAGCAGTTGGACATAATTTAAACGATCAAGCAGAAACTATTTTAATGAGAATTATGAGGGGAACAGGACTTCAAGGTCTTAGAGGGATAGAATATGCTAGAGAAAATGGTGTAATTAGACCACTTCTAGATATAGAAAGAAAAGATATAGAAGAATATTGTGAAGTACATAATTTAAATCCTAGAATAGACGAAAGTAATTTAGAAAATATTTACACTAGAAATAAAATTAGATTAGAATTAATACCATATATGAAAGATAATTTTAATACTAATTTAATAGAATCTATAGTAAGGATGAGTAATAATTTAAGAAGTGATAGTGACTATATTGAATCTGAAGCTAAATCTGAGTTTAAAAATATATGTAAAGTTACTTCTGATACAGTAGACATAAAAATAAATGATTTTAGTAAGTTACATAATGCAATAAAAGTAAGGATTTTAAGAGAAGGAATAAAATCTATTTTAGGTGATACGAATTTTATAGAGCAAAAACACATAGAAGATATAATAGGGTTTGAAAGTGAATCTAAAATAAATAAGATGTTAACCCTTCCAAGAGGTGTATTTGTATATAGAAAGCAAGATTGTATAACATTAACTACTACAGAAATAGTCATTGAAGATATAGATTTCTTATATAATATACCTAGTAATGGATTTGTTAAGATAAAAGAAGTAAACACTATAATTGAAACCCAAACAATGACTATAGATAGATATAAAAGTGGAAAAGTAGATAAAATGTCTAGAGGGTTTGATTTAAACAAAATAAAAGGAGGTATGGTAGTACGTAGTAGACAGCAAGGTGATAAAATAAAACTTGCTGGAGGTTCTAAAAAAATTAAAGATCTATTTATAGACTTGAAAATAGCAAGAGAAGAAAGATGTAAAGTACCTATAATATCTGATGAACAAGGTATATTACAAGTTGGTCAGTATAAGTCTAGTGAAAATTATAAAATAGATGAAAAAACAAAAGAAGTCTTAAAGGTTACCTTTAAGAAACTATAGAATAAAAACAACGTATGAAAGGAGGGCTTCTTTTGAATAAATTTTTCAAAGGAATAGGTTTCTACCTAGTAATTTTTATAATAATCGTAGGAATAGTTCAGTTTTCAGGAACACCTGCACAGGAAGTGAAAACTTTAGAATTTTCAAAAGTATACAGAGAGTTAACAAATGAAAATATATCTCGTCTATACTTTATAAGTGATACAGCAGTAGAAGGTACTATAAAAGATTCAAATACTAAATTTAGATCTTATGTACCTGAGGAGGTAATAGGAGATACTCTTTCAAAAGAGGTACTAGATCAAGTTAAAGAAGGTAAAATTGTAGTTGGTGGAGAAGCTAAGCCATCTACACCTTGGTTTATAGAGTTATTACCTACTTTATTGTTAATATTCTTTATGGTAATACTATGGTTTGTATTTATGAATCAGTCTCAAGGTGGAGGCGGAAGAGTTATGAACTTTGGTAAGTCAAAAGCTAAGGTTCATAAGGATGATGAAAAAACAAGAGTAACATTTAAGGAAGTTGCAGGATTAAATGAAGAGAAAGAGGACTTACAAGAAGTTGTTGATTTCTTAAAGAATCCTAAAAAATATATAGAACTAGGAGCTAGAATACCAAAAGGTATACTTATGGTAGGACCTCCTGGAACAGGTAAAACTTACTTATCAAGGGCTGTAGCTGGAGAAGCAGGAGTACCGTTCTTTAGTATAAGTGGTTCTGATTTCGTTGAAATGTTTGTTGGAGTTGGTGCATCTAGAGTTAGAGATTTATTTGATCAAGCTAAGAAAAATGCACCAGCAATAATATTCATAGATGAAATAGATGCTGTTGGTAGAAAAAGAGGTGCAGGTCTTGGCGGAGGACATGATGAAAGAGAACAAACTCTGAATCAGTTACTAGTTGAGATGGATGGTTTTGGTGTAAATCAAGGTATAATAATAATGGCTGCTACAAACAGACCTGATATATTAGATCCAGCCTTACTTAGACCAGGAAGATTTGATAGACAAATCGTTGTAGGGGCACCAGACGTAAAAGGTAGAGAAGCAATATTTAAAGTGCATTCTAAGAATAAGCCTTTAGCAGATGATGTAAAGATAGAAGTATTAGCAAGAAGAACACCTGGATTTACTCCGGCTGATATAGAAAACTTAATGAATGAAGCAGCAATACTTACTGCTAGAAAAAGAGAAAAGAAAATTCATATGGAAACTATAGAAGAAGCTATAACAAAAGTTATAGCAGGTGTAGCTAAAAAATCTAGGGTTATAAGTGAACCAGAAAGAAAACTTACGGCTTACCATGAAGCAGGGCATGCAGTTTGTGCACATGTATTACCTCATGTAAGTCCAGTACACCAAGTTACAATAGTTCCAAGAGGAAGAGCTGGAGGATTTACTATGCAACTTCCTGTTGAAGATAAATTCTATGCAACTAAAAATGAAATGAAAGAAAATATAGTTGTATTACTTGGTGGTAGAGTAGCTGAGGAATTGACTTTAGATGATATATCTACAGGAGCATCAAATGACTTAGAAAGAGTTTCAGCAACTGCTAGAAATATGGTTACTAAATATGGTATGAGTACTAAATTAGGACCTATGACATTTGGAGATTCAGATGATGAAGTATTCTTAGGAAATAGCTTTGCAAGTAAGCAGAATTATTCTGAAGAAGTAGCTTATGAAATAGATAAGGAAATAGGAAGAATAGTTGATGAATCTTACAAGCAAACTAAAAAGATTCTACAAGATAATATGGATAGATTAGAATATGTGGCTAAAGCATTATTAGTATATGAAACATTAGATGCAGATCAATTCTTAAAAGCGTTTAACAAAGAATTGTCATTAGATGTTTTAAATACTAAAAAAGATGATAAAGTAAATGCTAGTGAAGTAGTTGAAAAGAAAGAAACTTTATCTAGATCGTTACAATCAGATATAGATTTAGGTGAAATAGATAAATCTTCTCAAGAAAAAATAGATAAAGATGAAAATCAACAATAGAAAAGAGCCTTTAAAGGCTCTTTTTTACGATTAAGGATATTATATAAATATAGAGTTTTTTATGTTTAGGTATGTGAATTAAAGACTATGTATTAACTTTAATAAACCTAATATATAATTACTTATTATAATAATTAGTAAAGTTGAATAGGGGTGGAATATGAGAGAGAAAATAATAAAAGATATACTAAATAGTAAAGATGATTTTATTTCAGAACAAGAACTAGCTAAAAAGTTAGGGATATCTAGATCTTCAATATGGAAACACATGAATGCTTTAAAAGAAGAAGGATACAATATTGAATTTGTAAATAGAAAGGGATATAAATTAATAGAAGACTCAAAGGATTTACTAACATATCAAAGTATTTCTCATAGACTAGAAACTAAGGTTATGGGGAGAAAAATAGTTCATTTTGAGACTATAGATTCTACTAATGATTATGCTAAAAAAGTAGCTTTGCAGGAACTAGAAGGAACTGTGATTATTAGTGAAGAGCAAACAAAAGGAAAAGGAAGAATAGGTAGGCAGTGGTATTCTAAATCTAAAGAAGGTATTTGGATGAGTATTATATTAAAACCAAAGATAGTACCACAAAAAGCACCTTTTATAACTTTAATAGCTGGGGCTAGTATAGCTAAAGCTTTAAATAATTTAGGGATAGAAACAACTATAAAGTGGCCAAATGATATAATAATAAATAATAAGAAGATTGCAGGTATTCTTACTGAACTATCAGCAGAAATCGAGAGAATAAATTATATTATCTTAGGAATAGGCATAAATGTTAAAACTATGGAGTTTTCCCAGGAAATATCTGAAATTGCGACTTCATTATATAAAGAAGGTCATAAAATATCTAGAGTTGATATAGTTAGGAATATATTAGAAGAGTTCGAGAAACTATATATAAAATATATAAATGAAGATTCTAAAGAAGAAATTTTAAATATATGTAGAAATTACTCTGCTATTATAGGTAAAGATGTGTACTTGATTAAAGGTGAAGAAAAAGAGTTGATTAGATGTTTAGATATAAATCAAGAGGGTAATTTAGTAGTACAAACAAAAGATAGTATTATAAAAGAAATTATTTCAGGAGAGGTATCTATAAGAGGAGTTAAAGGATATGTATAATAATATACTAGATGTTAAGGGATTAAAAGTAGGGCAAGTTGAAGATAAAGAAGGATTAACTGGATGCACAGTTGTTATATGTGAAAAAGGTGCTGTTTGTGGTGTTGATGTTAGAGGTGGAGGTCCGGGTACACGAGAAACAGATTTATTAAATCCTATAAATATGATTCAAAAAGTACATGCAGTTGTTTTATCTGGTGGTTCAGCTTTTGGATTAGAGTCTACATGTGGTGTAAGTAGATATTTAGAAGAACAGAATATAGGTTTTGATGTAGGTGTTACTAAGGTTCCTATAGTCGTAGGTGCAGTACTGTTTGATTTAGGAGTTGGAAATCCGAAGTCTAGACCTAATATAGAGATGGGATATAGAGCTTGTGAGGTAGCAAGTGATACAAAGTTAAACCAAGGGAATTTTGGAGCGGGTTGCGGAGCTACAGTTGGTAAAATTAAAGGTATAGAATATGCAATGAAGGGTGGAATAGGTAGTCATTCAATTAAACTTCCTAACGGATTAGTTGTATCTGCTTTAGTTGCAGTAAATGCTTTTGGAGATGTATATGAAAATGGGAAAGTTATAGCAGGAACTATGGATAATGAGAAGAAAAACATGCTAAACAGCTATGAATTGATGAAAAATGGAGTCAATAAAGGTGGATTTAGTATAGATAACACTACTATAGGTATTGTAGCTACTAATGCTAAATTAAATAAAGCTGAGTGTAAAAAAATATCTCAAATGGCACATAATGGTTATGCAAAAGCTATATTCCCTATACATACCCCTCATGATGGAGATACTATATTTACTATGGCTACGGGAGAAGTTGAAACAGATATTACGCTTTTAGGATCTTTAGCTACAGAGGTTGTAGAAAAAAGTATAATAAATGCGATAAAAAATGCGGATTCTATAGGAGAAATACGCTCACATAAAGATATAGCTCGTAATCAAGAATTATTGACAATGTAAATTACTATTGATACAATTGTTTTGTTATAGCAGGTATCTAATTTTTAGAGCTTGACTTTACTATAGCGAAAAATAAAATTTAGAAGTCCGGCATCTTTTATGAGCTGGAACGGAGGTGTATTTTTATGAGGAATTTGGAATCATCAGAAGTAGAAGTATTAAGTCCATCAGAAGTGGAGATTGTGATGGAATCACCAAAGGATTCAAAAGTTAAATTAAGACAAAAAAAGAAGACTGATGTTAGAAGGATGGCAATAATAGGAGTGTTATCAGCTATTTCTATTATGTTATCTATGACACCTTTAGGATTTATTCCTATAGGACCAACTAATGCAACTATAATGCATATACCTGTAATTATAGGTGCAATAATAGAAGGACCTGTAGTTGGAATTACAGTAGGTTTTATATTTGGAGCGACAAGTTTATTAAAAGCGCTTACTATGCCTACAATAACTTCTTTTGCATTTGTAAATCCATTAGTATCTGTATTACCAAGGATGCTTATAGGTATAGTAGCTTATTATGTTTATAAACTTACTATTAAATTTACTAAGAATGTTTTTGTATCTGGATGGATAACAGGAGTTATGGGATCTTTAGTTAACACAGCGGTTGTACTAGGGATGATATATATACTGTATGGAGCTAGATATGCGGAGGCTTTAGGAGAAAGTGCATCAGCAGCAAAAACTTTAATATTAACACTAGTAGCAACAAATGGAATACCAGAATCAATTGTTGGAGGCTTTGTTGTATCAGCTGTTTGCGTAGTTTTTAATAAAAGGAAAAAATAGAAAGAAGGTTAATGATATATGCTTTTAGTATTTGACGTTGGAAATACCAATATGGTTTTGGGGCTATATAAAGGTAAAGAGCTTATAAGGTATTGGAGAATAACTACGGATAAATATAAAACATCTGATGAATATGGAATTTTAATAAGTAACTTATTTCAGCATGAAAAAATAGATATGAATTGTGTAGAAGATGTTATAATATCATCTGTAGTTCCTGATGTTATGCATTCTCTTGAAAACTTTTGTAAAAAGTATTGTAAAAAACAACCTAAAGTTGTAGGACCAGGTATAAAGACTGGATTAAATATAAAATATGATAACCCTAAACAAGTTGGAGCAGATAGAATAGTTAATGCAGTCGCATGTGTTGAAAAATATGGTACACCTGTTATAGTGGTTGATTTTGGTACAGCTACTACGTTCTGTGCTATAACAAATAATGCAGACTACTTAGGTGGAACTATAGTACCAGGTTTGAAAATATCTAGTGAAGCATTATTCCAAAGAGCGTCTAAACTTCCTAGGGTAGAATTAGTTAAACCAGGTTCAGTTATATGTAAGAATACAGTATCTGCTATGCAAGCTGGAATAATATATGGTTATGTAGGATCAGTTGAAAAGATAATAGAAATGATGAAGAGAGAGTTAAACCAAGAAAATGTTAAGGTTATAGCAACAGGTGGTTTATCTACTCTTATTGCTTCGGAAACTAAAAGTATAGATCATGTAGATAGATTTTTAACTTTAGATGGTTTAAGAATTTTACACGAAAAGAATAAAGAATAGAATAGGGGAATTGGGTAATATAAATCCAATTCCTTTTTTTAAATATTAATAAATTTTAAATTTAGAAGGAGACAAAAATGAAAATAGGCAACTTAAATTTAGATAATAAAGTTTTTCTATCACCTATGGCTGGAGTAACAGACCTTCCATTTAGATTGATTTGCAAGGAACAAGATTGTGGAATGTTATATACAGAAATGGTTAATGCAAAAGCTTTATGTTATGATGACCAAAACACTAAGAAAATGTTGAAAATAGAAGAAGAAGAACATCCTGTTGCAATACAAATATTTGGATCAGATCCAGAATATATGGGTGGGGCTGCAAAAATATTAAACTCATACCCTAATGAAATATTAGATATAAACATGGGATGTCCGGCACCTAAAGTTGTAAAAAATGGTGATGGTTCAGCCCTTTTAAAAAATCCTGAATTAGCAGCTAAAGTTTTAAGGGCTGTAGTAGATAATTCTGAAAAACCAGTTACTCTTAAAATAAGAAAGGGTTGGGATGACACTTGTATAAATGCAGTAGAAATTGCTAAAATTGCCCAAGATTGTGGAATAAGTGCAATAGCTGTTCATGGTAGAACTAGAGAGCAGTACTACTCTGGAAAAGCAGATTGGGATATAATAAAAGAAGTTAAACAAAATGTAAGTATCCCTGTTATAGGTAATGGAGATGTATTTGAAGTTGAAGATGCAATAAATATGTTAAATAAAACAAATTGTGATGCTATAATGATAGGAAGAGGTGCTCAAGGAAACCCATGGATATTTAAAAGAATAAATCACTATATGCAAACAGGTGAGATATTGCCAGATCCTACGTTGGAAGAAAAAATAGATACAGCTATGAAACATTTAAAATTAGCAGTGCAAGAACATGGAGAATATGTTGCTGTAAGAGAAATGAGGAAACATATCGCATGGTATTTAAAAGGTCTTAGAAATTCGGCTAAAGTTAGAGATGAAATAAACAAAATTGAAAGTTACGAAGAGGTAGTTAACAAGCTGAAAGGCTATATGCAAGATTGCTTGACATTAGAATAATAGTAATCTATAATATACCGCATAAATTAAAACAAAATATGCAATAATTTAAATAGGCTTTGGGAGAAATCCTAAATATATAGTGAAGGAGTTGTAGGGGTTATGGAAGAAAAAAAGGAAATACTTTTAACTCAAGAAGGATATCAAAAATTAGAAGATGAATTAGAAATATTAAAGACTGTAAGAAGAAGAGAAGTTGCTGATAGAATAAAGGTTGCTATATCTTTTGGAGATATATCAGAAAATGCTGAGTATGATGAAGCTAAAAATGAACAAGCTCAAGTTGAAGAAAGAATAATAAAATTAGAATCAATGATAAGAAGAGCAGTTATCATTGATGAAAGTAAAATAGATTCAAATGTTGTAACGATAGGTTCAATAGTTAAAGTAAATGATATGGATTTTGAAGAAGAAGTTGAATATACAATAGTTGGTTCGGCTGAAGCAGATCCATATGAAGGTAAAATATCAAATGAATCTCCAGTAGGAAAAGCTCTTTTAGGAAGAACTATAGGAGATGTAGTTGATGTTCAAGTTCCAGATGGTGTAGCTAAATTTGAAATATTAGAAATAAGAAGATAATAAATTGAGGAGGTAACTCTATGAGTAATGACCAAATGAATAATGATCAACTTCAAGAAGATCTTACAGAAGTACTTAGAGTAAGAAGAGAAAAATTAACTAAATTACAAGACATGGGAAGAGATCCTTTTAAAGTTAGTAGATATGACAGAACTAGCAATTCTACAGAAATAAAAGGAAACTTTGAAGAATTTGAAGGTAAGATAGTTAAAATAGCTGGTCGTATAATGAGTAAAAGAATCCAAGGTAAAGCAGGATTTATAGATATACAAGATCAAAATGGAAGAATCCAATGCTATGTTAGATTAGATAGAATAGGGGAAGAAGAATACTCTATATTCTCTACATATGATATAGGAGATATAATTGGTGTTGAAGGTGAAGTGTTCAAGACTAAGAAAGAAGAAATATCTGTAAAGGCTAATGAAGTAGTTTTATTATCTAAATCACTTCAAGTATTACCAGAAAAATATCATGGATTAAAAGATCAAGATTTAAGATATAGACAAAGATATGTAGACTTAATAGTTAATCCAGAAGTTAAGGATGCATTCTTAACAAGAACTAAAGCATTAAAAGCGTTAAGATCGTATTTAGATGAAAGAGGATTCTTAGAAGTTGAAACACCAATATTAAATACTATAGCTGGTGGAGCAAATGCTAGACCATTCGTTACTCATCATAATACATTAGATATACCGATGTATATGAGAATAGCTAATGAATTATATTTAAAGAGACTTATAGTTGGTGGATTTGATAAAGTATATGAAATGGGTAGAATGTTCAGAAATGAAGGTATGTCTATAAAGCATAATCCAGAGTATACTGCAATAGAATTATACCAAGCTTATGCAGATTATACAGATATGATGGAAATAACTGAAAATGTTATAGCTCATATGGCTGAGGCTGCTACAGGAAGCATGAAAATAAACTACCAAGGAACAGAAATAGACTTTACACCTCCATGGAGAAGAATGACTATGGAAGAATGTGTTAAGGAATATACTGGTGTAGATTTCTCTACTATAAATACAGATGAAGAAGCTTTAGCAATAGCTAAAGAAAAAGGAATAGAAATAACTCCTGGAATGAGAAGAGGAGAGGTTATAAATGCATTCTTCGAAGAATTTGGTGAAGATAAGTTAATTCAACCTACATTTATAACTCATCATCCAGTTGAAGTATCGCCTCTTGCTAAGAGAAATGTAGAAGACCCAAGAAAAACAGATAGATTTGAAGCTTTCGCAAATAAATGGGAATTAGCTAATGCATTCTCTGAGTTAAATGACCCAATTGATCAAAAAGGAAGATTCATGGATCAATTGAGAAAGAAAGAATTAGGCGATGACGAAGCTTGTGATATGGATGAAGACTTCATAAACGCTTTAGAAGTAGGTTTACCTCCTACAGGTGGTCTTGGAATAGGTATAGATAGAGTTATGATGTTATTAACTAACTCTCCGTCTATAAGAGATGTTATATTATTCCCTACAATGAAACCTATAGAAAATAACCAAAATAAAATAGAAGAATAATATTTGTAAAAAAGGATTGTGTATGATTTGTAATCAATAGACAATCCTTTTTTACGCTTAAGGATATTATAATATTTTTAAAAATGTGGATAACTTTTGAATGTAAGTAATATCAATAAATTGTTTTTGAGCGTAAAAAAGATTTTGAAATGCTTCGCCCACTCAGTGGCTCAAGCAACGGACGAAGTCGTTGGCGATATGAACTGTTTCGCCGACACGTCGCTCAAGCGAAGTGAATTTTTTATGCCTAAAACTTTTAATGTTTGAAAAATGAGGATATTAAAATTATAATTGATAACATTAAAAATGAAAAATATAGAATATTATGATTTTCAATAAATAGAAAATAAAAATATAATATTTATGTTTAGATATGTTTAATTGTTATATTGATATTTAGATATTTTAGAAGTTATATTAAAAATCAAATATAATTTCATACATATTGGATTTATAGCAGGTGTGATTTTATTATAAATTTAAGATAATAAATCAATTTAATTATATAAATTGTAAATATTTAACTTAAAAATAAAGTTACTTTGAGTATGAAATTTAAGTTATAAGATGAAAAATATAAACACTAAATTTCAGTAAAGTATATAAAAAAATGTAAATAAAGTAATTTTAGTGAAAAAAATAAAAGTAAAGTATAGCATTATAGAATTATAAAACGAAATTTTTATAAAGGAAATATGTATAATCATTAAGAATATTAACTAAAATATTAAATTGGGGGAATGAACTATGAGTCAAATAATTAACTGGGGATGTTTAATAAGTATTATTTTATTGGTATTAGATGTTATGATTTATTTTTGTAACGATGCTATAAAAATTTATAATAAGTCAACGAGGATAAAAGTTAGACCTGTTGGGAAAACAAGAACTTACGTATATGAAGATAAAATTGCAAAATAAAAATATAAAAAAGTTAAAAAAAGTATTGACGATATAAAAATAAGATGGTATAGTTATACTTGTCCTTAAGAAAAGGGCAAAACGAAAGAAAATAGCTTAAAAAAATAAGTTGACAAAGAAAAATAACTTTGGTAAACTTAAGAAGTTGAAATAAGAACTTTGAAAATTAAACAGTAGGTTAATTTATAGAATTGAAACTAAACAAACCAAGCCAGATATTCAGATAATGATTAGTCTGAGCAGGTAACAACTTTTATTTGAGAGTTTGATCCTGGCTCAGGATGAACGCTGGCGGCGTGCCTAACACATGCAAGTCGAGCGATTTACTTCGGTAAAGAGCGGCGGACGGGTGAGTAACGCGTGGGTAACCTGCCCTGTACACACGGATAACATACCGAAAGGTATGCTAATACGAGATAAAATACTTTTATCGCATGGTAGAAGTATCAAAGCTTTTGCGGTACAGGATGGACCCGCGTCTGATTAGCTAGTTGGTAAGGTAACGGCTTACCAAGGCGACGATCAGTAGCCGACCTGAGAGGGTGATCGGCCACATTGGAACTGAGACACGGTCCAAACTCCTACGGGAGGCAGCAGTGGGGAATATTGCACAATGGGCGAAAGCCTGATGCAGCAACGCCGCGTGAGCGATGAAGGCCTTCGGGTCGTAAAGCTCTGTCCTCAAGGAAGATAATGACGGTACTTGAGGAGGAAGCCCCGGCTAACTACGTGCCAGCAGCCGCGGTAATACGTAGGGGGCTAGCGTTATCCGGAATTACTGGGCGTAAAGGGTGCGTAGGTGGTTTCTTAAGTCAGAGGTGAAAGGCTACGGCTCAACCGTAGTAAGCCTTTGAAACTGGGAAACTTGAGTGCAGGAGAGGAGAGTGGAATTCCTAGTGTAGCGGTGAAATGCGTAGATATTAGGAGGAACACCAGTTGCGAAGGCGGCTCTCTGGACTGTAACTGACACTGAGGCACGAAAGCGTGGGGAGCAAACAGGATTAGATACCCTGGTAGTCCACGCCGTAAACGATGAGTACTAGCTGTCGGAGGTTACCCCCTTCGGTGGCGCAGCTAACGCATTAAGTACTCCGCCTGGGAAGTACGCTCGCAAGAGTGAAACTCAAAGGAATTGACGGGGACCCGCACAAGTAGCGGAGCATGTGGTTTAATTCGAAGCAACGCGAAGAACCTTACCTAAGCTTGACATCCTTTTGACCGATGCCTAATCGCATCTTTCCCTTCGGGGACAGAAGTGACAGGTGGTGCATGGTTGTCGTCAGCTCGTGTCGTGAGATGTTGGGTTAAGTCCCGCAACGAGCGCAACCCTTGCCTTTAGTTGCCAGCATTAAGTTGGGCACTCTAGAGGGACTGCCAGGGATAACCTGGAGGAAGGTGGGGATGACGTCAAATCATCATGCCCCTTATGCTTAGGGCTACACACGTGCTACAATGGGTGGTACAGAGGGCAGCCAAGTCGTGAGGCGGAGCTAATCCCTTAAAGCCATTCTCAGTTCGGATTGTAGGCTGAAACTCGCCTACATGAAGCTGGAGTTACTAGTAATCGCAGATCAGAATGCTGCGGTGAATGCGTTCCCGGGTCTTGTACACACCGCCCGTCACACCACGGAAGTTGGGGGCGCCCGAAGCCACTTAGCTAACCCTTTTGGGAAGCGAGTGTCGAAGGTGAAATCAATAACTGGGGTGAAGTCGTAACAAGGTAGCCGTATCGGAAGGTGCGGCTGGATCACCTCCTTTCTAAGGAGAATTACCTACTGTTTAATTTTGAGGGTTCTTAATAAAAATTAAAAACTCTATTGACAATCTTCGACATATACTATAAAATATATATCGTTGTAAAAATAAATACGGGGGTGTAGCTCAGCTGGGAGAGCACTTGCCTTGCACGCAAGGGGTCAGGAGTTCGATCCTCCTCATCTCCACCATGTTTGTACTTTGAAAACTGCATAACATTTAGTGATATGACATCATTTTAAACATATATAGACAAGAAAAGTCTTTAAAATTACACTTTTAAGCACTGGAATAAACTGAGTGAATACGAAGTTTGTTCAGTAGCGATAACTTTTTAATAACTGGTCAAGTTATTAAGGGTGCAGGGCGGATGCCTTGGCACTAGGAGCCGATGAAGGACGTGATAAGCTGCGATAAGCTTCGGGGAGTTGCACGTAAACTTTGATCCGAAGATTTCCGAATGAGGAAACTCACTTAGAGTAATGTCTAAGTATCGTTAAGTGAATACATAGCTTAGCGAGGGGAACCCGGGGAACTGAAACATCTAAGTACCCGGAGGAAGAGAAAGAAATTCGATTCCGTAAGTAGCGGCGAGCGAAAGCGGAACAGGCCAAACCAATGAAGTTTACTTCGTTGGGGTTGCGGACATACAACATGGATGCAATATCGTAAATGAAGAGAGTTGGAAAGCTCCGCCATAGAAGGTAATAGCCCTGTAGTTGAAACGAGAAAGCTACTAGTATGATCCAGAGTACCACGGGACACGTGAAACCCTGTGGGAAGCAGGAGGGACCATCCTCCAAGCCTAAATACTACCTAGTGACCGATAGCGCATAGTACCGTGAGGGAAAGGTGAAAAGAACCCCGGGAGGGGAGTGAAATAGAACCTGAAACCCTGCACTTACAAGCTGTGGGAGCACATTACTTGTGTGACCGCGTACTTTTTGTAGAACGGGCCAACGAGTTACGTTAAGTAGCAAGGTTAAGCACTTAAGGTGTGGAGCCGTAGCGAAAGCGAGTCTTAAATGGGCGATTAAGTTACTTGGCGTAGACCCGAAACCGGGCGACCTATCCATGAGCAGGTTGAAGCGAAAGTAAAATTTCGTGGAGGACCGAACCCACGAGCGTTGAAAAGCTCGGGGATGACTTGTGGATAGCGGTGAAATTCCAATCGAGCCCGGAGATAGCTGGTTCTCCCCGAAATAGCTTTAGGGCTAGCCTCAAGCGTAGAGAAACGGAGGTAGAGCACTGAATGTCCTAGGGGGTATTGCACTTACCGAAGACTATCAAACTCCGAATGCCGTTTTCTTTTACTTGGGAGTCAGACTGTGGGTGATAAGATTCATAGTCAAAAGGGCAACAGCCCAGATCGTCAGCTAAGGTCCCTAAATGTACGTTAAGTGGTAAAGGATGTGGGATTGCACAGACAACCAGGATGTTGGCTTAGAAGCAGCCACTCATTTAAAGAGTGCGTAATAGCTCACTGGTCGAGTGATCCTGCGCCGAAAATTTCCGGGGCTAAAACGTACTACCGAAGCTACGGCATCAATTATGATGGGTAGGGGAGCTTCGTATGCAGGCTGAAGCATGACCGTAAGGACATGTGGACAGTATACGAGTGAGAATGTTGGCATGAGTAGCGAGACGTGGGTGAGAATCCCACGGGCCGTAAACCCAAGGTTTCCAGGGGAAGGTTCGTCCGCCCTGGGTTAGTCGGGACCTAAGCCGAGGCCGAAAGGCGTAGGTGATGGACAACAGGTTGATATTCCTGTACCGCCAATAAGCGTTTGAGAGATGGAGTGACACAGTAGGATAAGCTAACCGTACTGTTGGTTATGTACGGCTAAGCATTGAGGCAGTCTAAATAGGCAAATCCGTTTAGACAATGCTAGGATGTGATGGGGAAGCCCTTCGGGGCGAAGTAGCTGATTTCACACTGTCAAGAAAAGCTTCTATCGAGTTTAAAGGCGCCCGTACCGTAAACCGACACAGGTGGGTGAGGAGAGTATCCTAAGGCCAGCGAGAGAACTATTGTTAAGGAACTCGGCAAAATGACCCCGTAACTTAGGGAGAAGGGGTGCCTGTCTATGACAGGCCGCAGAGAATAGGCCCAAGCGACTGTTTACCAAAAACACAGGTTTCTGCTAAGTCGCAAGACGATGTATAGGAGCTGACGCCTGCCCGGTGCTGGAAGGTTAAGGGGATCTGTTAGAGCAATCGAAGCAGTGAACTTAAGCCCCAGTAAACGGCGGCCGTAACTATAACGGTCCTAAGGTAGCGAAATTCCTTGTCGGGTAAGTTCCGACCCGCACGAAAGGCGTAACGATTTGGGCACTGTCTCAACAATAGACTCGGTGAAATTGTAATCCCGGTGAAGATGCCGGGTACCTGCGACAGGACGGAAAGACCCCATGGAGCTTTACTGTAGCTTGACGTTGGGTCTTGGTACTACATGTACAGGATAGGTGGGAGACTAAGAAGCATGGACGCCAGTCTGTGTGGAGTCAACCTTGGGATACCACCCTTGTAGTACTGGGATCCTAACCATAGGCCTTGAATCAGGTCTTGGAACACCGTCAGGTGGGCAGTTTGACTGGGGCGGTCGCCTCCTAAAAAGTAACGGAGGCGCTCAAAGGTTTCCTCAGCACGGTCGGAAATCGTGCGAAGAGTGTAAAGGCAAAAGGAAGCTTGATTGCAAGACATACAGGTCGAGCAAGGACGAAAGTCGGACTTAGTGATCCGGTGGTACCGCATGGAAGGGCCATCGCTCAACGGATAAAAGCTACCCTGGGGATAACAGGCTTATCTCCCCCAAGAGTCCACATCGACGGGGAGGTTTGGCACCTCGATGTCGGCTCATCACATCCTGGGGCTGTAGTAGGTCCCAAGGGTTGGGCTGTTCGCCCATTAAAGTGGTACGCGAGCTGGGTTCAGAACGTCGTGAGACAGTTCGGTCCCTATCCGTCGCAGGCGTAGGAAATTTGAGAAGACCTGTCCTTAGTACGAGAGGACCGGGATGGACGTACCTCTGGTGTACCAGTTGTTCTGCCAAGGGCATGGCTGGGTAGCTATGTACGGAATGGATAAGCGCTGAAAGCATCTAAGCGCGAAGCCAACTTCAAGATAAGATTTCCCACCGTAAGGGTAAGACCCCAGGAAGACTACCTGGTTGATAGGTCGAAGGTGTAAGTGCAGTAATGTATTTAGCTTATCGATACTAATAGGTCGAGGACTTGACCAAAAGAAATGATGGAATTAAATGGTATGCAGTTTTCAGAGTACTAACTTTGAAAAAACTTTATAAAAAAGTATTGACATTATTAATCGAAAATGTTAATATTATACTTGTCCTTGAGAGAAGGGCAAACATATAATGTGGTTATTATAGCAAAGAGGATACACCTGTTCCCATACCGAACACAGAAGTTAAGCTCTTTAGCGGCGATGGTACTTGGTGGGCGACCGCCTGGGAGAGTAGCACGTAGCCACGTGGTATGCCGAAGTGGCGGAACTGGCAGACGCACAGGACTTAAAATCCTGCGGGACTTACCTCTCGTACCGGTTCGATTCCGGTCTTCGGCACCATATTAATATCGCGGGGTGGAGCAGTTGGCAGCTCGTCGGGCTCATAACCCGAAGGTCGCAGGTTCGAGTCCTGCCTCCGCAACCAAAAATGGCCCATTGGTCAAGCGGTCAAGACACCGCCCTTTCACGGCGGTAACAGGGGTTCGATTCCCCTATGGGTCACCAATTAAATATGCGGGTGTAGCTCAATGGTAGAGTTCCGGCCTTCCAAGCCGGCTGTGAGGGTTCGATCCCCTTCACCCGCTCCATGATCTATAATATAATGTGGGTGCATAGCTCAGCTGGATAGAGCAACGCCCTTCTAAGGCGTGTGTCCGGGGTTCGAATCCCTGTGCGCTCACCACTTTATATAGGGGATTCGCCAAGTCGGTAAGGCATAGCACTTTGACTGCTACATGCGTAGGTTCGAGTCCTGCATCCCCTGCCAAATTAATATTTGATCCATTAGCTCAGTCGGTAGAGCACCTGACTTTTAATCAGGGTGTCCCGCGTTCGAGTCGCGGATGGATCACCAAGTGGAGAGGTGTCCGAGTGGTTTAAGGAGCTGGTCTTGAAAACCAGTGATGCTTAACGGCACCGTGGGTTCGAATCCCACCCTCTCCGCCATTAATTTAATAAATGGAGAAGTACTCAAGTGGCTCAAGAGGATCCCCTGCTAAGGGATTAGGCTGGATTAAACCGGTGCGAGGGTTCGAATCCCTCCTTCTCCGCCATTAATTCGAGGTGTAGCGCAGTTTGGTAGCGCACGTGGTTTGGGACCATGGGGCCGGGGGTTCGAGTCCCTCCACCTCGACCATTAATAACGTGGACCATTAGCTCAGTTGGTTAGAGCGCCCGGCTCATAACCGGTAGGTCTGGGGTTCGAGTCCCTGATGGTCCACCAAATTTTATAGGGGTGTAGCTCAGTTGGTAGAGCGTCGGTCTCCAAAACCGTGCGCCGGGGGTTCGAGTCCCTCCACCCCTGCCACTTATAAAAAAATAAATAAAATGAATTTTAATAACTTCGAGGTGTAGCGCAGTTTGGTAGCGCACGTGGTTTGGGACCATGGGGCCGGGGGTTCGAGTCCCTCCACCTCGACCATTAACAATTAGGGCTTATAGCTCAGGTGGTTAGAGCGCACGCCTGATAAGCGTGAGGTCGCTGGTTCGAGTCCAGCTAGGCCCACCAATTGTTGCGCCCAGATAGCTCAGTCGGTAGAGCAGGGGACTGAAAATCCCCGTGTCGGTGGTTCGATTCCGCCTCTGGGCACCATAATTGTTGTGGCGGTATAGCTTAGTTGGCTAGAGCGTTCGGTTCATACCCGAAAGGTCACAGGTTCGACTCCTGTTACCGCTACCATCAAAAAATATNATAAAAATTAAAAACTCTATTGACAATCTTCGACATATACTATAAAATATATATCGTTGTAAAAATAAATACGGGGGTGTAGCTCAGCTGGGAGAGCACTTGCCTTGCACGCAAGGGGTCAGGAGTTCGATCCTCCTCATCTCCACCATGTTTGTACTTTGAAAACTGCATAACATTTAGTGATATGACATCATTTTAAACATATATAGACAAGAAAAGTCTTTAAAATTACACTTTTAAGCACTGGAATAAACTGAGTGAATACGAAGTTTGTTCAGTAGCGATAACTTTTTAATAACTGGTCAAGTTATTAAGGGTGCAGGGCGGATGCCTTGGCACTAGGAGCCGATGAAGGACGTGATAAGCTGCGATAAGCTTCGGGGAGTTGCACGTAAACTTTGATCCGAAGATTTCCGAATGAGGAAACTCACTTAGAGTAATGTCTAAGTATCGTTAAGTGAATACATAGCTTAGCGAGGGGAACCCGGGGAACTGAAACATCTAAGTACCCGGAGGAAGAGAAAGAAATTCGATTCCGTAAGTAGCGGCGAGCGAAAGCGGAACAGGCCAAACCAATGAAGTTTACTTCGTTGGGGTTGCGGACATACAACATGGATGCAATATCGTAAATGAAGAGAGTTGGAAAGCTCCGCCATAGAAGGTAATAGCCCTGTAGTTGAAACGAGAAAGCTACTAGTATGATCCAGAGTACCACGGGACACGTGAAACCCTGTGGGAAGCAGGAGGGACCATCCTCCAAGCCTAAATACTACCTAGTGACCGATAGCGCATAGTACCGTGAGGGAAAGGTGAAAAGAACCCCGGGAGGGGAGTGAAATAGAACCTGAAACCCTGCACTTACAAGCTGTGGGAGCACATTACTTGTGTGACCGCGTACTTTTTGTAGAACGGGCCAACGAGTTACGTTAAGTAGCAAGGTTAAGCACTTAAGGTGTGGAGCCGTAGCGAAAGCGAGTCTTAAATGGGCGATTAAGTTACTTGGCGTAGACCCGAAACCGGGCGACCTATCCATGAGCAGGTTGAAGCGAAAGTAAAATTTCGTGGAGGACCGAACCCACGAGCGTTGAAAAGCTCGGGGATGACTTGTGGATAGCGGTGAAATTCCAATCGAGCCCGGAGATAGCTGGTTCTCCCCGAAATAGCTTTAGGGCTAGCCTCAAGCGTAGAGAAACGGAGGTAGAGCACTGAATGTCCTAGGGGGTATTGCACTTACCGAAGACTATCAAACTCCGAATGCCGTTTTCTTTTACTTGGGAGTCAGACTGTGGGTGATAAGATTCATAGTCAAAAGGGCAACAGCCCAGATCGTCAGCTAAGGTCCCTAAATGTACGTTAAGTGGTAAAGGATGTGGGATTGCACAGACAACCAGGATGTTGGCTTAGAAGCAGCCACTCATTTAAAGAGTGCGTAATAGCTCACTGGTCGAGTGATCCTGCGCCGAAAATTTCCGGGGCTAAAACGTACTACCGAAGCTACGGCATCAATTATGATGGGTAGGGGAGCTTCGTATGCAGGCTGAAGCATGACCGTAAGGACATGTGGACAGTATACGAGTGAGAATGTTGGCATGAGTAGCGAGACGTGGGTGAGAATCCCACGGGCCGTAAACCCAAGGTTTCCAGGGGAAGGTTCGTCCGCCCTGGGTTAGTCGGGACCTAAGCCGAGGCCGAAAGGCGTAGGTGATGGACAACAGGTTGATATTCCTGTACCGCCAATAAGCGTTTGAGAGATGGAGTGACACAGTAGGATAAGCTAACCGTACTGTTGGTTATGTACGGCTAAGCATTGAGGCAGTCTAAATAGGCAAATCCGTTTAGACAATGCTAGGATGTGATGGGGAAGCCCTTCGGGGCGAAGTAGCTGATTTCACACTGTCAAGAAAAGCTTCTATCGAGTTTAAAGGCGCCCGTACCGTAAACCGACACAGGTGGGTGAGGAGAGTATCCTAAGGCCAGCGAGAGAACTATTGTTAAGGAACTCGGCAAAATGACCCCGTAACTTAGGGAGAAGGGGTGCCTGTCTATGACAGGCCGCAGAGAATAGGCCCAAGCGACTGTTTACCAAAAACACAGGTTTCTGCTAAGTCGCAAGACGATGTATAGGAGCTGACGCCTGCCCGGTGCTGGAAGGTTAAGGGGATCTGTTAGAGCAATCGAAGCAGTGAACTTAAGCCCCAGTAAACGGCGGCCGTAACTATAACGGTCCTAAGGTAGCGAAATTCCTTGTCGGGTAAGTTCCGACCCGCACGAAAGGCGTAACGATTTGGGCACTGTCTCAACAATAGACTCGGTGAAATTGTAATCCCGGTGAAGATGCCGGGTACCTGCGACAGGACGGAAAGACCCCATGGAGCTTTACTGTAGCTTGACGTTGGGTCTTGGTACTACATGTACAGGATAGGTGGGAGACTAAGAAGCATGGACGCCAGTCTGTGTGGAGTCAACCTTGGGATACCACCCTTGTAGTACTGGGATCCTAACCATAGGCCTTGAATCAGGTCTTGGAACACCGTCAGGTGGGCAGTTTGACTGGGGCGGTCGCCTCCTAAAAAGTAACGGAGGCGCTCAAAGGTTTCCTCAGCACGGTCGGAAATCGTGCGAAGAGTGTAAAGGCAAAAGGAAGCTTGATTGCAAGACATACAGGTCGAGCAAGGACGAAAGTCGGACTTAGTGATCCGGTGGTACCGCATGGAAGGGCCATCGCTCAACGGATAAAAGCTACCCTGGGGATAACAGGCTTATCTCCCCCAAGAGTCCACATCGACGGGGAGGTTTGGCACCTCGATGTCGGCTCATCACATCCTGGGGCTGTAGTAGGTCCCAAGGGTTGGGCTGTTCGCCCATTAAAGTGGTACGCGAGCTGGGTTCAGAACGTCGTGAGACAGTTCGGTCCCTATCCGTCGCAGGCGTAGGAAATTTGAGAAGACCTGTCCTTAGTACGAGAGGACCGGGATGGACGTACCTCTGGTGTACCAGTTGTTCTGCCAAGGGCATGGCTGGGTAGCTATGTACGGAATGGATAAGCGCTGAAAGCATCTAAGCGCGAAGCCAACTTCAAGATAAGATTTCCCACCGTAAGGGTAAGACCCCAGGAAGACTACCTGGTTGATAGGTCGAAGGTGTAAGTGCAGTAATGTATTTAGCTTATCGATACTAATAGGTCGAGGACTTGACCAAAAGAAATGATGGAATTAAATGGTATGCAGTTTTCAGAGTACTAACTTTGAAAAAACTTTATAAAAAAGTATTGACATTATTAATCGAAAATGTTAATATTATACTTGTCCTTGAGAGAAGGGCAAACATATAATGTGGTTATTATAGCAAAGAGGATACACCTGTTCCCATACCGAACACAGAAGTTAAGCTCTTTAGCGGCGATGGTACTTGGTGGGCGACCGCCTGGGAGAGTAGCACGTAGCCACGTGGTATGCCGAAGTGGCGGAACTGGCAGACGCACAGGACTTAAAATCCTGCGGGACTTACCTCTCGTACCGGTTCGATTCCGGTCTTCGGCACCATATTAATATCGCGGGGTGGAGCAGTTGGCAGCTCGTCGGGCTCATAACCCGAAGGTCGCAGGTTCGAGTCCTGCCTCCGCAACCAAAAATGGCCCATTGGTCAAGCGGTCAAGACACCGCCCTTTCACGGCGGTAACAGGGGTTCGATTCCCCTATGGGTCACCAATTAAATATGCGGGTGTAGCTCAATGGTAGAGTTCCGGCCTTCCAAGCCGGCTGTGAGGGTTCGATCCCCTTCACCCGCTCCAGATAAACTTATGGGACTATAGCTCAGCTGGGAGAGCACCTGCCTTACAAGCAGGGGGTCACAGGTTCGAGCCCTGTTAGTCCCACCATTTGCGGCCTGGTAGTTCAGCTGGTTAGAATGCCAGCCTGTCACGCTGGAGGTCGAGGGTTCGAGTCCCTTCCAGGTCGCCAACTTAATTAAATACGCGGGAATATGGCTCAGTTGGTAGAGCAATTGACTGTTAATCAATGGGTCACAGGTTCGAGTCCTGTTATTCCCGCCATTGTATTTGCGGGAATAGTTCAGTGGTAGAGCGTCACCTTGCCAAGGTGAAAGTCGCGAGTTCGAATCTCGTTTCCCGCTCCATAATAAAATATGGGTGCATAGCTCAGCTGGATAGAGCAACGCCCTTCTAAGGCGTGTGTCCGGGGTTCGAATCCCTGTGCGCTCACCATTTTAAAAGTTTCACTTTAGTGAAACTTTTTTTTATTTTCTAAAATTAACTATATATTAAATAGTTTGTATATAGTTAGATTAATATAGTATAATACATAGTGTAATAGTATAAACTTTTAATAAATCTCAAACAGGAGGAGTAAATTGTGTTAGATATAAATTCCTTTTTCGGTGGATTTTTTGATATGATATTTAGTATGAGTATAAATGATGTTATAGATATATTAATAGTAGCGTATATATTTTATAAGGTATTTATGTTCATTAAAGATACTAGGGCAGAACAAGTTTTAAAAGGAATTGTTTTGTTATTTGTAGCTACACAAATTAGTGAAATATTAAAGCTACATACATTATATTGGATATTAATAAAAGCTCTTGATTTAGGTTTTATAGCAGCATTAGTAATATTTCAACCAGAGCTTAGAGCAGGGCTTGAATATATAGGAAGAACAAAGTTTAATTTCTTTTTGAAGAATAGCGCAAGTGTATCAGAAGAAATATTTGATAAAACAATAGAAGAGATAGTTGAAGCACTATATTCTTTATCTAGACAGAAAATAGGCGCTCTTATTATATTAGAGAGACAAACTAAAATAGGAGATATAATAAATACAGGTACAAGTATTGATGGTGCAATATCGAGACAGTTATTAATCAATATTTTTATACCTAATACTCCTTTACATGATGGAGCAGTTGTTATAAGAGATTCCCAAATAAAAGCAGCAGCATGCTTTCTTCCGTTAACTCAATCGAAGGATTTAAGTAAGGATTTAGGTACTAGACATAGGGCTGCAGTAGGAGTAAGTGAAGTTTCTGATTGTATATCATTAATAGTATCAGAAGAAACTGGAGATGTATCTATAGCTAAAGCAGGCAAATTATATAGAAATATATCAAAGGAAAGAATGACGAATATATTAAGAAGTAATCTAAAAGTTACTGTTCAAGAAAAAAGCTTTTTTAAAGGTGGGATATTTAAATGATAAATAAATTGAAAAATAATTCTAAAATAAAGATTATATCCCTATTAAGTGCTATTGTAGTATGGATGTATGTTATGGCAATTGTTGATCCAGAAGAAACTAAATTGTTTGAAAATATACCTGTTACAATAACTAATAAAAATGAATTAAATGAAAAAGATCTTATTATTTACCCGGAAAAAGATCTTACAACTAATATATATGTTACTGGAAAATTATCAAATTTAAAAAAGATAACAAAAGATGATATAGATGTATATGGTCAAATAGATAATCCAATAGAAGGAAGCAATGAGATATATTTAAAAGTATCTACTTCTCAAAGAGTAAACTATGATTTTAAAAATCCAGTTATGATTGTAACATTAGAAAAAATTATTAATGAAGAAAAAAGTATAAAAGTAGATATAACTGGTAGTGGAAAAAATAATGTAGATAATATCCTACTAGAAGATAATATAGATAAAGTTAGCGTATTTGGGCCACGAAGTTTAGTTAATGAAGTAAAAAAGGTTGTAGGAACTATTGAGGTAGATGGAAAACTTAATGACTTTTCACAGAGTATAAAGTTAGAGCCAGTAGATGCTAATGGTAAGGTTGTAGAAGGAGTAGAATTGGAAACAAATTCAGTTAATGCTCATATAACTTTATTAACTCAAAAGACTGTTCCAATAACATTAAAGTTATCTGATAATGCTGAGTCAGATATAAATTATACAATGAGTCAAAATACAGTAACTATAAAAGGGAAAAAAGATATTGTAGACTCTATAAACAACATAGAAACTCAACCGGTAAATTTATCTGAAATATTGCCTGGAATAAGTAAAGATGTATATTTACAAGTTCCAAGTGGAGTAACTATAGATGCAAAGTATATTACAATAAAGAGAAATTCTGAAGATGATATATTAGCGGAATATACTTATACAGCTCAAGATGTAGAAATAAGAAATAATACAGAAAATATAGATAAAACTAAAATAAATATTCCTGACAATATTAAGGTTAGTATAGAATATTTACAAAGTATAGGTTCAATAAATAAAGATGACATAAAATTATATATAGATTTAAATGAAGTATCTTTAAAAGATAATACTTGCAAGATAAAATATGAATCTACATATGAAATAAAAAAAATAAGTATAGATCCAGATACAGTAACTATAGAAAAATCAGAGGTTTAATAATAAGATGCAACAATAATCATAAATAAATATTGCTGCATCTTATTTATTTTATATATTTAAAGTACTGTATCTAGTTTTTTATTTTTGAAAGTAATATATAATAAACTTTAGCATTTTAAAAATTAAAATTAGCCAGAACAACGCATGAAGATAATAAAAGTTAATAATTTAAAGTATATGAATTATTCCATAGTGTATATTTTAAATTATTATATTGTCCTTTTCGTTTATCTGTATTAAAATGTGTTTATGGATTAAACTGAGAGAATAATGCAATTTAAATATATATAATAATATACTTATATATTTTTTCTTTTTGAAAGGAGATCTTTAATGAGAAAATATTTTGGAACAGATGGAGTAAGAGGAGTAGCTAATACAGAACTTAATTGTGATTTAGCATATAAATTAGGGAGAGCTGGTGGTTATGTATTAGCTCAAGGCAAAGATAAAGTTAAAGTAATAGTTGGTAAAGATACTAGAGTTTCAGGGGATATGTTAGAAGCTGCTTTAATAGCAGGGCTTATGTCTGTAGGATGTGATGTAGTTACTGTTGGAGTAATACCAACTCCAGGTGTTGCATACTTAACTAAAAAATATGAAGCTGATTGTGGTGTTGTTATATCAGCATCTCATAACCCAGTTGAATATAATGGTATAAAGTTCTTTAATAAAGATGGATATAAACTAGATGATGCAGTTGAGTTAGAAATAGAAGGATATATAGATAATATAGAAAAGGTAGATTATCATCCAGTCGGGGAAAAAGTTGGAAGAAAAATATTTGTTCATAACGCTCAAAGAGATTATATAGACTATTTAAAATCTATAGTAAATGTTGACTTTAAAGGATTAAAGGTAGTGCTAGATTGTGCTAATGGAGCAGCATACAAAGTTGCACCAACAATATTTAGCGAATTAGGAGCAAATGTAGTAACTATAAATAGTGAACCAGATGGAAATAATATAAATGATAAGTGCGGATCTACACATCCAGAAAAATTACAAAAAGCTGTTGTAGAGAACGAAGCTAACTTAGGTCTTGCATATGATGGAGATGCAGATAGATTAATTGCTGTTGACGAAAATGGAAACATTGTAGATGGAGATCATATAATGGTATTAAGTGCTATACATTTAAAAAATAAAGGTAAATTGGCACAAGACACTTTAGTAGTTACAGTTATGAGTAATATAGGACTTACTATAGCAGCAAAAGAGCATGGTATAAATCTAGCTACTACTGCTGTAGGAGATAGATATGTATTAGAAGAAATGAAAAACAGTGGATATAACCTTGGTGGAGAGCAATCAGGGCATATGACATTCTTAGATTATAATACAACTGGAGATGGAGTTTTAAGTTCTTTAGTATTAGCTCAAATAGTACTAGAAGAAGATAAAAAATTATCAGAACTTGCAGCTGTAATGACTCAATACCCACAAGTATTAGTTAATGCTAGAATAAAAAATGAAAATAAGAATAGATACATGGAATATCCAGAAATAAAATCTGAGATAGAAAGAATAGAAAAATTACTAGATGGATGTGGAAGAGTCTTAATTAGACCATCAGGAACAGAGCCATTAGTAAGAGTTATGTTAGAAGGTAAAGAGGAAGGTCAAATAAGAGAATTAGCAACAAACTTAGCTAATCTTATCCAAGAAAAATTATCATAATTTTTAAGATGAGCACAAAATAAAATTTTTGCTCATCAATAAGCGCCAGAACTTAGTTACTAGCGACAATGAATTAATATTATAAAAACTAAGTTGACGAGGTCGGAGTTTATCGAATTGTCGGCGGATGCTCTGCGGTGAATTCACCATCGTAAGAACTTTCTTAAAATATAGGAGTAATTCTATACACAAAGGGAAGCTTAAGTGAATAATATATGACCTAACTCTAAAAATATAAATAATAATAATATTTTTAGGAGGAATTTAATATGTGTGGAATAGTTGGATATTTAGGACACAGACAAGCAACAGAAGTTTTAGTAGAAGGACTTTCTAAATTAGAGTACAGAGGATATGATTCTGCAGGAGTTGCAGTTAATACTGGAAATGAATTAGAAATAAGAAAGTTTAAAGGAAGATTAGCAATACTTGCAAAAGATTTAGAAAAATCTCCAATATTAGGTGGATTAGGAATAGGACATACTAGATGGGCAACTCATGGAGAACCATCTGATGTGAACTCTCATCCTCATTTTAATATGGATAGAACAATAGCTGTTGTACACAACGGTATAATAGAAAACTACATGGAATTAAAAGAAGAACTACAAGCTGAAGGTGTTGTATTCTTATCTCAAACAGATACAGAAGTTGTAGCTCATTTAGTAGATAAGTATTATGAAGGAAACTTATTAGATGCTGTTTACAAGGCAACTGAAAGATTAAGAGGAGCATATGCTTTAGGTGTTATATGTAAAGATAACAACAATGAATTAGTTGCAGTTAGAAAAGATAGCCCATTAGTTGTAGGTCTTGGAGAAGGTGAAAATTTCATAGCATCAGATATACCTGCTATATTAAAATATACAAGAAATGTATACTTCTTAGAAAATGGTGAATTTGTTCATATAGTTGGAGATAAGTTAACTATATTAGATGAAAATAGAAACGTTGTTGAAAAAGAAGTTACAGAAATAACATGGGATGTAGAGGCTGCATCTAAAGGTGGATATGAGCACTTCATGTTAAAAGAAATATATGAACAACCAAATGGTGTTAAAGAAACATTAATAAGAAGATTAAATAATAATGGAGAAATCCAATTAGATGATATAAAAATGACTAAGGAAGATTTAGATAAAATAAATAAAGTTTATATAGTTGCATGTGGTACTGCATATCATGCAGGTCTTGTTGGTAAATTTGCTATAGAAAAGTTTGCAAAAATACCAGTAATAACAGATATAGCATCTGAATTTAGATACAGAGATCCATTTGTTGATGAAAATACTTTATTAATATTAGTAAGTCAATCAGGTGAAACAGCAGATACTTTAGCATCTTTAAGATATGCTAAGGCAAGAGGGGCTAGAATATTATCAGTAACTAACGTTGTAGGGTCTTCTATAGCTAGAGAATCAGATGATGTATTCTATACTTGGGCTGGTCCAGAAATATCTGTTGCATCTACTAAAGCTTATACAACTCAATTAGTATCATTCTATATGATAGCATTAGACTTCGCTATAAAGAAAGGTACTATAACAAGAGAATTCTACAATGAGATGATAGAAAAATTAAAAGAAATGCCAGAAAAGGTATCAAAAGCTTTAGAGCAAGAAGAATATATAAAAAATGATGTTGCAAAAACATTAAAAGATGCAAGCAGTGCTTTCTACTTAGGTAGAGGATTAGATTACAACTTAGCTATGGAAGGTGCTTTAAAGATAAAAGAAATATCTTATATACATGCAGAAGCTTTTGCTGCTGGTGAATTAAAGCATGGTACAATAGCATTAATAGAAAAAGGAACTCCAGTAATAGCGATAGCAACTCAAGAAGAATTATTTGAAAAAATGGTATCTAACATGGAAGAAGTTAGAGCTAGAGGTGCATATGTTATAGCTATAGCTCAAGAAAAAAACAAAGAAGTTGAAAAAGCTGCTGATAAGGTAATATATATACCAAACGTAGATGATATAGTATCTAGTATATTAACAGTTTTACCACTTCAATTATTATCTTATTATGTTGCAGTTGAAAGAGGCTGTGACGTAGACAAACCAAGAAACTTAGCTAAATCAGTAACAGTTGAATAGATATAAAAACAATTTATAAAAGTATATCCTCCTTAAAATTGTCAATAATTTAAGTATAAAATGATAATTTTAAGGGGGATTTTTAAATGAAAATAGTTAAGATTATAGCTAGCTTTTTTATACTAATGTTAATAGGCATATTTATTTCGTATGGAGACACTGATAACAGTGGATATGATAAACTTTTAGAAACATTTAACAATACACAAGCAGATTTCAAATTTTATAATATAAAAGCTAACGGATTAATAAATTATGATATAACTAAGAATGAAATAAAGGATATATGCATAGATATAATTAATGACTTGGGTTTAGAAGAAAGTGATATAAAGTGGGGAGAAAAATGGGATGAAAAGGAAAAACAAGTATATATTCAATCGAATACTTTAGATAAAAGCATTTCTATAATCGGGATAAAAAAAAGTAGTAATGAATCGTATATAATTGTTGACATATTGGACAATAAAGTATATAAAGATATAGTGGATATTTATACAATTCTTGAGAAGTCATTATATAAATATTCAAATATTGTCGATATAAGTACATGTATATCAGGAGAATTTTACAAAAAATTACAATTTGACAAATATGATGATATTTTACAAGAAATATTATATAATATGTGTGCTGAAGAAATAGATAGAGTTGAAAATGAGAATATGATATCTATTACAGCATATAGCAAATTGTTAGAAGAAAATTATTTAGAGTATTTAGGAAATAAGATAAATTTAAATATAGGAATTAGGTATAGCGAAGATGACGACAAAACATTAATATACATAGCTACACCTATTATAAAATTAGATTATTAATAATGAGGAGAGAAATAATATGCCTAAGATATTAGTTAAAAAGAGTAATCCGCTTAAAGGAAGCGTTAAAATAGATGGAGCAAAAAATGCAGTATTACCGATAATAGCAGCAACATTATTAGCAAAAGGAAAATCTACATTAAGAGGGGTTCCAAATTTAAAGGATGTACATGTTATATCTGATTTATTAAGACATTTAGGAGCAGAGGTAGAGTATACTGACAATACTTTAACTGTAGATGCTACTAATATAACAACATGTGAAGCTCCATATGAGCTTGTAAGAAAGATGAGAGCATCTTTCTTAGTAATGGGACCATTACTTGCAAGATTTAATCATACAAAGATATCTATGCCAGGTGGATGTGCTATAGGAACTAGACCAATAGATTTACATCTAAAAGGATTTAAGCATCTGGGTGCCAAAGTTGATATGGATCATGGATTTGTAGAAGCTACGACTGAAAAACTAGTAGGGAATAAGTTATATCTAGACTTTCCATCAGTTGGAGCAACTGAAAATATCATGATGGCAGCTACACTTGCAGAAGGAACGACTATAATAGAAAATGCAGCAGAGGAACCAGAAATAGTAGATTTAGCAAACTTCTTAAATGAGATGGGTGCTGATATAAAAGGTGCTGGAACAAACACTATAAAGATAAAAGGTGTAAAAGAATTAATAGGAACAGAGCATAATGTAATTCCTGATAGAATAGAAGCAGCAACTTATATGGTAGCAGCAGCTATGACTAAAGGAGATATAACTATAGAAAATGTAATGATGGAACATTTAAAGCCTGTAACAGCTAAATTAAGAGAAGCAGGTTGTGAAATAATCGAAATGGATAATGCAGTTAGAGTAATAGGACCAGAAGTTTTAAAACCTATTGATATAAAAACTTTACCACATCCGGGATTCCCAACAGATGTTCAAGCTCAATTTATGGCTATGCTTACTGTTGCAAATGGAAGTGGAACTGTAATAGAAACTGTATTTGAAAATAGATTTATGCACGTTGCAGAGTTCAATAGAATGGGTGCAGATATAAAAATAGAAGGCAGAAGTGCAATTGTTAAAGGAGTTGATCAACTATACGGCGCTAATGTAAATGCTACAGATTTAAGAGCAGGTGCTGCTTTAATATTATGTGGCCTTATAGCTGAAGGTGAAACTCAAATAGGTGAAATATACCATATACAAAGAGGATATGTAGATATAGATAAGAAAATAACTGCATTAGGTGGAAATATAAAAATAATAGAAGATTAAATAAGTAAAAATTTTATAGTAATATAATATAAAGGGTTATTCATATACTTTAAAGATAATTAATCTAAGGAGGAAAAGTATATGAATAATCCTTTAGGAATTTTAGCAGGAGTAATAGTATGTTCAGTTACACTACCAATATTTTTAAGTGTAGTATCTTATGATAATATAGAAACTAATACTTCGCAAAAACAAGAACAATTAATAGAAACCAAATCATCACAAAAGTATATAAATTATGAAACGATAGATAAAGAATCACCTGGAATTAATATATATAATCATAAAACTAATAAAACAGAACAAATGGATATAGAAGAATATTTGTATGGGGTACTTTCAGGAGAAATGCCGTCTGATTTTGATATAGAAGCATTAAAGGCACAAGCTGTTGCAGCTAGAACTTATGTTATGTACAATCAAGAAAATAAAACATCTAAACATAAAGGTGCAGCTGTATGTACTGATTATACTCACTGTCAAGAATACAAAAGCTATGAGGAGTTAAAAGAATCAAAAGGTGAAGATTGGATAAAGGACTCTTATCCTATAATAAAGCAAGCTGTAGATGAAACAAAAGGACATATTATAACCTATGATGGTGAACCTATATTACCATTATATTTCTCCACATCATCAGGAAAGACTGAAAATAGCGAAGAGGTATTTTCAACAGAATATCCATATTTAAGATCGGTGGACAGCCCATATGATAAATATGCACCTAAATATGCATCTACATTAAAAATAAGTAATAAGGACTTTGTAAGGAAGTTGAAAAATACATATAGTGATATAAATATAATTGAGGATAATCTTAGCTCTCAAATTAAAATACTAAGTAGAAGCGATGGAGGATCTGTTGAAAAAATAAAATTAGGGAATAAAGAAGTTACAGGTAGAGATATAAGGAACATATTAAATTTAAATTCAGCAAACTTTGAAATAAAATTTGATACTAACTCTCTAGACTTTGTAGTAAAAGGATATGGGCATGGAGTAGGAATGAGTCAATGGGGAGCTCAAGGAATGGCAGAAGAGGGATATAAATACTATGAAATACTATCTCACTACTATAAAGATACTATAATAAAGGATTTATATTAAGACAACAAAAAAATGTAAAAAAATGATTAAATTGTATAAAATTAGGAAATAAGGCCAACAATACAGATACATAATATATTTGGAGGTGCTGTATGAAGAAAAAACTATTAGAAAAAGATGGTTTTTACTTGGCTTTATTTGTATGTATATGTTTAGTAGCTATTGGTGGGGTTTGGTTTACAAAAAATAATGTAGATGAGTTAACTTCAAATGATTTATTTGTAAATAAGACTAACGAAAATAGCAAAAGAGACGAAGATGAAGTACATTTAATAGAAAAAGAAGCAGAAAAAGACGACTCTATACCTACTTCAACTGGGTCAAAGGAAAACTTAGAAAAAGCCAAAGAAAAACAAGAAAATAAAAGTTCAAAGTTAAGTTTCTTAGGGACTAAAGTTGTTAGAGAATACTCTGAAAAAGAACCAAGTTATTCAAAAACATTAGATTTATGGGAAATACATAAAGGTTTAGATATAAGTGCAGATAAAGGTTATGAAGTAAAATCTCTATTAGATGGAAAAGTAGTTAATGTATTTAAAGATGATAAACATGGAATATCAGTAAAAGTAGAAAGTACTGATAATGTAGTAGTTATATATTCTAACTTAGATGAAAAAACTAATGTTAAAAAAGGACAAGAAGTCACTGAAGGTCAAGTATTAGGTACAGTTGGAAACACTACTTCAGTTGAAAGTGAAGATGGAATACATGTACATGTAGAAGCTTTTAATGGAGAAGAATCTATAGACCCAATGACTCTTATTAAATAAAAATAGTTAGCTTATATTGACAACGATATGTTCGTTACTAAAAAATATAACAGACTTTAATCAAAAATGATTGAGTCTGTTATATTTTTGCTTTAATTCACATATATATCATTAAGGTTAGTATGTGAGGAGGGAATGTAGTGAGGTCTCATATAGAGGAACGAGCAATCGTTGTGGCAAAATATATACTAGAAAAAAATACTACAGTAAGACAAACCGCTAAAACATTTGGTGTGAGTAAAAGTACTATTCACAAGGATGTTACTGAACGATTAGAGGAAATAAATCCAACTCTTGCAAAAGAGGTTAAAATGGTTTTAGAAAAAAATAAATCTGAGAGACATATCAGAGGTGGAATGGCAACAAAACTTAAATATGAAAAAGAAACACAAAAAGATGTAGGGTGATACCTACATCTTTTTCTTGACTTAAATAAAGTTTTTGTATATTTTGTATAAGAGGAGTTAAAAAATGAAGCGATAAGAATAAAAAGGAGTTGAAGAAATGTCTAGGGCAGATATAGGTATAGATTTAGGTACGGCGAATGTACTTGTATATGTTAGTGGAAAAGGAATTGTTCTAGAAGAGCCTTCTGTGGTAGCAATAGATAAGAAAGCTAATTCTGTATTAGCAGTAGGTGAAGAAGCTAGAAGAATGATAGGAAGAACACCAGGGAATATAGTTGCAATAAGACCTTTAAGAGATGGTGTTATATCTGATTATGATGTAACTGAAAAAATGTTAAAATACTTTATAAATAAAGTTGTAGATAAAAAAGGATTTAATAGATTCTTTATGCCTAGAATAATGGTATGTGTTCCTACAGGAGTTACAGAAGTTGAAAAAAGAGCTGTAGAAGAAGCAACGAGACAGGCTGGCGCAAGAGATGTATATATAATAGAAGAGCCTATAGCGGCTGCAATAGGGGCAGGTATAGATATATCTCAACCTCATGGGAATATGGTAATAGATATTGGAGGAGGTACAGCAGATATAGCTGTAATATCTCTAGGTGGAGCTGTAGTAAGTGAGTCTATAAAAATAGGCGGAGATAAATTTGATGAAGCAATAGTAAGATATATGAAAAAACAACATAACCTTTTGATAGGAGAAAGAACTGCAGAAAAAATAAAAATAGAAATAGGTTGTGCATATAAAAGAGAAGAAGAGAAAACTATGAAAATAACCGGTAGAAACTTAATTACTGGATTACCACATGCCATAGAAGTAGCGTCTTCAGAAATGTTAGAAGCTTTAGATGAATGTGCTGAGCAGATTGTGGTTACAGCACATATGGTATTGGAAAAAACACCACCAGAATTAGCTGCAGATATAAGTGATAGAGGGATAATCATGACAGGTGGAGGATCATTATTATACGGTTTAGATAAAAGAATTGAGGAAAGAACAGGTATAAATGTAATTATTGCTAATGACCCATTATCTTGCGTAGCTGCTGGAACAGGAAAGGCTCTCAGTTCAATTGATTTATTAAAATCGAGTGGAACATTTAATAAGAAATAAAATATAAATAAAAAATCCTGCTCTAAATAGAATACTTTATTTAAAGTAGGATTTTTTATTTTTTATATTTACTTTATGTTGAGAGCAAAAGTGATAAAGATATAATTTCAGCTAATTCTAGAATAAAGCTAAGCCTAACACTATTAAATGAAAATCTATTATTTTCATCTATTTTATCTACTATACCTACTATTGAATAGTGTCCTATTTGAGGTAATTTTTTACCTACGCCTTTTCCGGGTAAGATCGGGCCTTCTCTTATTTGTATATTGCCTATACTGTTTTTTGAGCCTAAACACGCATCTATAGCTAGAAAGTTACCTTTTGGATGGGATTTTTTTATATATTCAATAGATTCATATATATTTAAAGCATGGATAGGGTTATCTAATGTACCGTAGACAGGGTATCTAAAGTCACTATTTTTTAACATTGTTCCAACTAAAGGTCCAAGTGCATCACCTATAGCCCTGTCTGTTCCTATACAAACTATAACTGTATTTTCATCGATTACATCTTTGATAATTGAGCTTAATACCTGTACTACATTTTCTTTTTTATAATTTATTTTGGCTAAATACATAAGTCCCCCCTTTCACAAAAAATATATGAAAAACTTATAGAAAAAATACCTATATCTTAGGTTTAACCAGGTAAATTCGATGTGAGAAATTTATATATAATTAATTTATGTTAGATTAAGAACTTACTGGATTTTATAGTATTAAACTAAAACATATAATACTATAAAATAAATTACGATATAATATATTGACATTAGAATAAAAAGGTAGTAATATTTATTGTGTTAATATAAAAATTCAATATTTCTTGATTACCTTATCAAGAGAGGCGGAGGGATAGGCCCTGTGAAGCCCAGCAACCACCCATTAGGGAAAAGGTGCTAAGTCCTACAAGATTTTATATCTTGAGAGATGAGGTTAGTTAATTAATGTATTTATATACGAAAATTAACCTCTTCTTATTAAGAAGAGGTTTTTTTATTTTAAGATACGTATGAGACTAACCGCCTTATATTGATATATACATGAGAAATTTTAAGGAGGATTAATTATGGCAAGACATTTATTTACATCAGAATCAGTAACAGAAGGACACCCAGATAAAATATGTGATCAAATATCAGATTCAATACTAGATGCATTATTAGAAAAAGACCCGCATGCTAGAGTTGCTTGTGAGACAACAGTAACAACAGGGTTAGTATTAGTAGCAGGAGAAATAAGTACTAACACTTATGTTGATATACCAAAATTAGTAAGAAAAACAGTAAAAGATATTGGATATGATAGAGCTAAGTATGGATTTGACTGCGATACTTGTGCTGTTATAACTTCTATAGATGAGCAATCAGGAGATATAGCAATGGGTGTTGATGAAGCTTTAGAGAATAAAAAAGGTGAAGTAACTGAAGATGAAATAGAAAAAATAGGAGCTGGAGATCAAGGTATAATGTTTGGTTTTGCTTGTAACGAAACAGAAGAATTAATGCCAATGCCAATATCGTTAGCTCATAAGTTATCTAGAAGATTAACAGAAGTTAGAAAAAATGGAACTTTAGAGTACTTAAGACCTGATGGAAAAACTCAAGTAACAGTTGAGTATGATGGAGATAAAGTAGTTAGAGTTCATACTATACTTATATCAACTCAACATGGAGAAGAGGTTGATAATGAAACAATAAGAAGAGATTTAATTGAACATGTAATAAAAGCCGTTATACCTTCAGAATTACTTGATGAAGAAACTATAATATACATAAACCCAACAGGGAGATTCGTTATAGGAGGTCCTCAAGGAGATACAGGTCTTACAGGAAGAAAAATAATAATAGATACTTACGGAGGATACTCTAGACATGGTGGAGGAGCATTCTCAGGAAAAGACCCTACAAAAGTTGATAGATCAGCTGCATATGCTGCAAGATATGTAGCTAAAAATATAGTTGCTGCAGGACTTGCAGATAAGTGTGAGATAGAACTAGCTTACGCGATAGGTGTTGCTAAACCATTATCAATATTCATAGATACTTTTGGAACAGGAAAAGTTTCAGAAGATAAACTAGTTGAATTAGTTAATAAAAACTTTGATTTAAGACCAGGTGCAATAATAAGAGACTTAGACTTAAGAAAGCCAATATACAAGCAAGTAGCTGCTTATGGACACTTTGGAAGATGTGATATAGACCTACCATGGGAAAGAACTGATAAAGCAGAAATATTAAAGAAAGAAGCAATAGAAGAATTAACTTATTAATTATAATTTATATAAACCCCTTAGAGTAAATTTACTTTAAGGGGTGATTTTATTTATTATAAAAGGTATAATAATTACGACTTAAGTGAAGCATAGAAATAGTAATTATTGTAGGAGAATAAATATGGAAAGAATAGAAGGAATGATAAGTGACATAGTATTTAAAAATGAAGATAATGGATATACTATAGCTCACTTAGCTAACTCGGACAATGAGATTGTTATAGTAGGATGTATGCCCACTTTATCAGTAGGAGAGAGTATTGAAGTAGAAGGTAAGTGGGTAAATCATAAAACGTATGGAACACAATTTGAAGTAAATAAATTTATGCCTGTAACTCCATCTTCTCTAGAGGGAATATATGTATACCTATCATCAGGAATGATACATGGTATAGGAGAGAAAATGGCTAAAAGGATAGTAGATAAGTTTGGAGTAGACACTTTAAACATAATACAAAATGCTCCTGAAAGGCTAAAGGAAGTAGATGGCATTGGAAGTAAGAAAATAAACCAAATAGTAAAGAGTTACGAGGAAAATAGAGAACTTAGAAATATTATAATCGAGCTATCACCATATGGAATTTCTCCAAACTACTGTATGAGAATATATAAAAAATATAAAAATAAAGCAATTAAAATAATAAATGAAAATCCATATAAGTTAGCAGAGGATATAAGAGGAATTGGATTCAAAATAGCAGATAATATTGCTAATAAGATAGGTATCGAAAAAGACTCTAAAGATAGAGTATCACAAGGAATCTTATACACGCTAAATCAATCATTAGGAAATGGACACACCTATCTTCCAAAGAATATTCTTTTGCAAGAAGCATCAAAATTACTAGAAGTAGAATTTACAATAATAGAAGAATGTATAATATCATTAGCATATGATCAAAAAGTTCATATAGAAAAAGTTAATGGAGAGCAACTAGTTTATCTAATACCATATTATTTATCTGAAAATGGAGTTTGTAAACAAATAATAAAATTAGCACAGTTTGAATTTGAAAACTTAAATATAGATATAGAAGAAGAAATTAAGTATGTAGAGGAAGAAAATAATATAAAGTTAGCACAAAATCAATCATTAGCAGTAAAAGAAGCTATAGAAAATGGAGTAGTTATAATTACAGGTGGACCTGGGACTGGTAAGACTACTACTATAAATACAATAATCAAAATATTTGAAAATAATAAAAAAGAAGTCATACTAGCAGCTCCAACAGGAAGAGCTGCTAAAAGGATGAGTGAGACATCAGGAAAGGAAGCAAAAACTATACATAGATTACTGGAAATGGGATATGCAACAGACAGTGAAGAATTACAGTTTATGAAAAATGAGGAAGATCCTATAGCTGCAGATGTAATAATTATAGATGAAGTATCTATGGTAGATATCTTACTTATGTATAGTTTACTTAGAGCTATAAAACCAGGAACCAGAGTTATATTAGTTGGAGATAGCGACCAGCTACCATCAGTAGGTGCAGGAAATGTTTTAAAAGATATGATTGAGTCAAATGTAATAAATGTAGTTAGATTAAATGAGATATTTAGACAAGCTAGAGAGAGCATGATAGTAGTAAATGCTCATAAAATAAACAAAGGAGAACCATTGTTTTTAAATAGCAAAGGTAAAGACTTTTTCTTTTTAAGAAAAGGTACTAACGAAGAAGTTATGCAAGAAATTATAGGACTAGTAAATGAGAGGCTTCCAAAATTTTATAAACTAGATAAATTAAAAGATATACAAATACTTTCATCTATGAGAAAAGGTGATTTAGGTGTGACAAACTTAAATAATGAATTACAAAAATATTTAAATCCACCTCAGAAATTTAAAGTAGAGGAAAATTTTCAAAAGCGTATATTTAGAGTAGGCGATAAAGTTATGCAGATAAAAAATAACTATACGAAAAAATGGGAAAATGAAGATAAAAGTGATAGTGGTGAAGGTATATACAATGGAGATATAGGATATATTTATCATATTGATAAAGATAATAAAAAAATTTATGTTTTATTTGATCAAATAAAAATTGTAGATTATGGATATGATGAATTAGATGAGCTAGATCATAGTTTTTGTACTACTATACATAAAAGTCAAGGAAGTGAGTTTCCTGTAGTAGTTATACCTATAACATGGGCTCCCCCAATGTTACTTAGTAGAAATTTACTATATACAGCTGTAACAAGAGCTAAAAAACTAGTTGTATTAGTTGGAGATGTAAAGTACTTAGAATATATGATAAAAAACAATAGAATTAATGATAGATATTCTAACTTATCATATAAATTAAATAAATTTAGAGAAGAAGGATTATTGATAAAATAAATATGATACCAAATATTTTTAATGATTTGATTAATGTATTTTTAGACTTCTTATATCCAGAAAATATAAGCTGTATATTATGCAATAGTCCAATAAGTAAAAATACTGTATACTCTATGTGTAAAAGTTGCTTTAATAATATAAATTTCATATTAGATGGATGTATTAAATGTGGAAAGCCTATAATCAATTATTCTTTAGAGGAACAAAGTATAGATGGTTGTAGTTATTGTTTAAACAAAGGATTTTATTTTGATAAAGTAATATCTTGTGTGGAGTATACAGAAATTAGTAAAAAAATAATTTTTGGATTGAAGTATAACAATAAAACTTATTTAAGTAAATATATATCAATTATAATGAAAGAGAAATTAGAGTTAGAAAATGTTAAATTTGATTATATATTATTTGTTCCATTACATAAAAAAAGATTAAGAAAAAGAGGATTTAATCAAGCTGAAAAGATAGCTGATAATCTAAGTAAGATAATAAATATACCTGTTATAGACTGCATAGGGAGAAGATATAATACAAGAAGATTATATAAACTAGGTAAAGAAGATAGAGTTAATGAACTAAAAAATGCATTTATAATAAAAAATAATATAATGAATTTAAAAAATAAAAATGTATTGCTTGTAGATGATATATTTACAACAGGTTCAACGGTTAATGAAATATCAAAGGTTTTAAAAATAAATGGTGTAAATAAAATTGTTGTGGCTACTTTTTTAACTAGAGCAGATACATCTTATACTACTATGTAATTTACTATTGACATATTTTATTTAAAATATTAAAATAGATTAGTAATATTTAGGTCTGTGGTTGAAAGTCCAAGCCAGTCGCAGGCAAAGGGATCCACGTAAGTCAACACTAAAAATTGGGTTGATGATCATGGTGCGGCTTAGAAGTAAGACCTACCGATACAAAATCGAGAGAGCTAGTAGTGCGGCAAACCCAAGCGAACCCTCCAGTAGGCGAGTGTGGGGTCAAAAACCAGGTCAGCTAAATATTCAAAAGTACCTTTTATGGGTGCTTTTTTTTTGCAAAAATTGGATTTTATAAATAATATTAGTAGAGTTTTAGTTATAGAAATATTTTGAACAATAAATTCACTTAATGTGTGCATAAGAGTATATCCTTCACGACATTAGTGTAAATAATTTTATTTTTAATATTAAATTTTGACATAAATACACAAATTAATAACAATTCAAGTTGAAATGTGTGGATAGATAGAATGTTAAAAATAGCTAAAAATACACAAAAACAAGACTTATTAACAATTTTATCCACATTATCAACATATATATTAGTGAATAATAATCCACATTGTTAACAGTTATTATTAAATTAAATAAATATTTATTTAGTTGAATATATTAAATTATAAAAGCTAACAATAAAATAAAAGGTTTTATAACAGATATATAGAATATAAAAAATAAAGTATAAATATTTATACTGGTATAACTGAAGGGAGATGTTCTTATGAATATAATAATATCTGGAAAACAAATGGATTTAACAGATGGAATAAAAAATGCCATAGAAGAGAAATTAGGAAGATTGGATTTCTACCTTCATCCAGCAACAGATGTAAAGGTTACAGTAAGCGCTAAAAAATCAAGACAAAAAGTAGAAGTTACAATAATACCTATAAGTGGACCGATAATAAGAGCAGAAGATATAGAAGAAAATTTATATGCAGCTATAGATGTGGTATATGATAAATTAAATAAGCAGTTAAGAAAATATAAAAAGAGACTACAAGATAGACATCAATCAAATGAAAGTATAAGATTTGATGCAATAGAAGATATAGAAGAAAGTGATTATTCTTTAAACGAAGATAACTTAGATATAGTAATAGAAAGAACTAAGAGATTTGGTGTAAAACCAATGAGCCCGGAAGAAGCTGTTTTACAAATGGATTTATCAGAGCATGATTTTTATATGTTTAAGAATTCAAACTCAGATGGTATATCTATAGTATATAGACGTAAAAATGGTGGATATGGATTAATAGAATCTGAATAATAAAGTATAAATAATTATAAGAGCTATTGATAAATTTAATTGTCGATAGCTTTTTTTGAGCAAATAATATTACATAGAGTATTTTTATGGTAAAATATATAGATATTATACAAATGCGCGAGGAGAGATTTTAAACATGGGTTTTTTAGATAATTTATTTAATATGGCAGATAAAAAAGAGCTAAAAAAATTCAACAGAATAGTTGATAGTATAGATTCATTAGAGCCTAAATTTGAATCTATGTCAGATAAAGATCTTAAAGATATGACAAATGTATTTAAAGATAGATTAGCAAATGGAGAAACATTAGATGATATTTTACCAGAAGCTTTCGCTGTTGTAAGGGAGGCATCTAAAAGAGTATTAGGAATGAGACACTATAGAGTTCAACTTATAGGTGGTATAGTTCTTCATCAAGGTAGAATAGCTGAAATGAAAACAGGGGAAGGGAAAACATTAGTTGCTACAGCTCCAGTTTACTTAAATGCTCTTACAGGTAAAGGTGTACATGTCGTTACAGTAAATGATTACCTAGCAAAGCGTGATAAAGAACAAATGAGAAAAGTATATGAGTTCTTAGGTATGACTGTTGGAGTAATAGTTCATGGTCAAGATCCGCATACAAGACGTGAACAATATCAATGTGACATAACTTATGGTACAAATAATGAATACGGATTTGATTATTTAAAAGATAACATGGTAATTCATAAAGAACAAATGGTTCAAAGAGAATTAAACTATGCGATAGTAGATGAGGTTGACTCAATACTTGTTGATGAAGCAAGAACTCCTCTTATAATATCTGGACCTGGAGATAAATCTACTCATTTATACTCAGATGCTAATACATTCATATTAACATTAAAGCCAGATAATTATGAAATAGATGAAAAACAAAAATCAGTTTCTTTAACTGATTCAGGTATACAAAAAGCAGAAGTTTATTTTAATGTTGAAAATATAACAGATATATCTCAGATGGAGTTATACCATCATATAAATCAAGCATTAAAAGCTCATACAATAATGAAGAAAGATGTTGATTATGTAACTAAAGATGGAGAAATAGTAATAGTTGATGAATTTACAGGAAGACTTATGTTTGGTAGAAGATATTCAGAAGGATTACATCAAGCTATTGAAGCTAAAGAAGGTTTAAGAATACAAAGAGAGTCTAAAACTTTAGCGACTGTAACATTCCAAAATTATTTTAGAATGTACAATAAGCTTGCAGGTATGACTGGTACTGCTAAAACTGAAGAAGAAGAGTTCAAAGCTATATATAAAATGGATGTAGTTCAAATTCCTACAAATAAAAGAGTACAAAGAGAAGATTTATCAGATGCAGTTTATAAAAATGTAGTTGGTAAATTTAATGCAGTTGTTGAAGATATAATAGAAAGACATAAAAATAATCAACCTATACTTGTAGGGACTGTATCAATAGAAAATTCTGAATTAATATCTCAATTATTAAAGAGAAGAGGAGTAAAACATGAAGTATTAAATGCTAAGTATCATGATAAAGAAGCTGAAATAATAGCTCAAGCTGGTAGATTAGGTGCCGTTACTATAGCAACTAATATGGCAGGTCGTGGTACAGATATAGTACTAGGGGGGAACCCAACATTCTTAACTAAAAAAGAAATGAAGAAGTTAGGATATGATGAAAGTGTAATAAATAAAGTAGACTCTTCTTTAGAAGGAATGGATAGAGAAGGTAATGAAGAATTATTTGCTGCTAGAGAAAAATATGAAGAATTATATAAAAAATATAAAGAAGAAACAAAAGCTGAGCAAGAAGAAGTTATGAAAGCTGGAGGTCTTGCTATAATAGGTACAGAAAGACATGAATCTAGAAGAATTGATAATCAGTTAAGAGGACGTGCTGGTCGTCAAGGAGATCCAGGTAGTTCAAGATTCTATATATCTTTAGAGGACGATCTTATGAGATTGTTTGGAAGTGAAAGAATATCTGGTATAGTAGAAAAAATAGGTCTTGAGGAAGATATGCCTATAGAACATAAAATGTTAACTAAGTCTATTGAAGGTGCTCAAAAGAAAGTAGAAGGTAGAAACTTTGGAATAAGAAAGCACGTACTTCAATATGATGATGTTATGAATAAACAAAGAGAAATAATATATGCTGAAAGAAGACGTGTTCTTGAAGGTGAAAACTTACAAGAGCAAATAGAAAATATGATTCATTCTTTAATAGAAGAAGGTGTTATGTCATATTCTCAAGATAGTTTTGATGCTGATAGATTCGTAGAATACATGTATAACTTATTTATGCCAAGAGGAAGTATAGAAGCTTCTGATATAGAAAATCTTAAAACAGAAGAAGTTATAGAAAAAGTTTATGAAATAACTATGAAGATATACAATGGAAAAGAAGAAAGAATAGGATCAGATAGAATGAGAGAAGTAGAAAGAGTTATACTTCTTCAATCAGTTGATAACCATTGGATAGATCATATAGATGCTATGGATCAATTACGTCAAGGTATAGGTCTTCGTGCAATAGGTCAACAAGACCCTGTAATAGCATATACTGATGAAGGATTTAATATGTTCAATGAAATGAATGCTCATATAAAAGAAGACACTATAAAATACTTATTCAATATAACTATAGAAGAACCAGTTGAAAGAAAGCAAGTTATAGATGTTGACCATTTATCATCTAATGTAGATGAAGAGTCTGATAATAAAACTGTTAAAAAAGAAGAAAGCATCGGACGAAATGATGATTGTCCATGTGGTAGTGGTAAAAAGTATAAAAAATGTTGTGGAAGATAATTTTGGAGGACCAAAATGTTAAATATACAAGAATATAGAAATAGCATGGAGCATATGACTTCAAATATAGAAGAATTGAGGGATTCTCTTTGACATTGCTTCATTATTAATTAAGATAAAAGAAAATGAAGAGAAAATGAATCATCAAGAGTTCTGGAATGATAATGAGTTAGCTCAAAAAGTTCTACAAGAAAACAAAGGTTTAAAAGAAACTATAGAAGAGTACAACCAATTAAAGGAATCTTTAGAAGAGATAGACGTATTAATTGAAATAGGCTTAGAAGAAAGCGATGATTCAATAGAAAAAGAAATAGAAAAATCTATATCAAATCTTGAAAAAGAAATTGATATGGTTAGAATAAAAACTCTTTTAAGTGGAGATTATGACAAGAATAATGCGATACTATCTATAAATGCAGGAACAGGTGGACTTGATGCTCAAGATTGGGCCCAAATGTTACTTAGAATGTATATAAGATGGGCAGAAGCTAAAGGATATAAAGTTAAAACATTAGATTTACTTTCAGATCCAGAAGCAGGAATAAAAAGTGCAACACTTCATATAGAAGGGCTTAATGCTTATGGATACTTAAAAAGTGAAAAAGGAGTTCATCGTATTGTTAGGATATCTCCTTTTGACCCTTCTGGAAAAAGACATACATCTTTTGCATCTATAGATGTTATACCAGAATTGGATGATAGTATAAACATAGATATAAATCCAGCAGATTTAAAAATAGATACCTATAGGGCATCTGGAGCAGGAGGTCAGCATGTAAATACTACAGACTCAGCTGTAAGGATAACTCATATCCCTACAGGTGTAGTTGTACAGTGTCAAAATGAAAGATCTCAACATAAAAATAAAGATACTGCTATGAAGATGCTTATGGCTAAACTTATAGAATTAAAAGAGCTTGAACAAAAAGAGAAAATTGAGGATATACAAGGAAAGTATTCTCAAATAACTTGGGGAAGCCAAATAAGATCATATGTATTCCAACCATATAAGCTTGTAAAAGATCATAGAACAAATGCTGAAATTGGAAATGTAGATAGTGTTATGGATGGAAACTTAGATTTATTTATAAATGAGTATTTAAAAATGAATAAGTCTAAAAATAGTTAAAATAGGGGCTTGAGAATTTAATTCTCAAGCCTTATTTAAAAAGTATAAATTTAAACGAAAGAAGAGTGGGTTTTATGAATATAAATGATATTCTAAAAAAGGAATTTAATCTTAGAGATGAACAAATAAATAATACAATAAAGCTTATAGATGAGGGAAATACTATACCGTTTATAGCTAGATATAGAAAAGAAATGACAGGGGAAATGAGTGACGTTACCTTGAGAGCTTTTTATGATAAATTAATATATTTAAGGAATCTTCAAAGTAGAAAAGATGATGTAATAAGAATAATAGAAGAACAGGGAAAGCTTACGCCTGAAATAAAAGTAAATGTAGAAAAGGCTAATACACTTCAAGAAGTAGAAGATATATATGCGCCATATAAACAAAAGAAAAGAACTAGAGCAACTATTGCGAAAGAGAGAGGTTTAGAACAATTAGCTTTAGATTTATTAAATCAAAATATAAAAAATATAAATGAAGAATCATCAAAATACATAAATGAAGAAAAAGAAGTTAATTCAACAGAAGATGCTATAAAAGGAACTATGGATATAATAGCTGAAATAGTTTCTGATGATGCTAAAATAAGAAAATATATAAGAGAGCTTGCGTTAAGAGAAGGTGTAATAGTAACTAAAAATTCAAAGGAAGAAAAATCAGTTTATGATATGTATTATGATTATAGTGAGTCAGTAAGAACTATAGCACCACATAGAGTATTAGCAATAAACAGAGGAGAAAAAGAGGATTTCTTAAAAGTAAAAGTAGAAATCAATAATGAAAAAGTAATAAACTACATAATAAATGAATATGTAAATGATAAGAATTTAAAAAATAAAGAAGTAATAGTTAGTGCAATAGAAGATTCATACAAGAGATTAATTTTCCCATCAATTGAAAGAGAAATAAGAAATACCCTTACTGAAAATGCACAAGAAAGAGCGATAAGTGTATTTGGAAAAAATGTAAAAAGTTTATTACTTCAAGCACCAGTAAAAGATAAGGTTGTTATGGGATTTGACCCTGCATTTAGAACAGGATGTAAGATAGCTGTAGTTGATAAAAATGGTAAATTATTAGATACTACAACTGTTTATCCAACAGAGCCACAAAATAAAGTAGAAGAATCAAAAAAAGAATTAAAAGCACTAATTGAAAAATACAATATAGATATAATAGCTATAGGAAATGGTACAGCTTCAAGAGAATCAGAAAAGTTTGTGTCAGATATGATAAAAGAGATAGACAGAGAAGTTCAATACATAATAGTTAGTGAAGCAGGTGCATCAGTTTACTCTGCATCAGAACTTGCAAATGAAGAACATCCGGATATAAATGTATCTTTAAGAGGGGCTATATCTATAGCAAGAAGATTACAAGACCCACTAGCTGAACTTGTAAAAATAGACCCTAAAAGTATAGGTGTAGGTCAATATCAACATGACTTAAATCAAAAGAAATTAGAGGGTGTATTAGATGGAGTTGTAGAAGATTCGGTAAATAGTGTTGGAGTAGACTTAAATACAGCATCATATTCTTTATTAGAGCATATAGCAGGTATAAGCAAAACTATAGCTAAGAATATAGTAGCTTACAGAGAAGAAAATGGAGACTTTACTTCAAGAGCTCAAATTAAGAAAGTAAAAAGACTTGGACCACAAGCATTTACTCAATGTGCAGGATTTATGAGAATTGAAGGAGCTAAAAATCCTTTAGATAATACTGGAGTACATCCAGAAAGCTATGATATATGTAAAAATATGTTAGATATACTTGGATACTCATTGTCTGATGTTGAAAATAAAAATATAACAGATATTGATTCTAAAGTTGAAGCTATAGGTATGAAAGAATTAAGCAATAAACTTCAAGTTGGAGAGGTTACTTTAAAAGACATAATAGCTGAAATAAAAAAGCCAGGAAGAGACCCTAGAGAAGAAGGAATAAAGCCTATATTAAGAACTGATGTATTAAAGATAGAAGATATCAAAGAAGGAATGATATTAAAAGGAACGATAAGAAATGTTGTTGACTTTGGTGCATTTGTTGATATTGGGATAAAAAATGATGGATTAGTACATAAATCTGAAATGAGTAAAGGATATGTAAAAGACCCTATGACTATTGTTACAGTGGGAGATATAGTTGACGTAAAAGTTATAGGAGTTGACATGAATAAAAAGAGAGTAGCTTTATCTATGAAAATATAGTTAAAGCAAAGGAGATTAAGATGATATTTATAAAAAATGGAACAATTAATACAATTACCAATGGAATAATAAAAGGTGATATTTTAATAGAAGATAAAAAAATAAAAGCAATAGGGGAAAATTTAGAAATACCTCAAGATGCTAAAGTAATAGATGCAGAGGGAAATTTAGTTTTTCCTGGATTTATAGATGCACATACTCATTTAGGATTATGGGAAGATGGTATGGGATTTGAAGGTGCTGATGGAAATGAAGAAACAGATCCTATAACTCCGCACCTTAATCCTATAGATGGTATAAATCCTATGGATAATACATTCAAAGAGGCTAGAGAAGGCGGAATTACGTCAGTATGTACTACACCTGGAAGTGCAAATGTAATGGGTGGAGAATGTATAGCTATAAAAACATATGGAAAAAGAATAGATAAAATGATTATAAAAAATCCTGTTGCATCAAAAATAGCTTTTGGAGAAAATCCGAAATCTTGTTATGGTAGAGATGAAAAAATGCCACAAACGAGAATGGCAATAGCAGCCCTTTTAAGAGAGCATTTAAAGAAAGCTGAAGAGTATCTAGAGCAAATTGAGTTATACATGGAACATGAAGATCATGACAAACCAGAATATGATATGAAAATGGAATGTTTATTACCTGTTTTAAGAGGAGAGATACCTTTTAAAGTTCATGCACATAGAGCTGATGATATTTTTACAGCTATAAGAATAGCAAAAGAATTTGATATAAAGCTTACATTAGATCACTGTACAGAAGGGCATTTAATAGCTGATGAACTTGCAGAAGAAGGATATCCGGTAATTGTTGGACCATCTTTATCAGAAAGATCTAAAATAGAGTTAAGAAATTTAACTTTCGATACTCCAGGTATACTTTCAAATGAAGGATTACAAGTGTCTTTAATGACAGATCACCCAGTAATACCGGTACAATATTTACCTGTATGCGCAGGGATAGCTGTAAAGCATGGAATGAAAAAAGAGAAAGCATTAGAAGCAATAACTATAAATCCAGCTAAAACCTTAGGTATAGATGAAAGAGTTGGGTCGATAGAAATTGGTAAAGATGCAGACATAGTTATATGGGATAATGACCCATTTGAATTACAAAGTAACGTATTACTTACTATAATAGATGGAAAAATTGTATACGAAAAATAGTTTTTTAGATTATAAATGTTACGAGATACTTTATTAAAATTTTATTAAAGTGAGATTATGAATATATTTTGATTATATGAAGTGATTTACCAACAAATATTTCAAGTTAAGCAAAATTTTTATTGAAAATTTTCGATTACTTTATTACTATATAAATATAAGGAAAATTAAATAGCGAGAAAGATCTTCGGGGCAGGGTGTAATTCCCTACCGGCGGTATAGCCCGCGAGCTACTTATGTAGCATGATTTGGTGAAATTCCAAAGCCGACAGTATAGTCTGGATGAGAGAAGAATAGTGAATTTTTTGTAATGAATATTTCTATACATTTTATGTATATTATATAACTTGTGCTCAAAAAATAAGCTCGAAGATAGATCTCTTCGAGCTTTTATTTTTCCCTAATAAATTAAAATTAGGAGGAGTGCGAAAATGCAACAAACTATGAAAAGTACTAAATTTTTAACAGTATCAACACTAGTAAAAATATCAATATTATCGGCAATTGGATATATACTTATGTTTATATCAGTGCCATTACCTATGTTATTTCCTGAATTTCTAAAAATAGATATATCAGATTTGACAGCATTATTAGGTGGAATATCATTAGGACCTATGGCAGGGGTTACTATAGCATTTCTTAAAAATTTACTTCAATTTATAACAGGTATGTCAACTACAGGTGGAGTTGGAGAATTTGCTAACTTCTTAATAGGAGGTTCATTTGTTTTTACAGTTTCATATATATATTCTAAAAAAAGAAATATACAAGGAGTTATTATAGGTCTTGTAAGTGGAATGGTAGTAATGACAGTGGTAGGATGTGTAGCAAACTATTTTATAATATTACCTTTCTATGCAACAATAGGATGGTCAATAGATGCAGTAGTTTCTATGGGAGCAGCTATAAACCCCGTTATAGATAGTAAAATGAGTTTTGTAATATGGATGATAGCTCCATTTAATATATTAAAATCTGGGTTAATGTCTTTATTAACATTACCGATGTATAAGAAAACAGAAAAAATTTTAAATAGAGTTAAGTAATGAAATACCAAGTGCTTTTATAAGTACTTGGTATTTTTTTACGTACAAGGAAATTATGATATGGAATTTTTTAAGGATAATCTATAAATATAAATTTAAAAGCACTTACTTTCCGATAGTAAGTGCTTTAGGGGGAATAAGGAATATTTTAATTTGGGGGAGTAAATATCCCTTGTATCTTAAGTATGGTCACATAAGTGGAATTATATACATAGTTTAATAAAAATTTTTAAAATTATATAATTAACAGCAGAAAGTATATATTATTGAATAAATAAATTTTCTCAATGATACGCAGCTCAAGATAATTTAAAAAAAGAAATAGCCCATATATATACTATAGGCATAAAAATTTATTTAAAAAGGGTTTAGGAATATAGAGAAAATAAAAAAGGTCTTTAAATATATATCAATATCTTAAAAAATCTTTATGGTTTTATTCAACTTATATTTTTGATTAAATAGTAGTCAATTTATATCGAAAAGTTAACAATAACATGAACATAAACTAGAAGTACTTTATAATAATAAAATGTTATACTATAATAATATCTAGTTGATAATTATATTAAAGAAGACTCGTAATTTAATGGAGATGAAAATAATGGTTAAAATATATTTAGAAGATGAAAGTAAAACTAAAGAAATCGGATATAAATTAGGAAATTTACTAAGACCAGGAAGTGTAATATGCCTAATTGGAGATTTAGGTGCAGGAAAGACTACAATGACTCAAAGCCTTGCTAAAGCACTAGAGGTAGATGATTATATAACGAGCCCTACATTTACAATAGTAAATGAATATGAAGGAAAAATGCCTTTATATCATTTCGATGTATATAGAATTGGTAGTAGTGATGAAATGTATGATATAGGGTATGAAGAGTATATAAATGGTGAAGGTGTATGCATCATAGAATGGGCAAACTTAATAGAAGATATACTTCCAGATGAATATTTACACATAGAGTTAAAATATAAAGATATGTCTAGAGAAATGATATTAAATCCAGTTGGAGAAAAATACGAAAAAATAGTTGAGGAGCTGACAAAATAATGAAGGTTTTAGGTATAGATACATCTTCACTAGCTACAAGTGTAGCAGTTATAGAAGATAATAAATTAATATGTGAATATACAATAAACACTAAAAAAACTCATTCTCAAAAACTTATGCCAATGATAGAGAATATGCTAAATATAAGTGATTTAAATATAAATGAAATAGATTTAATAGCAGTATGTGAAGGTCCTGGATCATTTACAGGATTAAGAATAGCTATGGCTACTGCTAAAGCTATAGCACATGTAAACAATCTACCTATAGTAGGAGTAAACTCAGTAGAGTTATTATCAGGAAATATGAACTTATGTGATAAAAAGGTATGTTCTATATTAGATGCGCAAAGAACTCAAGTTTATATGGGTCAATATAAATTTGAAAATAATAAGTTAGTTGAGTTAAAAGGTGTAGATGTAGTTGAAATAGATGAACTTATAGAAGAATTAAAAAATACTAATGAAGAATGGATTATAGTTGGAGAAGCTGTATATAAATATGAAGATAAACTTAAGGATATATCTAATATACATATACCAGCACCATCTCATAATGTAAGTAGGGCTAGTAGCTTATGTTCAATAGCAATAGATAAATATAATAACAATATAGATGTTTATGATTGTTACAGCATAAATCCATTATACATAAGAAAATCTCAAGCAGAAGTTCAATATGATGAAAAAATGAAGAGGTTAAATGATGGAAAATAATATAGTAATAGAGCAAATGACATCTAAAGATATTGATGGCGTTTTTGAAGTTGAAAAAAATTGTTTTGAACATCATTGGTCTAAGGATGCGTTTAAAAAAGAACTGAACAATGAAGTAGCAAGATACTTAGTAGCAAAAACAGATGGAAAAGTTGTTGGATATGTTGGTATATGGTTCGTAATGGATGAAGGTCATATTACTAATGTAGCTGTTCACAGTGATTATAGAGGAAGAAAAATCGGAGATAAATTAGTACAAGCTTTAGTTAATCTTTGCAGAGAAAATAATATAGTATCAATGACATTAGAAGTTAGAGTTTCTAATATAGTAGCACAAAATCTTTATAAAAAATATGGATTTAAGCTGGCTGGAATAAGAAAAGAATATTATAGCGACAATAAAGAGGATGCCATGATAATGTGGAATGATATAAAGGTGGTGTAAATATGAAAGATATAATAACATTAGCTGTAGAGAGTAGTTGCGACGAAACATCTGTTGCAATTTTAAAAAATGGAAGAGAAGTTTTATCAAATATAATAAATACTCAAGTCGATTTACATAAAAAATTTGGAGGAGTAGTACCAGAAGTTGCATCAAGAAAACACATAGAAAATATAGATGTTGTATTACAAGAAGCTTTAGATAAAGCTAATATCACATTAAATGACGTAGATCATATTGCAGTAACTTATGGACCGGGATTAGTTGGTGCATTATTAGTTGGATTATCACATGCAAAAGCACTTGCATTTACTTTAAATAAACCTTTAGTTGGAGTTAATCATATAGAAGGTCATGTAAGTGCAAACTATATAGAACACAAAGATTTAAAACCACCATTTATAACATTAATAGTATCTGGAGGTCACACGCACTTAGTAGAAGTAAAAGATTATGGAGAGTATGAAATATTAGGTAGAACAAGAGATGATGCATCTGGAGAAGCATTTGATAAGATAGCTAGATCTATGGGATTAGGATATCCAGGTGGGCCTATAGTAGATAGATTAGCTAAGGAAGGTAATAAAAATGCGATAGACTTTCCAAGAGCGTATTTAGATGAAGGATATGATTTTAGTTTTAGTGGATTAAAATCAGCAGTTTTAAATTACTTAAATGCTAAGAAAATGAAAAATGAAGAAATAGTTGTTGAAGATGTTTGTGCATCTTTCCAAGAGGCTGTTGTTGAAGTATTATCCAAAAAAGCTATAAAAGCAGCTAAGGAAAAGGGATATAATACTATAACGCTTGCTGGAGGAGTTGCATGTAACTCAGCGCTTAGAGATAAACTTACTGAATTAGGTAAACAAAATAATATAGATATAAAATATCCATCTCCAGTTTTATGCACAGATAATGCAGCAATGATAGGTTGTGCAGGATATTATAGTTACATTAATGGAAGAAGAGATGATATGAGTTTAAATGCTGTTCCAAATTTAAGAATAGGGCAGAAGTAAGATAAAGTTGAGATAATATTAAGACAAAATCAATATATTAGAAGTATTTTAAAAGCCTATATCTTAAACTTAAGATATAGGCTTTATTTTAATTCATTTCTTTAACAATATTATTAGCCCATTTTTTAGATAACGCTCTTGGTACACCGAATATAAATTTAACTATCTCTTCAGAATAGCTAAGAAGTACTAAAATATATATAGGAGCACCTTTGAAAGCTGCTAAAAAAGTAAGAGGTATAGAAACAAACCACATACATCCTAATTCTAGGTATAAAGAATACTTTGTATCCCCACCGCTTCTTAATATACCTATTACAATAAGAGTATTAAATGCTCTTAAAGCTAACATTACACCCATTATAAAGAATATCTTTGTCATATCAGGAGCTAAATCACTTGAGACACTAAACATTTTTAATAAAAGTGGGATATTTAATATTAACAAACCACCGCAAAGTAGTCCTACTATAACTACTAATCGAGAGAACTTTTTAGCATAAGTTAGGGCAGTATCTATTCTATCAGCACCTAGTTCATTACCTAACATAATAGATGCACCAATACCGATACATACAGAAGTTATAATAAAGAAATTACCTGTGCTTGTAGCTATTTGACTAGCAGCTATTGCAGAAGTACCAGCCTTTGAATAAGCCACAGAATATAAAATTGTTCCAATTGCCCATGTAGTATCATTTATAAATACAGGCAAACTTTTAGATATAAAAGTATTCATAAAATTTTTGTCTATAAGTTTAAAATCCTTGAAAGTAAACTTTAATACATAATCCTTTTTTATAAAATATACATAGCTAACTATTAAAGTAAATTCAACAATTCTAGCTATTACAGTAGCTAATGCTGCACCTTTGACCCCTAAAGTAGGAAATCCAAGGTTACCAAAGATTAAACAATAGTTTAATCCAATATTAACTATTAAAGCTATAGAACTACATATCATACCAAGTTTTGGATTTCTGACACTTCTAGAGCCCATACTAAATACAGTACTAATTGCTATAATTGGATAGCAAAATACTATTATACTAAAATATTCTTTGCATAACCTAACAACTTCAGAGTCTTTAGAGAAAATATTTATAATATTAGTTGGGAATATTGTTGCTAGAAATACAAATATAACACTAAGTCCAACTGATAATAAAACAGTGAAGCTAGTAGTCTTTTTTATATTATATATATCATTTTTCCCATAAAATTGAGATATAAATACTCCTGCACCACCAACTATTCCTGATAATGCCATATTAAATAAAAAGAAATATTGATTTGCAACACCTATTGAAGCTACAGATACTTCACCTAAACTACTTATCATAACAGTATCTATTATATTTACAGATGTAGATATAAGTTGTTGTATTATTATGGGGATACATAAGGAAATAAGTAATTTATAAAATCTTTTATTATTATCATTTAATGAAAATAAACACTCCATTTGTTCACCTCTTTGTATAAAATTTTTATGATATAAATAATAACATAATAATGCTATTGTGTAACTATATAAAGATTGTAATAATAAAAAGAATCTTGGAATAATTTTATACTATTATTTCAAGATTCTTTTATACTACATCAGAGATTCCCATTCTTCATAAAGTGCTGATAGTTTTTCTTCTAAACTAGCTTTTTGCTGACTAACATCTTTAGATTTTTCTGGATTAGAGTAAACTTCTTCTTGACATAAAAGTACATCCATTTCTTCTATCTTAGCTTCAGTTTCTTCTATTTCTTTTTCTATATTTTGACGTTTGACCCTATTTTTTTTCTCGGCTTCTCTTTGTTCTCTTTCTTTTCTTTTTTCTTCTTTAAGTTGAGTTTTTGTTTTTTCTTCTATTACTTCGATAGTATTCATTTCTTGAATTTGTTTTTTCTTTTCTATATAGTAATCATAATTTCCAAGATACTCAGTAATTCCATTTTCATCTAAAACTAATACTTTATCTACGACGGTATTTAAGAAATATCTATCATGAGAGATTGTAAATATAGTTCCTGTATAGCCAGATAGTGCTTCTTCAAGAACTTCCTTAGAATCTATATCCAAGTGATTTGTAGGCTCGTCTAGCAATAATAAGTTTGCGTTAGATAATATAAGTTTAAGTATAGCTACTCTAGCTCTTTCACCACCACTTAAAGTTGATATTTTTTTAAAGACATCTTCACCTTCAAATAAAAATGCACCTAACATACTTCTTAAAGTAGTTTGTGTTAATTGTTTGTTATCTTCCCAAATTTCATCAATGATAGTATTATCTAGATTAAGCGTTTTTTGTTCTTGGTGAAAATAAGATACGTTAACATTAGTTCCAAATTTTATATCCCCAGATAAAGGAACAATCTCATTCATAATTATTTTAAATAAAGTTGATTTTCCAATACCATTAGCACCTATAAGGGCAACTTTTTCTCCTCGGTATATATCTAAATTAAGATCTTTAAATAAAATTCTTTCTCCATACCCCATAGATACATTTCTTAATTGTAAAACATCATTTCCACTAGTAACAGAAGGGTTAAATTCGATTCTAGCTTTTTTTCTATAAGCTTCAGGTTTATCTAATACATCAACTTTTGCTAAAGCTTTTTCTTTACTTCGAGCTCTTTTTAAATGCTTTTCTCGACCAAAAGCTTTAAGTCTTTCTATTGATTCTTCTTGTTTCTTTATATCCTTTTGTTGGTCTTCAAATTTCTTTAATTCTAACTCTTTTTCTATAGCCGAAGCTTCAATAAAATCAGAATAATTACCATTGTAAGTTTTTAATTTTTTATTATGAATTTCGAAAATTCTATTTACAACTTGATCTAAGAAATATCTATCATGTGAAATTAAAATTACAGTACCTTTATATTGCTTTAAGAAAACCTCTAACCACTCTATAGCTTCCGAATCAAGGTGGTTAGTAGGTTCATCTAATAAAAGTAAAGTAGGTTTCTTTAAAAGAAGTTTACCTAATAAAACTCTAGTTTTCTCTCCTCCAGAAAGAATGCTAATAGGTTTATCCATATCTTCATCACTAAAACCTAATCCTTTTAAGACGCCTTTTGCTTCTGATTTATATCCGTATCCATTCATATCAGAAAATGCTTCTAACTTATTAGAATATTCATTCATAAGTTTTTCTAGAGTAGTAGAGTTTGCATTAGAACTTTCTTCAGAAATTTTGTGCTCTAAATTTCTTAAATATTTCTCCATCTCTATTACATCTTTAAAAACTTCAAGAACTTCTTCAAAGATTGTATTTTCAGAATGGAAATTTGTATTTTGCTCTAAATATCCAATTTCACAATCTTTAGAAGTATATATATCTCCACTATCATAACCATATATTCCAGAAATTATTTTAAATAGAGTAGTTTTTCCCGTACCATTAACTCCAATTATACCGATTTTATCGTACTCATTCACTGTGAAATTTACGTTTTCTAGTATAGAATCTATTCCAAAACTTTTATTTAAGTTATTACATGACAAAACAATCATAAATTTCTACCTCCTTAAACTACCTAAAATTATAATGTTTTGGTATAATATAATCAAGGATATATATTTTTTGTTTTGGGAAACATAAAGAAATAGTAAAAATTAACCATTAGGAGGTGAGAATATGGCAGAGAAAAATATATCTATGGCAGTAATAAGAAGATTACCTAAATATCATAGATACTTAGGAGATTTATTAGATAAAGAGGTTCATAGAATATCTTCTAAAGAATTAAGTGATATAATAGGATTTACAGCATCTCAAATCAGACAAGATTTAAATAATTTTGGAGGGTTTGGGCAACAAGGATATGGATATAATGTAGAAGCTCTACACAATGAGATTGGAAATATATTAGGGCTTAATAAAATATATAATGCAGTACTTGTAGGAGCTGGAAATCTTGGTCAAGCAATAGCTAACTATGCTGGATTTAGAAAAGCGGGATTTGAAATTAAAGCATTATTTGATGCTAACCCTAGAATGATCGGATTAAAAATAAGGGATTTTGAAGTATTAGACTCAGAAAACTTAGAATCTTTTGTGAAAGAGAATAATATTGATATAGCTATATTATGTATACCTAAAAATGGAGCACAAGATGTTGTTGATAGATTAATAAACGCAGGGATAAAAGGAATTTGGAATTTTGCACCTGTAGATTTAGAAGTTCCTAAAGGTGTTATAGTAGAAAATGTAAACTTAACAGAAAGTTTATTTACATTATCATACTTAATGAAAGAAAATGAATAAATAAAAAGCTATCTTCATGTAGATTTCTACATTAAGATAGCTTTTTTATTTATTATTCTGGTTGAGGAGCGTCAACAGGACAAACTCCTGCACAAGAACCACATTCTATACAAGTGTTTGCATCTATAACGTATTTGTCATCTCCTGCAGATATACATTCAACAGGACATTCAGCTTCGCAAGCACCACAGCTTATACAAGCATCGTTTATCATGTAAGCCATTACACAATTCCCCCTTATCATAAGTTTAATATAATTATATCAAAAAAAGAATTTATTTACAATTAATTTGTTGAACATATAATAGAATAATTTTTTATTATAGAGTTATTGCTTTACTAAAAAAACAAAAATTATTATACTTAATAAGTGTTATTAATGGGGGGAGATTATGAGAAGAAAATATAATAGAAAAAGGGTTTTTTTAGTTGCTAGCATATTAGTAATTATATTAATTTTATTATTTACATCATTAGGTAAAATTTTCAATATAATAAAAGATCATGTAGAATTAGATTCTAATATAGAAAAAGTAAATCAAGACATTGAAAAGACTGTGGAGAAAAAAAGTATAACTATAAGCTTTGCAGGTGATGTTACAATGGGTAACTATAAAGGTTCTTCATACTATGGAACTTTTGATAATGAATTCCAAAATAGGGATGGAGATTTTGACTACTTTTTTGAAAATGTGAAAGATATATTTATTAATGATGATTTGAGTGTGGTAAATTTAGAAGGGCCTCTAACAACTGCACAAAATGCTAAAGTGAAAAAATTTGCATTTAAAGGTGATCCATCTTATGTAAACATACTAAAGAGTGGAAATATAGAAGCGGTAACTCTTGCTAACAATCACTCTGATGATTATTTTGAAGAAGGAATTGAGGATACAAAATTTATATTAGATGAGAATAATATAAAATATTTTGGATTAGGAGAAAAAGCTATAATAGAAACGAATGGAATTAAGGTGGGACTTTTAGGGTATAATGGTTGGTTGGAAAATTATACTAAAGAGAATTTAGGGGCTATGAAAAGTGATATAGAATCAATGAAAAAAGAAGCAGATATGGTAGCTGTATACTTTCATTGGGGAATAGAAAAATCATATACTCCAAATCAAACTCAAAAAGATTTTGCGTATGATGCGATAGATTATGGTAGCGATTTAGTTGTAGGTTCACATCCTCATGTATTGCAGGGTATTGAAGAATATAAGGGAAAATATATAGCATATAGTCTAGGAAATTTTTGCTTTGGTGGAAATAAAAACCCAAGAGATAAGGACTCTATGATATATCAACAAACATTCAACTTTGAAAATAATAAATTAGTAAGTATAGATATTCCCAATGTTATACCTTGTTCTATATCGTCAACAAAATCTAGAAATGATTATAAGCCAATTATTTTGCAAGGATCAGAAGGTGAAAGAATTTTAAATAAAATAAAAGGTATAAGTGAAGATTTAAATAAATAAAAGAAGGGTTGTTTTGCCGTTCTAATTCTGTTAATAAATAGCATCTTTTCTAAATGAAAGATGCTATTTGCTTATAATTGATTAAAAATATGTATATATAATTATGGACATGAATAATCTTATAAAAGATATAAGTAATAGCGTTTAAAAATTATCGTTAGGGCGTCTTTTGTATAATTTATAATATTAATATGAATTTTAATTTTAAAAAATAATTAATTTTAGACATAAAAAACACATAAATGTGGAATTTATGTTACTAAATGACTCAAGACCCATAAATATCTTTACTTATAGGCATAAATGATATATAATAATTATTAAAGAATGTATTTTTAGGTGATACATTGGATAAAATAATTAATTTAATTAATTACGAATATTATATTTATACAAGATGTAAATTTAAAATTATTATTAAAAAATACTTAGTTAATTTATTAATATAAGAATACTATACAAATTAAAAGAATAGATTACAAAACAGTTACAAAATATATTACATATTAAAAAATTTACAAAAATCTTGTGTATTAGTATTTTATCCTAAATGATAAGAGCATCTATAAAAATAACACATAATGAGATTATTTATATTTATGGTTAATTTTTGGAGGGAGAAATATTATGAAGAGAAAAATATTAGTACCAATGTTTGCATCAGTAATGGCATTATCAATGAATACGGTAGCAAACGCAGATCAAGTAGAAAATAACAACGAAAATGATAAAAATTCAGATAGAACTTTAGATTTAGGTGAATACCAAGAAACTACATATAAAACAGCAGTTGTTAAAGATGGAGTTGCTGTAAAGATAAGAAATAGTGGAGATGTTAAAACTGTTGCTTATACAGGAGATGAATTTAAAGTTATAGGAACTCAAGGAGAATGGGTTAAAGTTTCTTTAGAAGATGGAGAAGGATGGTTAGCTTCTAGATACGTAGATATAAAAGAATCAATTGGATACGTTACAGGAGAAAAGGTGAACTTAAGAGCAGAATCTAATACTGACTCTGAAGTAATAAAAGAGTTAGAGATAGGTTCTACAGTAAAGGTATTAGAAGTTAATGAAAACTGGCTAAAGGTTAAAAAAGGTGAAGATGAAGGATATATAAGATCACTTTATGTATCTGAAGAAGCTCCGGTTATAGAAGTAGAAGAACCAGTTGTTGTTAATGAAGTTCAAACTTCTAATACTCAAAGTAATAGAACTCAAACTTCAACAAGTTCATCGAATTCATCAAGTTCATCAAGTTCTAATAATTCTACAAATAGTAATAATGGACAAACTCAAAAACCAGCACAAAATAACAATAGTTCATACAATCCACCAGCATCAAGTACATCATCTGTACAAGCGGTTTTAAATTTAGCTTACTCTAAAATAGGATCTCCATATGTTTGGGGAGCAGAAGGGCCAAACTCATTTGACTGTTCTGGATTTACATATTATGTATTTAGAAATGCAGCTGGAGTAAGCTTACCAAGAACATCTAGTGCTCAGTCAGGATACGGAACAACTGTAAGTAAGTCAAACTTACAACCAGGAGATTTAGTATTCTTCAATACTAGTGGTAAAGGAGTTAGCCATGTTGGAATATATGTAGGTGGAGGAAATATGATACATTCACCTTCATCTGGAAAAACAGTTAGTGTAACGAGTATAAACTCATCTTATTATAGTTCAAGATTTGTTACAGCTAAGAGAGTTTTATAATATGATATTATAGCCACCTATTTTTATAGGTGGCTTTTTTACGCTTAAGGATATTCTAATACTTAAAAAAATGTGGATAAATTCTGAATGTAAGCAATATCAACAAATTGGTTTTGAACGTAAAAAAGATTTTGAAATATTTCGCCCACGCAGTGGCTCAAGCAACGGACGAAGTCGTTGGCGACATGAAATGTTTCGCCGACACGTCGCTCAAGCGAAGCGAATTTTTTATATGAAAATAAGAGAATATATATATTTATAAAGGATTGATATATAAATGTTAATAGATATAATTTAATAAATATATTTCTAGGAATATTTATCTAAAATCTTAATCTAGAAGCATTTTTAAGTTAAATAAATTAACATAAAATATGTTGACTTTGTAAAAAAAAGGTGTTAAGCTACTATCAGAATATAAAATTATATTATAAAAAAAACTTTTAAATTTAGTCCAGAGAGGCTAAAAAGGGAGGAAATAATATGTTATTAAAAGGAAGAAATTTAATCCAATCAGAAGACTTTTCTGTTGAAGAAATAAATCAAATATTATCACTGTCTCAAAATATAATTGAGAACCCATCAAAATATTCTCGTGTATGTGAAGGTAAATTACTGGCTACATTGTTTTATGAGCCATCAACAAGAACAAGGTTAAGCTTTGAATCAGCTATGTATAGATTAGGAGGAAGCGTTGTAGGATTTTCAGAACCTAATTCATCATCTGTATCAAAGGGAGAATCATTAGGAGATACTATAAGAACAGTATCATGTTATGCAGATGTAATAGTAATGAGACATCCAGTAGCAGGTTCAGCTGAGGAAGCAGCAAAATATACAGAAATACCTTTTATAAATGCAGGAGATGGAGGAAACCAACATCCAACACAAACACTTACCGATCTACTTACTATAAAATCCCTAAAAGGAAGTTTAGATAATCATACAATAGGATTATGTGGAGATTTAAAAAATGGAAGAACTGTACATTCTTTAGTAAAGGCTATGTCTAGATATAAAGGAACTAAGTTTATATTTATATCTCCAGATGAATTAAAGATGCCAAAATATATAAAAGAGGCTATACAAGAACAAGGACATGCATATTACGAAACAAATAATTTAGACGAAGTTATAGGTAGTCTAGATATTTTATATATGACAAGAGTTCAAAGAGAAAGATTTGAAAATCAAGAACAATATGAAAAATTAAAGAATTACTATATATTAAATAAGTCGAAAATGCAAAATGCTAGAGAAGATATGCTTGTTATGCATCCATTACCAAGGGTAAATGAAATAGATGCAGAGGTTGATTTTGATGAAAGAGCAGTATACTTCAAGCAAGCTAAATATGGAATGTTTGTAAGAATGGCTTTAATAATGAAACTTTTAGGTGCAAAAGAATCTCAAAATTCTTTGGAAGAAGCAGCAATAGACTATATATAAATCTTGATAAAATATATGATGGCAAGGGGCGAATGAATATGTACAAAGTAATTGAAAATAGATATGTAGGGGAAGATATGTACCTTCTGAGAATTGAAGGTAAGTTTGAAGGAAAAATGGGTCAATTTTATATGTTAAGAGCATGGGATAAATTTCCACTTCTTTCAAGACCTATAAGTATACACGATATAGACGAGAATAGTATAAGTTTTTTATATAAAGTTGTAGGAGAAGGAACTCAAATCTTAAGCAAAGTAAAAGTAAGCGAAACTATAAAGTTAGAAGGTCCATATGGAAATGGTTATGAAAAGGTTCAAGGTAAGGTGGCTTTAGTAGGTGGAGGAATCGGAGTAGCACCACTTTACTTAGTTGCTAAGAATATAGAAAATTGTGATGCGTATTTAGGTTTTAGAAAAGAAGCCATACTAGAAGAAGAATACAAAGAAGTTTGTAATGAAGTGCATATAGCTATAGGGGATAAATTTGTAACGGATATTTTAGATATTGAAAAATATGATTATATACTAGCTTGTGGACCGACTCCTATGATGGAAAAGCTAGTTAAGATGACAGAAGGAACTAATACGAAGATAATGGTGTCTCTAGAAAATCATATGGCATGTGGAGTTGGAGCATGTTTAGTATGTACTTGTAAAACACAGTTTGGAAATAAGAAAACGTGTAAAGATGGACCGGTATTTTGGGGAGAGGATGTGATATTCAATGGCTAATTTAGGTGTAAAATTCGGGAATATCGATTTTAAAAATCCAGTTGTTATGGCTTCAGGAACCTTTGGATTCGGCAAAGAGTATAATGAAATTTATGACATACAAAAATTAGGAGGGATAAGTAGTAAAGGTCTTACTTTAGAAAAAAGAGATGGAAATAAAGGGATGAGAGTATGGGAAACTCCATCTGGAATGATGAATAGTGTAGGACTTGAAAATCCAAGTGTTCAAGGATTCATAGATAATGAACTAAAGTTTTTTAAAGGTTTAAACTTAGTAAGGATAGCTAATTTAGGCGGAGGAACTTTAGATGATTATGTAAAGGGAGCTGAACTTTTAAATAATCAATCTATAGATATGATAGAGTTAAACATATCTTGTCCAAATGTAAAAGCTGGTGGAATGGCATTTGGTATAAAAAATGAAGTTGCAAGAGAAGTAGTAAGAGCAGTTAGAAAAGTTACAGATTTACCTCTTGTAGTTAAATTATCACCTAATGCTGAAGACATAGTTGGTATGGCTAAAGTCTGTGAAGAAGAAGGTGCAGATGGTATATCTTTAGTGAATACATTTAAAGCAATGGCTATAGATATACATAAGAGAAAGCCAGTATTTGAAAATATATATGCAGGTTTATCTGGTCCAGCCATAAAACCAATAGCTCTTAGAATGGTTCATGAGGTATGTAAAAATGTAAGCATACCAGTTATGGGAATGGGTGGAATAACTACAGCTCAAGATGCCATAGAGTTTATAATGGCTGGAGCAACGTGTATCCAGGTTGGAACTGCAAATTTCATAAATCCTAAAATTGGTATTGAAATAATAGACGGAATAGAAGAATTTATGAAAAAAGAAGGAATAAAAAGTTTAGACGAAATTAGAGGAATAATATAATAATTTAAAATAAACATATGAAAATTTGGGAGGACATAGTTATGAGTAAAGTAGACGTAGTAGAAATATTAAAGAAAAGTGATGCATTATTAGAAGGTCATTTCCTATTATCTTCAGGAAAGCACAGCAATAGATATGTACAATGTGCTAAAGTATTAAGATTTCCTAAATATGCAGAGCAGGTATTAAGTACAGTAGTTGATCAAATAAAAGATTTAGATATAGATTTAGTAGTAGGACCTGCAATGGGTGGAGTTATAGTTTCTTATGAATTAGGAAGACAATTAAATAAGGAGACTGTATTCACTGAAAGAAAAGATGGAGTAATGGAGCTTAGAAGAGGATTTGAGGTTAGTCCTGGAGCCAAAATAATAATAGCTGAAGATGTTGTTACTACTGGAAAATCAACGATAGAAACTAAAGAGGCTTTAGAAAAATTAGGTGGAGAAGTTATAGGGGTAGCTTGCATAGCAAATAGAACTTCTAAAGATATAGGTATGCCTATATATAGTGCAATAAAGTTAGATATACAAGTTCATGATGCTGATGAGTGTCCTTTATGTAAAGAAGGAAAAATAGAGTTGGTTAAACCTGGAAGTAGAGAGTTTAAAGAACTAGGAATGTAATTAAATATAAATTGATATAAGGACTTAGGAATTGCTAAGTCCTTATATTTATTAAAGAATAATATAGTTTAATTATAAAAATATACTTGTATAATTAATAAAATTACTTAGTAATAGTTAATAAGTAATTTTTAAATTCTTCTAAAAATACCTCAGTAGCTTTTGTAATATTCATATTTTTAGGTAAAATATAAGAAAAACTACGATTGTAAAATTTGTCCAATTCTATGGTGATTAACTCTTTATTTTTAGCTGCTGGGTCAGCTACAAAATTAGAGATTATAGTTACTCCAAGTCCATTTCTAACAGCTTCTTTAACTGCATAATTACTACCTAAAATCATTAAATTTTTTGCGATTATTTTATTTGAGTTCAAATATAGATTTAAATATTCTCTAGTACCGGACCCTTCTTCTCGAGCTACCCAATTTTGATTTTGTAATAAATCGAAGTTAAATTTATTATTGATCCAGCGGGAATCATAAGGAACTGCTAAAACCATTTTATCTTCTGATAAATATTCTTGATTCAAATTAGGGTATGAAGATATTCCTTCTATAAATCCGATATCTAAAGTTAAATCCTTTAAATTTTCAGCAATTATAGTGGTATTTTCGATAAGTAGATCAACCTCTATATCTGGATATTTTTCACGAAAAATAGTAAGAAATTTAGGTAAAATATACTCCCCAATAGTTAAACTAGCACCAATCTTTATAATTCCTTTGATCGAGTCTGAAATATCTCTAACTTCCATATATGTAGTATCTAAAATATGTAGAATTTCTTTTGCCCTGTTATAAAGTTTATAGCCGTTTTCAGTTATAACAATTGATTTATGTTTTATAGATCTATTAATTAAAGTAACGCCATAATAACTTTCTAAATTTTTTATATGTGTGCTGACACTTGGTTGAGATAAATTTAAATATTCACCGGCTTTTGTAAAGTTTTTATGTTCTACTACAGCGATAAAAGTTTTCAATTCTTCAAACAATACAATACCTCCTAAAGTTGATATAATTATTATATATATTATACACATAATAATTAAAAATATTAATACATATTATATATTTTATTTATTTTACTTATATAAATTAAGCTTATATAATAATAGATGATTAGTTTTGGAAAATATATTTATTTGAATTGAATATGGGCATAATACAAATAAAAATAACATTTTAGAGGAGAGGCAGAATTTATGAGTAAAAGTAATAAAGTATTAAGTGAAATAAAAAATATAATACCAGGACTTATAGTAGCTATATTAGTATCTTTAATTAGTATGGGATTAGCAAAGTTTATGCCGAGTTTAGGGGCAGGAACTATAGCAATATTTTTAGGTATGTTAGTAGGGAACTTATTCTTAGGACAAAAAGTGTTCCAAAGTGGATATAAATTTTCTGAAACTAATCTATTATCATACTCAATAGTATTGCTTGGAGGTACTTTAAGCGTAACAAAGTTAATGGAATTAGGATTTAGCGGAATAATTTTTGTTGTTATACAAATGGCAATTACTATAGTTGGAACAATGTATATAGGTAAAAAATTAGGTTTTAGTCAGAATTTTAGAATGCTTATGGCAAGTGGAAATGCAGTATGTGGTTCATCTGCAATAGCTGCAACAGCTCCAGTTATAGATGCAAATGATGATGATAAAGGAATAACTATCACAATAGTAAATATAACTGGTATATTTTTAATGTTTTTACTTCCTGTTTTATGTGGACGGTTATATAACCATGAAGTTGTAAAAACATCAGCTATGATAGGTGGAACACTTCAATCAGTAGGACAAGTTGTTGCCAGTGGAGAAATGGTAAATGAGCATGTTAAAGAAATGGCTATGATATTTAAAATAGTAAGGGTTATACTATTAGTTGTAGTAGTATTTACACTTGGTCATATAAAACATAAAACTAACCATGAAATAATAGAAGAAGAAGTATCAGATGTTAAAAAAGGTAAAATAAAAATACCATGGTATGTTATAGGTTTCTTTATAACATGTGCATTATTTACAGTAAATATAATCTCTCCAGAGGTATCAAGTTTATTTAAGGCTATAAGTAATAAACTTGAAATAATAGCATTAGGTGCAATAGGACTTAGAGTTAATTTAAGAGAATTAATAAAACAAGGTAAATCTGTATCATTATATGCTCTATTTGTAGGTTTATTACAAGTAGTAACTGCTATAATATTAATATCTATATTCTTATAATAATTAAAAATAATGTAATAAAAAGAATAAATAAAGTATTTATTGAAACTATATGTATAAAAAGAAATACTAGGAGTGTATATATCTACATCCCTAGTATTTCTTTTATTTTATCACATAACATATCTAAATGTTCTGGATTATTTATTAGATCAACTTCATTTATATTAACATATAAAACTGGTGATTGGTCATACTCAGTAATCCATTTTTCATATCTATCATGAAGATTTTTCCAGTATTCTATATCGACTGTTTTTTCCATATCACGACCTCTAAGATTTATTCTATGGATTATAGAATCTAAAGATCCATCAAGATATATCATTAAGTCAGGTCTTCTTAAATAAGGAACCATATCATTAAATAAATCTCTATAAGTTATATAATCTCTCTTAGTCATTTTTTTATTATCATATAAATTTCTAGCGAATATTTCTACATCTTCGTATATACTTCTATCTTGGATATTATTTAATCCATTGCTGTCTATTTCTTTTTGTTGTTTAAATCTTTGAGCTAAGAAGTATAATTGTAAGTGGAACCCCCATTTTTCTTGATCTTTATAAAAATCTTCTAAATATGGGTTACCATCAACCTTTTCATAATGTGCTTCAAATCCTAGTTTTTGTGCAACTAATTTAGTTAAAGTTGATTTACCAGCACCAACATTACCAGCTACTGTTATGAATAAATCTCTATTTAAAGGTTTATTGCATTGATTTACTAATTTGAACATGTCGTATTTCCTCCTAAAGTTGAAATTGCTTCTTCCACTTTATTTATTATAAATTTTTTATCTTCTTCTTTATTTAAGAAGTCTAAATTAGAATTATCAATCTCGATTATTATAGGTTCTTTACCCATAAAGTTGTGTTTTATAGATAATGGATTGAAATAATATTTATATTCCGTTCTTAATCCATCAATATAGTTTCTATCCATTTGCCTTTCAAAACTTCTATCCCTCATTGCTATTCTTTTCATCAGAACATCTGTATTAGAATTTAAATATATTATAATATCGGGTTGAGGTAAATCATTAACGAATATGTTATATACTTGTTTATATCTATGAAATTGCATTTTATCAAGTGTAATACCTGCAAATATAAGATTTTTTATTATATGATAATCACTTACAACACCCTTAGATAGACTTAATACATTTTTTTCAATATCCTCTAATTGTTTAAATCTATTAAATAGAAAAAATGCTTCTGTTTGTAAAGCATATTCTTTAATATCTGTATAAAATTTTGATAAAAAAGGATTTTCTTCAACTATTTCTCTTAAAAGAGTATAACCAAAATGTTGGTTAAGTATATTAGCTAATGTAGTTTTTCCTACACCAATAGGTCCTTCAACAGCTATAAATATACCTCTATTATTCATGTAAAATCACCCTCTAAAAATAATGTCTTATGTATTTTATCAGAAAAAAATTTAAAATACTACTCTAGACTTTTTATTTTATAGCATAATTTAAATTAACTTATTTAATTTATGTAAAATATGGGTAAATTAAAGATATAATAATTTTATAATAATTTACGTTGAGGAGTATTAATTTATGAAAGTTTACGAAAAAGATAACACAGTTATATTAGAAGATATATCAGATTTTAATCCGAAGCATATATTTGAATGTGGTCAGTGTTTTAGATGGATTAAAGAAGATGATGAGTCATATACTGGTGTAGCAAAAGGAAGAGTAATAAATGTTTCAAAACAAGGAGATAAAGTTTTTTTAAAGAATACTAATTTAGATGATTTTAATAATATTTGGTTTGAATATTTTGATTTAGGAACAGATTATGGAAATATAAAAGAGATATTAAGAAATATGGATGAGCATTTAGAAAAAGCGACAGAATTTGGTGATGGCATAAGAATTCTTAAACAAGATGGATGGGAAATGCTTATATCGTTTATAATATCATCAAACAACAGAATACCTATGATACAAAAAGCTATAAATAATTTATCTAGAGAGTTCGGGACATATATTGGTGAATATAATGGTAAAGAGTATTATGCTTTTCCTACCCCAGAACAATTAAGTAAGGCTAGCCAAGAACAAATAAGAGCATGCCAAACAGGATTTAGAGATAAATATATAAAAAGTACAACAGATAGTGTTATTTTAAATAATGAAAATATATCTGAATATACTAAGTTAAATACAGAGGAGTGCTTAAAGGAATTATTAAAATTTAATGGAGTTGGTCCTAAGGTGGGTGACTGCATTGCATTATTTGGAATGCAAAAGTATGATACTTTCCCGGTAGACGTGTGGGTTAAAAGAGTTATGCAAGAATTTTATGTAGAAGAGGATATGAGTTTATCTAAAATAAGAGCATATGCTATAGATAAGTTTAAGGGATTATCTGGTTTTGCACAACAGTATTTATTCTATTATGCAAGGGAGCTTGGTATAGGAAGATAAAAAGGAGATTTTTTATGAGTGTTGGAGGTATTTTGTTTTTAAGTTATTTAATTATATCTTACATCGCTGGAGCTTTAATATCTATGACTATAATACTTGAAAATAGAGATCCTGCTAAGACTATGACTTGGTTATTAATATTTATATTATTACCAGGTTTAGGAATTGTGATATATGCGGTATTTGGTAGAAATATACGAAAGATAAAAATGCTTAGAACTCAAAAACTAGCAACAGATATAAAGGATAAAAATTTATTTGAGAACTTAGATGAAATAGAAGAGTTAGTAACATTAGAACAAAAATCTATAAAGAACAATAGAATACTTAATGACCTAGAAGATGAAGATTTTGTTAAGCGAAGAGTTATAAGTTTATTATTAAATACAGGAGTATTTCCATTTACAACTAATAATAATATAGAAGTCTATGTTGATGGAAATCAAAAATTTGAAAGACTTCTTAAAGATATAGAAAATGCTAAAGAATATATACACTTAGAATATTTTATAATAAAAGAAAGTGAAATTGGAACAAAGATAAAGAATGCATTAATTGAAAAAGCAAAACAAGGTGTTAAGGTTAGAATTTTGTATGATGATGTAGGATGTTGGAGATTCTGGTTTCATAGAAATTTCTTTAATGAAATGAGAAAGTATAGTATACAAATTGAACCATTTATACCGAATAAATTCCCTATATTAGGAGGTAAATTAAATTATAGGAATCATAGAAAGATAGTAGTAATAGACGGTTCTATAGGATATACCGGTGGAATAAATATAGGTGATGAATATTTAGGAAGGAATAAGAAGTTTGGTTATTGGAGAGATACTCATATAAGAGTAGAAGGTACTTCAGTATATATGCTTCAAATGATTTTTTTAACAGATTGGTATTATACAACAAAAGAGATTCTCTTAACTAAAAGATTTTTCCCTAAAATAGGTCACTGCGGAAATAGTATGGTTCAAGTTGTAGCAAGTGGGCCTGATAGTGATTGGGAGGCTATACATTATGCTTATTTTTCAGCTATATGTCAGGCTAAAAAAAGCATATATATAGAAACACCATATTTTATACCAGATGAAAGCTTGCTAAAAGCTTTAAATAGTGCAGCTTTAAGTGGAGTAGATGTTAGAATTATATTCCCGAAAATAGCTGATCATAAAATAGTAAATACAGCATCTTATTCATATTTTAGTGATATACTGAAATCTGGAGGTAAGGTTTATTTGTATACAAAAGGTTTTATACACTCTAAAGTTATAATTATAGATGATAAAATAACTTCAACTGGATCAGCTAATATGGATTTAAGAAGTTTTATGCTAAACTTTGAAATAAATGCATTTATATATGATAAAGAAGTAATAGATATTATGACTAAGGATTTTTTAGAAGATATGAAAAATAGTGAGGAGTTAAAAATAGAAGATTTTAATAATAGAAGTATGGTTAAAAAGGTGAAAGAATCAATAGCGAGACTATTTTCACCTATATTATAAAAAATTTTTAAAAACTATTGAAAAATGGATATAATTAATATACTATAATAATTGTTAGCACTCTTGGTTAGAGAGTGATAAATTCATTATAGTATATTTTTATATTCAAATGTATTATAAAATATATATTTTGAAATTCAACAATTATTTTGAGCAACGGATGTATCTATAGCGGTAGCAAGGATATATCGTTGGCGAAATGAGCAAAGCGAATTTTTATTTTTACATATGAATATTTACTAGGAGGTAAAAATATGAAGATAAGACCATTAGCTGATAGAGTAGTTATAAAAAAAATAGAGGCTGAAGAGAAAACTGCAAGTGGTATAGTTTTACCAGGGACAGCTAAGGAGCAACCACAAATGGCTGAAGTTATAGAAGTGGGCCCAGGTGGTATAGTAGACGGAAAAGAGATAACTATGGAATTAAAAGTAGGAGATAAAGTTATATTCCAAAAGTATGCAGGTACTGAGGTTAAGATAGAAGGAAATGAATACACAATACTAAGACAAAGTGATATATTAGCAGTAGTTGAATAATTTATAGGAGGGGTTAATAATGGCTAAAGAAATTAAATTTGCTCAAGATACTAGAAAAGCGTTAGAAACAGGTGTAAATAAATTAGCAGATACAGTAAAAGTTACTTTAGGACCAAAAGGAAGAAATGTTATATTAGATAAAAAATTTGGAGCACCTCTTATAACTAATGATGGTGTAACAATAGCTAAAGAAATAGAGTTAGAAGATAGATTTGAAAATATGGGAGCTCAATTAGTTAAGGAAGTTGCTACTAAAACTAATGATGTAGCTGGTGATGGTACTACAACTGCTACAGTTTTAGCTCAAGCTATAATAAGAGAAGGGTTAAAAAATGTAACAGCAGGAGCTAATCCAGTTTTAATAAGAAAAGGTATACAAAAAGCTGTTGAAGTTGCAGTAGAAGAATTAAAATCTCAATCTAGAACTATAGAAACTAAGGAATCTATATCTCAAGTTGCTTCTATATCTGCAGGGGATGAAGAAGTAGGAGCATTAATAGCAGAAGCTATGGAAATAGTAGGAAAAGATGGTGTTATAACTGTTGAAGAATCTAAAACTATGAATACTGAATTAGATGCTGTTGAAGGGATGCAATTTGACAGAGGGTTCGTTTCAGCATACATGGTTACAGATGTAGATAAGATGGAAGCAATATTAAATGATCCATATATATTAATAACGGATAGAAAAATATCTAACATACAAGATATATTACCTATATTAGAGCAAATAGTTCAACAAGGTAAGAAATTATTAATAGTAGCTGAAGATGTAGATGGAGAAGCATTATCTACATTAGTAGTTAACAAATTAAGAGGAACATTTGAAGTTGTTGCAGTTAAAGCTCCAGGATTTGGAGATAGAAGAAAAGCAATGCTTGAAGATATAGCAACACTTACTGGAGGAGTTGTAATATCTGAAGAATTAGGATATGACCTAAAAGAAGCAGATGTAACTATGTTAGGTAGAGCAGGTTCTGTAAAAGTAACTAAAGAAGCTACTACAATAGTAGATGGATTTGGAGATAAAGTTGCTATAGAAAATAGAGTTAATCAAATAAAGCATCAAGTAGAAGAAACTACTTCAGAGTTTGATAAAGAAAAACTAATGGAAAGATTAGCTAAATTAGCTGGTGGAGTAGCTGTTATAAAAGTAGGAGCTGCTACGGAAGTTGAAATGAAAGAAAGAAAATTAAGAATAGAAGATGCACTTAATGCAACAAGAGCAGCTGTTGAAGAAGGTATAGTTGCTGGTGGTGGTACTGCATTAGTTAGTGTAATACCAGCTTTAGATAAGTTAGTATTAGAACTAGAAGGTGAAGTACAAATAGGTGCTAAGATAATAAGAAAAGCATTAGAAGAACCATTAAGACAAATAGCTATAAATGCAGGTCTTGAGGGTGCTGTTATAACAGAAAGAGTAATTAATGCAGAACCTGAGGTAGGATTTGATGCATTAAATGAAAGATATGTTAACATGATAGAAGTTGGTATAGTTGACCCAACTAAGGTTACTAGAAGTGCTTTACAAAATGCAGCATCTATAGCTGGAGTATTCTTAACTACTGAGGCGGCAGTTGCAGATTTACCAGAATCTGAACCTGCTATGCCAGGAATGGGCGGAGGAATGCCAGGAATGATGTAATAAAAAGAGTAGCAATTTTGCTACTCTTTTTTTGTATATATAAGTTAATATTTTATTATTAAATTTAAAATGAGAATACTAAAATAAAATTTGTAAAATATATTATAGTCAATTAACTTTAAAAAGTTGGTAAATAGTTTCTTCTAAACTTATGTTATTTTTAACTATTTTTTTCAACTTCTTTTTTAATACTGCCCAGTACTTTTCTATTGGATTTAAATCTGGAGAATATGGTGGTAAAAATATTAATTTTAGATTTTTGTTAGCATTCTTGCATAATTCATATAGTCTACTTTTACAATGAAATGTTGCATTATCCATTACAATAACTTTGTTTTCTTCTACTTCTTTTAAAAACATTTCTTTGAACCATTTTTCAAAAAACTCACTATCCATTATTTTATCGTATACTAAAGGAGAGATTATCTTATCTACACATTTTCCTGCTACTATATTTATTCTTTTATACTTTTTGCCAGGTATTTTGTCATAAACCTTTTTACCTCTTACGGCTCTAGCATATTCTCTATAAATATATCCTTGTATCCCTGTTTCATCAATGTATACTATATCTTCTTCTTTAAAATATTTTATTTCATTTAAATATTTTTTTATTTTTTCTTTGCATTGCTCCTTGTATAAAGTTGTCTTTTTTTTCGTGTTATATTTAGTTTCTTAAGTGCTTTAAATATAGCCACATCACTACAATTGAATTCTTCTGCTATCTCATATAAGTATGCATCTGGATACTGTTCTATATATTTAACTAATTGTTCTGGACAAATCTTTTTTGGTTTTCTAACTCTTATTTTTACTTCGCCTAATTTCCCTTCCTTTTTTTTGTTTATCCATCTTATTAGTGTTGTTTCAGATATTTTAAATACTTTACAAGTTTCCTTGAAAGTGTGTCCTTCTTCTCTATATTCAATTACTCGTTGTTTAAATTTTATATCATAACTCATATTAGTTTTATTAACTTTTTTGATATATTGCATACTATTATTTAAAAGTTAGGTTACTATAATAGGAATCTTATTAAGGTCATTTTAGGAGGTATATAAATGAGCAAATTTATTGAAGAAATGAAAAAAGATATAGAAGGCATGGAAGCTCGTCATGAGCAACATAAAGAGTTAAGACATGAAAAACATGAAGAAAAGAAGTTTGCTAGAGAGTTAAAACACCAAATGAAGCATGAAGAACATGAAAAAGTTAAACAAGGTCGCAAAGTAGATCATGAAGAGAAAAAAGAAGAAAGACATGAAAGACATGAAGAAAAGAAATTAGAAAAAGAATTAAAACATCAGATGAAGCACGAAGAATAAATAATGAAGATGGTTATACAAACAGTAGAACCATCTTTTTTATGCTTAAGGATATTATAATACTTAAAAAAATGTGGATAAATTCTGAATGTAAGTAATATCAATAAATTGGTTTTGAGCGTAAAAAATATTTTGAAATACTTCGCCCACGCAGTGGCTCAAGCAACGAACGAAGTCGTTGGCGACATGAAGTGTTTCGCCGACACGTCACTCAAGCGAAGAGAATTTTTTATAGATATAAATCTATATAGTTATATTAAAGTTGTTATTAAAATATGGATAAGTAAGATATATTTATAAGAATATAATCATGATATACCGTGTATGATGTAAGAATAAAAGAGTCTATTATAGAGGTAATAAGAAAAAACATAGTAAAAATGAAAATATGATTTCTAAAATTGTTAAAAAATCTATAATAGCAATTAGGGTATGTAAGATAATGTAGAAGAGTATTTATTGCAAGTTAAAAATACCTCTGATACTATAATGATATAAGGGAAAACGAATTCCTGAGATAAGTATAATATATATTTTTAATAATTAATCTGTTGTGCTAGTTAATTATTTTTCCAAATAAAGGAATTTAAATTGTGCAAAAAAGAATATCCTATGAAAGATTAGTATTTGTAATTTTTATCCAAATACTAATCTTTTTATTTTAGATATAGAATCTTCATTTCCCATTAATTTGTTTATTAGAAATGATATATTATGAGCTAAAACTTTTATTGAAGTTCTAGTTATAAATCCTAACATTGATTTACTTTTTACTTTATTCAAATTTAATTGTTCTGCCAACTGAGAAAAACTAGTTTCTATCCTTCTTCTAGCTTTAAATATCAATTGTCTTATATCTTTGGGATAATTATCTTTACTATTTCCGCGCTTTAAAAATAATAGATTTATATCCTTTTCAACTTTCAGTTCAGGCGTTAGCCTTTTATTTACATACCCTTTATCACCAATAATAGAAATAGATTTATATTTATCACATAAATCCCATACTGCATTTCTATCATCTACATTAGCTGGAGTTATAATATAATCAGATAAAAATCCATCTATTGTAGTAAGAGCATGAAATTTAAATCCAAAATAAGTTTGTTTTTTTGAAGGACATCTACCATAAGAGGCTTCGCCTTTAAAGCATTTACTAAAATGTGCTCTACCAAATTCACATACTGGAATAGGCATACTATCTACAATTCTTATATTGTTAGAATAAGATTGCATAAATAAAGAAATATGCTCTCTTATTTTAGATATTACCCAATATAAGTTTCTTTTAGTTCTGTTGAATCTCGTTCTATCTCCTATCTTTGGAAATAGATTTTTATATTCCCTTTTAAGCAAACTAAAGAATGCTTTTTCAGAATCAATAGTTAAAAGTTCACCAACTATGCTAATAGTGATTATCTCACTATCAGAAAGTTTGCTATCTTTTATATTACGTCTATTACTTACAGTTATAGGTATAATCTCATTATATATATCATCTATAATTACAAATATATTTGTAAATAAATCAGTTAAATTTTTTTGATCTTGGATATAATAATTATTAAACTCTAGCATATATAATCCTCCTTTAGAATAGTAGAGATAATCTTAGGATACTATATTTGTTGGAGTTTTATTATTGAAAAATTTAACTAGCACAACGAGTTAATTATACAAAATACATATTTAATTAAGTTTTATGTTAGATAATAAAACTAATTAAAGTTAAAAAAATAACAAAAGTATAGGGGGGAATGTATGTTACAAAATATACATATATCAGGTTTCTCAGATGAAATAAGTAGTGATTTTACTACTCAACTAGAAACTGTTAAAAATCTAGGAATGAATTATATATCTATAAGGGGGGTAAATGAGAAGAATTTTAGTGAATACTCTATAGATGAACTTAATGAGTATATAAAACCTAAGTTGGTTGAATATAACATAAAAGTTTCTTCTATAGGTTCTCCTATAGGAAAAGTATTTGTAGATGATAATGAAGGTTTTGAAAAGCAAGTTGATTTATTAGAAAAGCTTTGCAAAATGGCTAATATATTAGATTGTAAATACATAAGAATGTTTAGTTTTTATATTCCAAAGGATAAAAATCCTGAAGATTATAGAGATGAAGTAATAAAAAAATTAAAAATATTTGCTAGCATAGCAGAAAAATATAATGTAATTCTTCTTCATGAAAATGAAAAAGATATATATGGTGATATAGCTAGTAGATGTTTAACTATATTTAAAGAAGTTGATTCAGATAATTTTAAGGGTATATTTGATTTTGCAAACTTTGTTCAATGTAAAGAAGATACTAAAGAGTGTTATAAACTTTTAAAAGATTATATAGAATACTACCATATAAAAGATGCTAATCAAGCTGATAAAGAAAATGTTGTATGTGGTACAGGTGAAGGTAAAATAGAGGAAATCTTAACAGATGCTATAAGAAATGGATACGAAGGTTTCTTAACTATGGAACCACATTTAGTAATATTTGATTCATTAAAAGATTTAGAATTAGAAGATGTTCATGACATTATAAAGACAGACAAGGGGTTAGATGGTAAAAGTGCATATGCACTTCAGTATAAATCTTTAGTAGATATACTAAAGAGTATAGATTTTAGATTAAAAACAATAGGGGGAAGAGAAATGAAAGAAGTTAGATTTGGGATAGTTGGTATAGGGCAAATGGGAGGATCTCATGCAACTTGGTTAGCAGAAGGAAAAGTTAAAAATGCTAGACTTACAGCTGTATGTGATGTTAATCCAGAAAAAAAAGAATGGGCTTTAGAAAAATTACCTAAAGATGTTAAATTCTTTGATAACTACATAGATATGTTAGATAGTAAAGAAATAGATGCAGTATTAATAGCAACACCTCACTATGATCACCCTGTAATAGCTATAGAAGCATTAAATAGAGATTTACATACATTAGTTGAAAAACCAGCTGGTGTTTACACTAAAAAAGTTAGAGAAATGAATGAATTAGCAGAATCTAAGCCACACTTAACATTTGGTATGATGTTCAACCAAAGAACAAATCCGCTATATCAAAAAATAAAAGAAATAGTATCAAACGGAGAAATAGGGGAAATAAGAAGAACTAACTGGATAATAACTACTTGGTGGAGACCACAAGCATACTATGATATGAGTAGCTGGAGAGCAACTTGGTCTGGAGAAGGTGGAGGAGTTTTAGCAAATCAAGCACCTCACCAATTAGACTTATGGCAATGGATATGTGGGATGCCATCTAAAGTAAGAGCAAACTTACAATTTGGTTCTCACAGAAATATAGCAGTTGAAGATGATGTTACTGCATTTGTTGAATATCCAAATGGAGCTACAGGAACATTTATAACTTGTACACATGATATATTAGGAACTGATAGATTTGAAATACACGGTGATAAAGGAAAGATATTAGTTGAAGGAAGTAAGAAGGTAACAGTTAAGAGAATGAAAGAAAGTGAAAATGAATTAAACAAGAGATTAACATTTGCTGATGTTGCTAACTTATTTAGAGGCGAAGGTATGTCAGATATATTTGATGTTGAAGAATTTGAAATACCGGATCAATGGGGAACTCAACATATTAACGTTATGATAAACTTTACAGAAGCTATATTAGAAGGAACTCCATTATTAGCTCCTGGAACAGAAGGTATAAAAGGTGTAATGTTATCAAATGCAATGCACTTATCTAGCTGGTTAGGCAAAGATGTTGAATTACCATTCAATGAAGATTTATATTTATCAGAACTAAATAAGAGAATAGAAGAAGAAGCTAAAAATAAAGAAGAAGTTTTTGTATAAGAGATATAAAGCAGAAAGAAGGGGAATGTATGGCTCTAAGAGTGGGTATCATAGGTCTAGGAGATGTTTCTATGATTCATCTTCATTCTATCAAGTTAAGTGAGAAGGCAGAATTAGTAGCAGTATGTGATATAGATGAAACTAAGAGTAGCTTAATTGAAAATGTGAATTTCTATACTGATTATATAGAAATGATTCAAAAAGAAAATTTAGACTGTGTGCATATATGTTTACCACATTACCTTCACTACCCTGTAACTAAAGAAGTGGCTAATCTAGGAGTAAATGTACTCCTAGAAAAACCACTTTGCTTAAATACAGAGGAAACTGAAAAATTTATAGAGTTAAGTGATAGCACAGATAAAAATATATGTATATGTTTACAAAATAGATATAACAATACTGTTGAAAAACTTAAAGAAATAATTAATTCTGGTGTTTATGGAAAGGTAATAGGAGTGAAAGGTTTAGTTGCATGGAATAGACCTAATGACTATTACACAGTAAAGCCATGGAGAGGCAAAATGGAACTAGCTGGTGGTGGAGTTATGATTAACCAGGCAGTACATACATTAGATTTAATGCAATTATTAGGTGGGAAGATAGAATCTATAAAGGGAAATATAGATAATTTCTTAGACTATGACATAGAAGTTGAAGATACAGTAAATGCAATTATAAATTTTGAAAATGGAGCAAGGGGAATTTTCTTTGCAACAATAGCTAATGCAACTAATTCTAGTGTAGAAATAGAAGTTGTATTAGAAAATGGAATATTTAGTATTAAAGACAGTAAATTATATAGACATATAGACGGAGATCTAATTGAAATAGCGGAAGATGAAAGACTTAGTGGTTTAAAGCATTATTATGGGGCTAGTCATGGTAAATTAATAAATAAATACTATGACTGTTTAATGAATAACTCTAAGGATTATATTCATATAAAAGATGCTATACCATCTATAAAAATTATAGATTTAATAAGAGAGTCTTCTGAATCAAGAAAAACAATACTTTGGGGGGATATATTATGCAAAAACCTACAATAGGCGTTCAAATGATGATGCTAAAAGATAAAATAGCGAAAGATGGAATAAGAGAAACATTTAAAAAAGTTAAAGAATTAGGATTTTCTACAGTAGAATTATCACAAGTTGAAATGTCACCTGAAAACGTAGCTGAAATAAAAAGTTCTTTAGAAGAATTTGATATGAAAGTTTGTGCTACAAGTGCATCTATAAAATCAATGATGCCAGGAATAAAAATGGAAAACTTAAGAGATGATTTTGATAAAATAGTAGCAGATACTAAGGCTTTAAATTGTAAATATATAAGAATAGGTATGATATCATTTGATTGTTTAGGATCAAAAGAAAAAATAATAGAATATACTAAAGAATTAAATGAAATGGGAAGAAGATTAAAAGAAGAAGGTTTATCACTATATTATCACAACCATCACATGGAATTTTCTAAATATGATGGTAAATACTTAATGGATATAATGGTTGAAGAAAGTGATCCAGAATACTTAGGATTTGAACTTGATGTACACTGGTTACAAAGAGGAGGAGTAAATCCTTTGGAATGGATAAAGAAATTAGAAGGAAGAACTAAGATAATACACATAAAAGACTACAGAATAAGTCAAACTCTTGATTTATCTGGTGGAGTAGAAGGTATAATGAGAAGTATGGCTGATGTAGTTGAATTTGCTGAGATAGGTGAAGGAAACTTAGACATGAAAGCGATAATAGATTTAGCTGGAGAAACAGGAGTAGAGCATATATTTATAGAGCAAGATAATACATATGGTAGAGATCCATATGAAAGCTTAGAAATAAGTGCAAGAAACTTAAGAAATTTAGGTTATGAAGATAGATTTAATCATAACAGTATATGTTGTGATTTAAGTATGTAATATAGAAAATTATAACCTTATTTAGCATTGTTAAAACTTATATGCTTTAACAATGCTAAATTAAAAATATATATAAATTTTGTACTGGTGATTGTTAAAAATATTTAAGTTGATTTGGACTAATATAAATAATTTATTAAATTATAAAGTAAAGAATAAATAAGTAAATTATACAAATTAGTAAATACTAAAACAAAAATTAGTATTTTGAAATCCGGGAAAACGTTATTAAAAATTAGGGGGATAAACTATGGAAGGGAATTTAGCTAAAGTAAAGAAGTTTTCTGACAATTTAGATATATATAATGACTGTCCAACATGGAGATTAGGATTATTTGCTTTAAATAATATAGCTACAAATCTGTATATGTTTGCTATGGGGTATATATCAATGTATGCAAGTGGTATAGCTGGGTTATTAGTTACAGTGGTTGGTTTTATACTAACAGCAATGCGTATATTTGATGGGATTACAGATCCAATAGTTGGATTTTTAATAGATAAGACAGATGGTAAGTTTGGTAAGTTTAGACCATTTATAGTTGTAGGTAATATTATATTAGGAATAATGACTTTTATAATATATACAACTGTACATAAGGTTCCTGAAAATATTAGATTAATATACTTTATAGGATGTTATGCAGTTTATATAATTGGATATACTTGTCAAACAGCTTGTACAAAGGCTGGTCAAGCGTGTATGACAAATAACCCTTCTAAAAGACCTAAATTTGGTTTATTTGATGCGATATATAATGCAATACTTTTCAATGGAATGCAAATATATATGTCAAGTTACTTAGTTCCTAAGTATGGTGGATTTGGTGAAATCGGTTTATATCATGAATTAATAACATTTACTATAATAGTTTCAGCTATATTAACGTCATTAGCAATAGTTGGTATATGGACTAAGGATAGAAGTGAATTTTTTGGTTTAGGCAGCAAAACAAAAAAGGTTGGATTCAAAGATTATTGGCCAGTATTAAAAGGAAATAGAGCTTTACAAATGCTTGTAGTAGCAGCAAGTACTGATAAAATAGCCTCAAATGTTGCATCTAATGCAGCGGTTACAGTAATGTTATTTGGTATATTAATGGGAGATTATTCTTTAGCAGGCACTATAGGTACTATAGTATTGATACCAAATATATTAATAACTATGTTTGGTACAAAATATGCACAAAAACTAGGGCAAAAGAAAGCTTTAGTTTTAGGAACATGGGCTTCAATTATTTCTTTTACTGCATTATTTGCATTATTAGTATTTGGAGATCCAACACAAATAAGTTTAAAAAATGTTGGTTTTATGACAATAGCATTTATAGGAGTATACATACTAGCAAGAGGATCAGTATCTGTTTCTGGAGCATTTGTTATACCGATGATATCAGATTGTGCTGATTATGAAACTTATTTAAGTGGGCGTTTTGTACCAGGTATGATGGGAACATTATTCTCATTTATAGATAAGTTAATATCATCTTTTGCAACAACAATAGTAGCATTTGGTGTTGCATCAATAGGATTTGCTGATAGAATGCCAGATGTAACTGATACTGCTAATCCGCAAATATTCTGGATGACAATGTTTTTATTTATAGGAATGCCAATGTTAGGATGGATAGCATCTTTAATAGCGATGAAATTTTACCCACTTGATAAAGTTAAAATGGAAGAAGTTCAAGCTCATATACAAGAACTTAAGAACGCATAAAAAATATATTTGTATAATCATATATAGAATGTCAATAAATTGTCATTGGATAAAAAAGAGTAACTCTGATAAACGGAGTTATTCTTTTTTATTATTCATCTATAAAATTTTATTAAAATTCAACTTATAAACCGTTTAGTTACTAGTAGTGCTATAATTTTAATATATTATATTTTTAAATCTGAAATTAATTATTGGAGCTAAATAGATATATTATGATTAATATGTATTGAAGTATATAAACAAGAGAGGATTGTATATGGACTTAAGGAAGTTATTAGAAAATGTTAAATGTGGATCTACTAATATAGATGATGCTTTAGATTCACTTAAGAACTTACCATATGAAGATATTGGATATGCCAATATAGATCATCATAGACAAATAAGAAATGGATACCCAGAAGTTATCTATTGTGAAGGTAAGAGTGATGAACATATATTAGGAATCATAGGTAAAATGGTAGAAAAAAAATCAAATATACTGGGAACTAGATGTAGAATAGAAACTTTTGAAAAAATCAAAAATATTTATCCTAATTGCGAATATGAAGAACTATCGAAAATATTAAAGATTAGGAATAATGAAATACATAACAATGGTAAAGGAAAAATCGTAGTTGTTAGCGGAGGAACATCTGATATACCTGTTGCAGATGAAGCCTACTATACTGCGAAATTTTTAGGCAATGATGTTGAGAGAGTTTATGATGTTGGAGTTGCCGGAATACATAGATTACTAAATAAAATACATATATTACAAAGAGCTAGGGTAGTAATTGTAGTGGCAGGTATGGAAGGAGCGTTACCTAGTGTAGTAGGCGGTCTTGTTGACGTACCCGTCATAGCGGTTCCTACATCTGTTGGATATGGAGCCAACTTTGGTGGGTTGTCTGCACTTTTAACCATGCTAAATAGCTGTGCATCTGGTATATCTGTCGTTAATATAGATAATGGATTTGGAGCAGGATATTTAGCGTCAACGATAAATAAACTAGACTAGATTTGGGATAGAATTGAGGAGAGTAAACATGGAAGAAAGAATACTTTATTTTGATATAGTTAATGGGATATCGGGTGATATGACTATAGCTGCATTATTAGGTTTAGGAATATCTAAAGAAATTTTTCTAGAAGAAATAAAGAAATTAAATTTAGGTGATGAATTCAATATAAATATACAAGAGAAAAATGAAAGTGGAATAGTAGGAATAAAAGTAGAGGTTATTACAAAGGAAGTTAATACACATAGACATTTATCTGATATATATGAGATTATAGATAAATCTTCTCTTAATGACTCGGTAAAAGAAAATGCTAAAAAAATATTTATGGTAATAGCGGAGGCAGAAGCTAAAGTACATGGAACAACTATAGATAAAATACATTTTCATGAAGTTGGAGCCATAGATTCTATCGTAGATGTAGTAAGTGCATGTATATTAGTAGACTTACTATGTGTAGACAAGATATATGCAACAACAGTTCCAGTAGGGTCAGGGTTTGTAAAATGTGACCATGGTCTTATGCCGGTGCCTGCACCTGCAACAATAGAAATTTTAAAAGGAGTACCTATAAGGTTAAATACAGTTAAAGGTGAGTGTACAACACCAACAGGTGCGGCCATAATAAAAACTCTATGTGATGATTTTGTAGATGTGTTAGAACTTGAAGTTAAGCAAATTGGTTATGGAATTGGACATAAAAGATTTGAAATACCTAATATATTAAGAGCTATTTTAGGTGTAAAAAAAAAGAAGAATTTATATATGAGATAATTGCAAATATTGATGATATGTCTTCTGAAGTATATTCGTATATATACGAAATATTTATAGATAATGGTGTATTAGATATCTATACTGAAAGTATATATATGAAAAAAAATAGACCAGCAACTAAGTTATGCATTTTATGTAAAGAAGAGGATTTAAATAAATTCGTAGACTTAATTATATTGCAAACTAGTACATTTGGTATAAGATATACTAAGTACAATCGAGTAACATTAAACAGAAAATTTACTGAAATAGATACTAAATATGGTAAAATAACAGTAAAATTAGGCTATTATAATGGGAGACTGATTAGAGTTACTCCTGAATATGAAGATTGTAAAAACATAGCAAAAAACAAGAATATTCCTTTAAATAGTTTAATAAATAATATAAACTATTTAATAAATAAAAAATTTAATATAAATTTATTGACATAAGGAATAATTTTTGATAAATTAATATTCAACTTAAGAAATACTTAATTAAATAAAGAATACGTCACTCGTATATACTCAGAAATAAGGTCTGAGAGTTTCTACCGAGATACCGTAAATATCTTGACTATGAGTGAAATTATTATAAATAAGCATTAATCAAGTAAATATATAGGCTGATAAATATCCCTGTATATTAGCTATAACTAAAATGCTTAGAAAACCTGTATAGTAATTTCACTTTTTAAAAATGGAATTATTATACAGGTTTTTTTATAATTATTTTAAACCGAATGAAATGATCTAAAATTAGATATATATTCGAAAAATAGAGAAGGGGAGAATTAAAAATGGCTAAAATACTAAAAGAAGGCTTAACATTTGATGATGTTTTATTAATACCACAAAAATCAGAGGTATTACCTAAGGATGTAGATACAACAACTTATTTAACAAAGACAATAAAATTGAATATTCCCCTGATGAGTGCAGGAATGGATACTGTTACTGAATCTAAGATGGCAATATCTATGGCAAGACAAGGTGGAATAGGTATAATACACAAAAATATGTCTATAGAAGAACAAGCATTAGAAGTTGATAAGGTTAAGAGAAGTGAAAGTGGAGTTATAGTAGATCCTTTCTATTTATCTAAAGATAACAGTATACAAGATGCAGATGACATAATGGCTAGATATAAAATATCAGGAGTGCCTATAGTAGATGAAAGTCATAAATTAATAGGAATAATAACTAATAGAGATATAAAGTTTGAAGATGACATGACAAAGAATATAGAAGATGTCATGACAAAAGATAATTTAGTTACAGCTAAAGAAGGAGTAACTTTAGAAGAAGCTCAACAAATACTAAAAACTCATAAAATAGAGAAATTACCTATAGTAGATGAAGAAGGACACTTAAAGGGATTAATAACTATAAAAGATATAGAAAAGAAAATACAATATCCTAATTCAGCAAAAGATTCACGTGGAAGATTATTATGTGGAGCTGCAGTTGGAATAGGTGCAGATATTATGGATAGAGTAGGAGCTTTAGTTAAAGCTAGTGTTGACGTTATAGTCTTAGATAGCGCACATGGTCATTCAAAAGGCGTAATAGATGCACTTATTAAAATAAAAAAAGCTTATCCAAGTCTTCAAGTAATAGCAGGTAACGTAGCAACTCCAGAAGCAACAGAAGATTTAATAAAAGCAGGAGCTGATTGTGTAAAGGTAGGTATAGGACCAGGTTCTATATGTACAACAAGAGTTGTTGCAGGTATAGGAGTTCCTCAAGTTACAGCAGTTATGGATTGTGCAGAAATTGGTAAAAGATATGGTGTACCTGTAATAGCAGATGGCGGTATAAAATATTCAGGAGATGTTGTTAAAGCATTAGCAGCAGGAGCTTCAGTATGTATGATGGGATCATTATTTGCTGGAACAGAAGAAAGTCCAGGAGAAACAGTTTTATATAAAGGAAGATCTTATAAAACATACAGAGGCATGGGATCTATAGGAGCTATGGAAAGAGGCTCTAAAGATAGATACTTCCAAAATGATGCTAAAAAATTAGTTCCTGAAGGTGTAGAAGGAATGGTTGCATATAAAGGAAAAGCTGAAGATATAATATTCCAAATGATAGGTGGGATAAGAGCGGGTATGGGTTACTGTGGAGCACCGACATTAGAAGATTTAATGAATAATGCAGCATTTATAAAAATAACAGCGGCATCGTTAAAAGAAAGTCATCCGCATGATATAACAATAACTAAAGAAGCTCCAAACTACAGCACGCAAGGAGAAATATAATATATGAAGCATGAATTAGTATTAGTAGTTGACTTTGGGGGTCAATATAATCAATTAATCGCAAGAAGAGTAAGAGAGAATAACGTATATTGTGAAATAATACCTTATACTACAGATATAGAAAAAATAAAAGCTATGAATCCAAAGGGAATAATATTCACTGGTGGACCCAATAGTGCTTATTTAGAAGATTCACCTAAAATTGCTAAAGAAATATTTGAAATAGGAGTTCCTATACTTGGTATATGCTATGGAATACAAGTAATGTCTCATATACTTGGTGGAAATGTAAGAAAAGGAACAAATGCTGAAAAGGAATATGGAAAGACTGAAATAACATATAATGAATCTGCTATATTTGAAGGGATATCTACAAATATAGTATGGATGAGTCATACAGATTTAATAGATAGACTTCCAGAAGGATTTAAATCGATAGCACAAACTAAAGATTGTCCTGTAGCAGCAATGGAGAATACAGAAAAGAAATTATATGGAGTACAATTCCATCCAGAAGTTGAACATTGTCAAGACGGAGATAAGGTACTTAGAAACTTCTTATACAATGTTTGTGAAGTGATTGGAGATTGGACTACAGATTCCTTTATAACTGATAAAATAAAAGAATTAAAAGAGATAATCGGAGATAAAAAAGTACTTTGTGCTTTAAGTGGTGGAGTAGATTCATCAGTAGCGGCAGTACTTGTTCATAAAGCTATAGGTGACAACTTAACTTGTGTATTTGTGGACCATGGCTTACTTAGAAAAAATGAAGGTAACGATGTAGAAAGAATATTCAGGGATAAGTTTGATATGAACTTAATAAGAGTCAACTGTGAAGATAGATTCTTAGGTAAATTAAAAGGAGTAACAGAACCTGAAGCTAAGAGAAAAATAATAGGTGAAGAATTCATAAGAGTATTTGAAGAAGAATCAAATAAACTTGGAAAAATGGATTTCTTAGTTCAAGGAACTATATACCCAGATGTAGTTGAAAGTGGACATGGAGAAGCTGCAACTATAAAATCTCATCATAATGTTGGTGGAATACCTGAAGATATAGAATTCCAAATAGTTGAACCTTTAAGAGAATTATTTAAGGACGAAGTAAGAAAAATAGGATTAGAATTAGGAATAGATGAAGATTTAATATTTAGACATCCATTCCCAGGGCCAGGACTTGGAATAAGAGTTATAGGTGAAGTAACTAAAGAAAAATGTGATATCTTAAGAGAAGCAGATGCTATATACATGGATATATTAAAAGAACATGGTTTATATAAGGAAATATGGCAAGCATTTGCTACACTTCCAGATGTAAAAACAGTTGGAGTTATGGGAGATGAAAGAACATACGCTTATTTAGTAGGTATAAGAGCTGTTACATCTTCTGACGGAATGACTTCTGATTGGTACAAAATGCCATATGATGTATTAGAAAAGATATCAAATAGAATAGTAAATGAAGTTGATGGAGCGAACAGAGTAGTTTACGATATAACTTCTAAACCACCAGGAACAATAGAATGGGAGTAATTAAATAAAAATAAAAGGCATTTGCCTTTTATTTTTATTTAATTATTGGGAAAATATAAAAAATATCAGTATTAAGTACTACAGTAATAATGAGTAAAAATACGATATAACAAATCCAACTTTTAAGGTTGGTAATGATAGAATATCAAAGTTTTAGGATTTAATAAATAGATTATTGAGTTTATATTATTTATGAATAAAAATTCGTATTTTAAAAAGATATATGAATAAAAATTCTAAAATAAATTGATTTATAACGTAAATTACGAACTTTAATTCAAAAAAAGTAATGAAATATACATGAAAACTATTGCAAAAATATGTAATATCAACTATAATATGAATATAAAGTTAATAAATGAAGAAGCTTTATTAGGTTAAAAAATAAGTTTTTAAATTAATATTATTAAAATATTAATTTAGTAAAAATAAAAATCATTAGGAATATAAAATAGAAATATTATACAACCTATAGTATATTAAAAGGTATTAGGAGGAAAATTATGAAATTTAAAAAATTAGCAGCATTAAGTACAGCAGTAATAATGTCAGCATCTATGTTAGTTGGATGTGGTAATGGTGAAACAAAAGAAAATGCAGATAAAACTTTAAAGATTGGTATGGTAGCTGATATCGGTGGTATAAATGATGAGTCATTTAATCAAAGTGCATGGGAAGGGCTGCAACAAGCAGAAAAAGATTTTGGAATAGAAGTAAAGGTAATAGAATCTAAACAAGCGTCAGAATATCTTCAAAATATGGAAAGTTTATTAGATGAAGACGTAGACATGGTAATAGGTGTAGGATACACTATGAAGGAAGATATACAAAAACAAGCAGAAAACTATCCAGATAAGCAATTTGTATTAATTGATGAAACATATGATACTATACCTGAAAATGTAACACCTATATTATTTAGAGAAAATGAAGCAGCTTATTTAACTGGACTTGTAGCTGGTAAAATGACAAAGGCTAATAATGTAGGATTTATAGGAGGTATCCAAACTCCTGTTGTATCTAAATTTGAATATGGATATAAAGCTGGTGTAAAAGAAGCTAATGAAAAAGCAACTGTTAATGTACAGTATGCAGGAACATTCTCAGATGCAGCTAAAGGAAAATCTATAGCTAATCAAATGTACGGAAATGGATCAGATATAATACTTGCTGCAGCTGGAGGAACTGGATTAGGTTCGATAGAGTCTGCTAAGGAACAAAATAAATATGCTATAGGAGTAGATAGAGATCAAAGTGATTTAGCACCAAATAATGTATTAACATCAGCATTAAAAAAAGTTAACGTAGGTGTATATGACACAGTAAAAGAATTTGTAGAAGGTAAGTTAATAAGTGGGCAAGAAAAAGTTTATGGACTTAAAGAAGATGGTGTTGGTATACCAGAAAGTACAAAGAATTTAGTTCCACAAGATATAATAGATTATGTTAATTCTATGATAGAAAAAGTTAAGAGCGGAGAAATAAAAGTTCCAGCTACTGAAGCTGAATTAAAAGCTTTTAAATAATGAAGATAAAGACTCTAATAATTGAAAAATTATTAGAGTTTTTTTACGCTTAAGGATATTATAATACATAAAAAATGTAGATAAATTCTGAATGTAAGTAATATCAATAAATTGGTTTTGAGCGTAAAAAAGATTTTGAGCAACGGACGAAGTCGTTGGCGACATGAGCGAAGCGAATTTTTTATTAATTTTAATTGATAGATAATTTAATACTTATGAAGAATAGAATATATAATTTTAGATTTTAAGGAATTATTATATTTATATTGTTTATAAGTTTAAAAATTAATTAAATTCGTATTTTTAATGAAATATATTTTTAAACTTAACTCAGAAAAGCTATTTACAGCTATAAATACGAACTTTAATTCATTTATAATTAAAAATATACCGAAAAAACTATTGCAATTATATGTACATTATAATAGAATTATTAATGTAAAGTTAATTTAGTTTAGAACTTAATTTAATTAAAATAGAAAAAATAAATTGGAGGACGAATATGCAAACTACTCAAACGACCAATAGAGGATGGTTAGATAAGACTTTTAAATTATCAGAAAATAATACGAACGTAAAAACAGAAGTAATAGCAGGAATAACAACTTTTATGACAATGGCATATATACTAGTTGTAAATGCTAATGTACTTTCAGAAACAGGTATGGATAAGGGAGCAGTATTTGCTGCAACAGCAATAGCAGCATTTATAGGAAGTTGTACAATGGGACTTTTAGCAAATTATCCAATAGCACTTGCTCCAGGTATGGGACTTAATGCATTTTTTGCATACACAGTAGTTTTAGGAATGGGATATAGTTGGCAATTTGCTTTATGTGCAGTATTAATAGAAGGAATTATATTTATATTACTTACAATAACAAATGTTAGAGAAAAAATAATAGACTGTATACCACCTGTATTAAAACATGCGGTTACAGCTGGAATAGGATTATTTATAGCATTTATAGGATTAGCTAATGCAGGTATAGTAGTTAATGGAGCTACAATACTTCAATTAGGAAATTTAACAGATCCATTAGTATTATTAACTTTATTTGGTTTAATATTGGCTGGTATACTATTAGCTAAAAATATTAAAGGGGCATTCCTTTTAGCTATGATAGTTGTATCTGTAATAGGTATGGTAGCAGGTCTTGTTCAAATACCAAATGCAGTGGTATCGGCTGCCCCATCAATAAAACCGATATTTATGCAAGCTTTCTCAGTACCTATGAACCAAATATTTAGTTTTGATATGGTTGTAGTTATATTCACATTCTTATTTGTTGACTTATTTGATACAGTAGGATGTTTAGTAGGAGTTGCTTCAAAAGGAAATATGTTAGATGAAAATGGAAAACTTCCAAAGGCTAAACAAGCATTATTTGCAGATGCTATAGGAACGACAGTAGGAGCTTTACTTGGAACATCTACTGTAACAGCATATGTTGAAAGTGCATCAGGAATAGGTGAAGGTGGAAGAACAGGATTAACATCAATAACAACAGGATTAATGTTCTTACTTGCATTATTCTTTGCACCAATATTTACATCAATACCAACGCAAGCAACAGCGCCAGTTCTTATATTAGTAGGGGTTATGATGGCGAGTTCGCTTACAAAGATAGATTTTAACGATTTTACAAATGCAATACCGGCATTCTTAACATTTGCGATGATGACACTTGCTTATAGTATAGCTGATGGAATAATATTTGGTATAATATCTTTCACAGTTTTAAAATTAGCTACTAACAAGAAGAATGAAGTAAACTTATCATTAATATTACTTTCTATATTATTTATATTGAAATTTGTATTTTTAAAATAATAAACTAGCCTAGCACTATAAAAGTGCTAGGCTTTTTAATTTAAAGAAATAACTGATTTTACGAATAATTAATAAAGTTATTATAATAAAGTTCGTAAAATACTTGATAATAAATGAAATATATAATAAAATAAAAATATAATATTACGGAATAAAAGGAATATTATAATACTAATAATTAATAATGTTCAAAAAAGGTTTAACTAAAATGAATAACATATTATATTTATGGAGGAGTAAACATGAAAGTAGCTGTAATAATGGGATCAAAGTCAGATTATCCTAAATTAGAAGAGGGGATAAAGTTACTAGAAAGATTTGGTGTAGAAGTTGATGCAAGAGCATTATCAGCACATAGAACACCAAAGCAATTAGTAACGTTTTTAGCAGAAATAGAAAATGATACAGACGTAATAATTGGAGCAGCGGGAAAGGCAGCACATTTACCGGGAGTAATAGCTTCTCATACATTAATACCAGTAGTAGGATTACCAATAAAATCATCTACAATGGATGGTTTAGATTCACTTTTATCAATAGTTCAAATGCCGCAAGGTATACCTGTAGCAACAGTGACAATAGATTCAGGTATAAATGCAGCATTAATGGCACTTCAAATTATGAGTATTAAATATCCAAACGTAAAAGAAGATTTAATTTTATATAGAAAAGAAATGGAAGAAAAAGTTCTAGAAGCAGATAAAAACTTAAGGGGGTAATTTATTATGTTATTATATGAAGGAAAAGCAAAACAAGTATATTCTACAGAAAATGAAAATGAGTTTATAGTTTATTTTAAAGATGATGCAACAGCATTCAATGGGGAGAAAAAAGCTCAAATATCGTCAAAAGGTATTTTAAATAATAAAATCTCTACAATAATATTTGAAATGTTACACAAGGAACAAATCGAAACACACTTCGTAAAAAATATATCAGAAAGAGAAATGTTAGTTAAAAAAGTTGAAATACTACCACTTGAAGTAATAGTAAGAAATATAACTGCAGGATCATTTTGCAAGAGATATGGAGTAGAAGAAGGTATAGTTTTAGATGAACCAATATTCGAATTATCTTACAAAAATGATGCATACGGAGATCCTATGTTAAATGATGACCATGCTGTAGCAATGAAATTAGCTACTAGAGAAGAATTACAATTTTTAAGAAATGAAGCCTTAAAAATAAATGAAATTATGAAGGAATTTTTCTTAAAAATGAACTTAAAGTTAGTAGACTTTAAATTAGAGTTTGGGAAAGATAGTAAAGGAAATATAATATTAGCGGATGAGGTATCTCCTGATACTTGCAGACTTTGGGATGTAGATACAAATGAAAAATTAGATAAAGACAGATTCAGAAGAGATCTTGGAGATTTAGTACAAGGTTATGAAGAAGTTCTTGCTAGAATGAGTAACTAGGAGGACATTTTATGTGTGGTATAGTAGGGATTTATTCAAATAAAGATATAGCTAAAGAATTATATTATTCTTTATATTCAATTCAACATAGAGGACAAGAAAGTTGTGGAATAGCAATATCTAATGGTGACAATATAAATTATAAAAAAGATATGGGCTTAGTTGGAGATGTATTTAAAGAAAGTGAGTTAGCAAACTTAAAAGGAAGTATAGGTATAGGGCATGTTAGATATTCAACAGCTGGAGGAAGCCATTTAGCAAACTGTCAACCGCTTGTTGGAAGATGTAGAAAAAGAGAATTAGCCCTAGCTCATAACGGAAATCTAGTAAATGCAAATTATTTAAGAGATATGTTAGAAGAAGATGGATATATGTTTCAAGCCAATTCTGATACAGAAGTGATTTTATATATATTAGCTAGATACTATAAGGGAGATATAGTAGAAAGTATAAAAATAACTATGGATTATATAAAAGGAGCATACTCTCTTGTAATAATGGGAGAAGATGAGTTAGTAGCAGTCAGAGATCCACATGGATTTAGACCTTTAGTATTAGGTAAAAAAGGTGATGAGTATATATTTGCTTCAGAAAATTGTGCAATAGATATACTTGGTGGAGAAGTAATAAGAGATGTTGAACCTGGTGAAATAATAGTTGCAAAAGATGGTAAGCTTAAATCTTATTTCTATTCTGAAAATTATAAACCGGTTAAGAGAAGTTGTATATTTGAACATATTTACTTTGCAAGAAATGATGCAACTATAGATAATGTAAATGCATATGACTTTAGAGTTAAATGCGGAGAAGTATTAGCTAAAGATGAGGATATAAAAGCTGATATAGTAGTGCCAGTTCCTGATTCGGGATGGGCAGGAGCAGTAGGTTATTCTAATGAAAGTAAACTTCCTTTAAGTGAAGGGTTAGTTAAAAATAGATACGTAGGTAGAACATTTATAAAACCTACTCAAGAAGAAAGAGAAATAGGGGTTAAGATAAAATTAAATCCATTATCAAATGTAGTAAAAGGTAAATCTATAGTTTTAGTTGATGATTCTGTAGTTAGAGGAACAACTTCTAAACTAATAGTAAAATCACTTAGAGATGCAGGTGCAAGTGAAATTCACTTAAGAATAACATCTCCTCCAGTACAGTACTCTTGCTACTATGGTATAGATACACCGCACCGCTCAAACTTAATAGCTTCAGGTAATGATGTAGAATATATTAGAGAATATATAGGGTGTGATTCTTTAAAATTCTTAGATATAGATTTAATGGTAGAAGCTACAGAAAATAAAGCTACTTTTTGTAAAGCTTGCTTTGATGGAGATTATCCAGTTAAGAAATTAGATAGGGAGGAACTACTTTCATGTTAACATACAAACAATCAGGTGTAGATATAGACGAGGGAAACAGAGCAGTAGATCTTATAAAAGGGAAAATAAAATCTACTTATGATAATAATGTAATAGGTGATTTAGGAAACTTTAGTGGACTATATAGCCTAAAGGAATTTGTAGGCATGGAAGAACCAGTTTTACTTTCTTCTACTGATGGAGTTGGAACTAAATTAAGATTAGCTCAAATGATGGATAAACATGATACAGTAGGGATAGATTTAGTTGCAATGTGTGTCAATGATTTAATATGTCAAGGAGCTAAACCATTATTCTTTTTAGATTATATAGCTACTGGAAAATTAGTTGCAGAAAATATAGATCAAATAGTTGGTGGTATAGTAGATGGATGTAAAATGGCAGGATGTGCGTTAATAGGTGGAGAAACTGCTGAGATGCCAGGGATGTATGCTGATGATGATTATGATTTAGCAGGATTTTCTGTTGGTATAGCAGATAAGACGAAGATAGTTTCAGGTCAAAATGTTAAAGCAGGGGATGTTTTAATAGGGATATCATCAAGTGGGGTACATAGTAACGGATACTCTTTTATAAGAAAAATATTTTTAGATACATATAATTATAAGTTAGATCAATATATAGAAGAATTAGCAATGACTTTAGGAGAAGCTTTACTAACTCCAACAAAAATATATGTTAAGTTAGTATTAGATTTATTAAAACAATATGATATAAAATCAATAGCTCATATAACTGGTGGTGGAGTTATAGAAAATATACCAAGAGTTATACCTAAAGGGTTAGGAATAGATATAAATAAAAATTCTTGGGAAAAACCAGCTATATTCAAATTAATAGAAAGCTTCAATGCGATAGATGAAAGAGAACTACATAAGAGCTTTAACATGGGAATCGGATTAGTTATGATAGTTGAAAAAGACAAAGCTGAAGAAGTCGTTAACTTTATAAATAATAGAGAAGAAGAAATAAACATAGATGAAAAATACAATGACTTACTAAAAGACAGAGCATATATAATAGGTGAAGTTGTTGATACACATGATGGAGTAAATTTATGTTAAACATTGGAGTTTTAATATCTGGTGGAGGAACAAATCTACAAGCTATTATAGATGAAACAAAATCAGGTGCAATAAATGGTACAGTAAAGCTTGTTATTTCAAATAAAGAAGATGCCTATGGTTTAGAAAGGGCTAGACTAAGCAAAATTAAAGCAGTTTATGAAACTGATGAAGATAAAATAATAGAGCTATTAAAAGAAAATAACATAGATTTAATAGTTTTAGCAGGGTATTTAAAAATAATAACTCCTAAATTTGTAGATGAATTTAGAAATAAAATAATAAATATTCATCCATCGTTAATACCTTCTTTCTGTGGAAAGGGGTATTACGGTGAAAAGGTACACCAAGGTGTTATAGATTATGGTGCAAAGGTAACTGGAGCTACAGTACATTTTGTAGATGAGGGAGCAGATACTGGAGCAATAATAATGCAAGAAACTGTAAATGTAGAACAAGATGATGATGCAAAGTCTCTTGCAAAAAGAGTTTTAGAAGTTGAACATAGAATTTTAAAAGAAAGTATAAGATTGTTCTGTGAAAATAAATTAAGTATTCAGGGTAGGAGAGTGTTTATAAATGAGTAAAAGAGCATTAATAAGTGTGACAGATAAAAGTGGAGTAGTTGAATTTGCTAGAGAACTAAACAATCTAGGATATGAAGTTATATCTACTGGTAATACATTTAAGATACTAAAAGAGAATGGGGTAAATGCAATAACAATTGACGAAGTTACAAAATTCCCAGAAATGCTAGACGGAAGAGTTAAGACATTAAATCCATATATACATGGTGGAATACTTTATAAAAGAGATGAAAAATCTCATGTAGATACTGTAAATGAATACAATATAGGTTCTATAGATTTAGTAGTAGTTAACTTATATGATTTTGAAGGAACTTTAAAAGCTGGAAAAAGCCATGAAGAAATGATAGAAAACATAGATATAGGTGGACCATCTATGATACGTTCTGCTGCTAAAAACTATAAAGATGTAACAATAATAGTTGATGTAGCTGATTATGACACTATAATAGAAAAGCTAAAAAATAATGAGTTAACTTTAGAAGATAGAAAAAGGTTAGCTTATAAGGCATTTTCAACTACAGCAAGATATGATGCTCTTATATCTACTTATTTTGCTAATGAAGTAGGTGATAAGTACCCAGAAATACTTAATTTAACTTTCCAAAAGGAACAAACTTTAAGATATGGAGAAAATCCACATCAAGCTGGTGTTTTATATAGTCAACCAAATGCGAAAAATCCAATATTAAATTATGAACAATTAAATGGAAAAGAACTTTCTTTTAATAATATAAATGATTTACATGGATGCTTAGAAGTTATGAGAGAATTTAAAGATAGTGAAGAAGTGGTTTCAGTAGCTATAAAACATACTAATCCATGTGGAGTAGGACTTGGAGCTAATGCTTTAGAAGCTTATACAAAATGCTATGAAGCTGATACAGTTTCAATATTTGGTGGAATAGTAGGTATAACTTCAACAGTGGACGTTGAAACTGCTAAGAAATTAAATGAAATATTCTTAGAAATAGTAGTAGCTTATGATTTCACAGAAGAAGCTTTAGATGTTTTAAGACAAAAGAAAAACTTAAGAGTATTAAAATTAGCTAAAATAGAAGAGAGTTTACAACCATACGATATGAAATATTTAGATGGTAAGTTATTAATACAAGATAAAAATAATGTATTAGCTAATAAGTATGAAACAGTAACAAAAGTAAAACCTTCTAAAGAGCAACTTAGAGATATGGAATTTGGTATGAAAATAGTTAAAAACATGAAATCAAATGCCATAGTTATAGTTAAAGACGGTCAAACTTTAGCATCAGGGTGTGGTCAAACATCAAGAATATGGGCACTTAAAAATGCCTTAGAAAATAACAAAGATAAAGATTTTAAAGGAGCCGTACTTGCTTCAGATGCATTCTTCCCATTTGATGATTGTGTGACATTAGCTAATGAATATGGAATAAGTGCAGTGATTCAACCAGGTGGTTCAATAAAAGACCAAGACTCAATAGATGCTTGTGACAAATATGAAATGACAATGGTGTTTACAGGAACAAGACACTTTAAACACTAGGGGGTAAATTATGAAAATATTAATTGTAGGCGGTGGTGGAAGGGAACATGCCATAGCTTGGAAATTAAGTAAAGAAAATAATGTTGAAAAAATATATTGTGCTCCAGGAAATGCAGGAATATCAGATATTGCACAATGTGTAAGTATAAGTGACAGTGATATAGAAAATTTAGTAAAGTTTGCAAAAGAAAACAATATAGATTTAACTATTGTTGGACCAGAAGTGCCCCTTGTAAATGGTATAGTAGATGAATTTGAAAAAGAAGGTCTTAAAATATTTGGACCAAACAAAGAATGCTCTACATTTGAAGGAAGTAAGGCATTTTCTAAAGACTTTATGAAAAGACATAACATACCAACGGCAAAGTATAAAGAATATACGGATTTAGATGAGGCTATAAATGAAATAGATAGCTTTGGATATCCAGTAGTTATAAAAGCGGATGGTCTAGCAGCCGGTAAAGGTGTTGTAATACCAGAAAACAGAGAAGATGCTATAAATACTTTAAAGGAAATGATGAATGATAAAAAGTTTGGAAGTGCGGGGGATAAAATAGTCGTAGAAGAATTTTTATCAGGTATTGAAACTTCTATATTAGCATTTGTAGATAACGATACAATAGTTCCTATGGTAAGTGCTAAAGATCACAAGAAAGTATACAACTTTGAAAAAGGTCCAAATACAGGAGGAATGGGTACTTTTTCTCCAAGTGAAATCTATACAGATGAGTTGTCTAAAGAAATAAGTGAGAAAGTATTAAATAGAACTTTAGAAGGTTTCAAAAAAGATAACTTAAATTATAAAGGAGTATTATTTGTTGGACTTATGATAACAGAAGATGGTCCAAAGGTACTTGAATATAATGTAAGATTTGGAGATCCTGAAACACAATCTGTTCTATTTAGATTAGAAACTGATCTACATAAAATAATAGAAGCAATATTAGAAAATAAATTAAAAGATATAGAGATTAACTATAAAAAAGAAGAGGTTGTTTGCGTAATGCTTACATCAGGTGGATATCCAGATGATTATGAAAAAGGAAAAGTAATTACTGGACTTGAAAACTTAGATGAAGATATTGTTGTTTTTCATAGTGGAACTAAAACGTTAGATGGAAACTTAGTTACTAATGGCGGCAGGGTTATAGGGCTAACGGCAAGTGCAGATAGTGTAGAAGAAGCTGCTAAAAAAGTATATAAAAATATAGAGAAAATAAACTTTGAAGGCATGCATTATAGAACTGATATAGGGATGAAGTTCTGTGAAGAATTATCTCTTTAAGTGTAGATATCAAAATGAAGAAAAAATAATTAGAGATTCAGTTAAAAATAGATTTTATGACTTAAGTAATCGAGATTAAGTCATAAAATCTACTTTAATAATAAGTGACTCGTTACCAGGTTGTTTAAATCATATATTTGAACAATGTGTTAACGAGCTACTTAGTTAGTATTGTCATTTTAATTATATAAAAAGGGAGAAAAGATATGTTAAGTACTATAAGTTTAGAGTCAAGTGTTAGAAGAATATTAGTTGAGAAAAGACAAGGATTTGACCTTGAAGCTAGAGCTTTAAAAAAGGATTTAATAGAAAGTTTACACATAGATACTATAGAAAATGTAAGAATTTTAAATAGATATGACATAGAAGGGATAGATGGGGAAGTATATGAAAATGCAGTAAAAACAATATTTTCAGAGCCTAACTTAGATATTGTTTATCATGAAACACTAGAGTTTAATGAAGGCGAGAGAGTATTTGCTATAGAATATCTTCCTGGTCAATATGATCAAAGAGGAGATTGGGCAGCTCAATGTATACAAATAGTAAATGAAGGTAATAGGCCAGAAATAAATACTGCTAAAGTATACATATTAACAGGAAATATAACAGACGAACAGTTTGATAAAATAAAAGATTATATAATAAATCCAGTTGATAGTAGAGAAGCTTCTTTAGAAAAACCAAAAAGTTTAAAGATGGAAACAGAAATTCCTACGGAAGTAGAAATACTAGATGGATTTATAGATTTAAATGAGGAAGGATTAAAAGTATTTTTAAAGAATAACGGACTTGCTATGACATTAGGGGATTTAGTTCATGTTCAAGGATACTTTAAAAATACTGAAAAGAGAAATCCTACAATAACAGAAATAAAAGTATTAGATACTTATTGGTCAGATCACTGTAGACATACTACATTCATGACTGAAATAGAAGATGTAAAAATAGAAAGCGGTAAGTATACAGATATAATAAAAGAAACTTATGAGATGTATCTTGAATCAAGAAAAAATGTTTATGTAGATAAACAAAAAGATATATGCTTAATGGATATAGCAACTATAGCTATGAAAGAATTAAGAAAACAAGGTAAATTAGAAGATTTAGATGTGAGTGAAGAAATAAATGCTTGTAGTATAAATGTTGATGTTGAAATAGATGGTAAAATAGAGCCATACTTAGTAATGTTTAAAAATGAAACTCATAACCATCCAACAGAAATAGAACCATTTGGTGGAGCTGCAACTTGTTTAGGTGGAGCAATAAGAGACCCATTATCAGGAAGAAGTTATGTATATCAAGCAATGAGAGTTACAGGAAGTGCAGATCCAAGAACAACTTTAGAAGATACATTACCAGGTAAGCTTATGCAAAGAAAAATAACTACTGAGGCTGCTCATGGATATAGTTCATATGGGAACCAAATAGGACTTACAACTGGGCAAGTTGCAGAAGTTTATGATGAAGACTTTGTTGCAAAGAGAATGGAAATCGGTGCAGTAATAGCGGCAGCTCCTAAAGAAAATGTAGTAAGAGAAGTTCCACAAAATGGAGATATAGTTGTACTTCTTGGAGGAAAAACAGGAAGAGATGGATGCGGAGGAGCTACAGGTTCATCTAAAGAACATAGCGAAGAATCTATACTTACTTGTAGTGCAGAAGTTCAAAAAGGAGATGCACCAAATGAGAGAAAGATACAAAGATTCTTCAGAAATAAAGAAGTAGCACAAATGATAAAAAGATGTAACGACTTTGGGGCAGGTGGAGTATGTGTTGCTATAGGAGAAGTTGCAGATAGTTTAGATATAAACTTAGACTTAGTTCCTAAAAAGTATGATGGACTTGATGGAACTGAAATAGCTATATCAGAATCACAAGAACGTATGGCAGTTGTTATAGATGCTTCTAATAAAGATAAATTCATAGACTTAGCAAGACAAGAAAACTTAGAAGCAACTCATGTAGCTACAGTAACTGACACTGGATATATGAGAATGTTCTGGAATGGTAAAGCAATAGTTAATATGAGTAGAGATTTCATAGAAACAAATGGAGTTAAGCAAACTACTAAAATTCATGTTGATAAAGTTAATGAAGAAAGTACATTCTTTAAAAGTGAGTTAAAAGAAAAAGAATGTGAATTAGCTATAGAAGAAGATATAAAAGGTAAATTTATGGATGTATTATCAGATTTAAATGTTTGTTCTAAAAAAGGATTAGTAGAAAGATTTGATAATACAATAGGTTCAAATACTGTACTTATGCCATTTGGTGGTAAGTATCAAGCAACAGAAGCTCAAGGGATGGTAGCAAAAATACCAGTACTTGGTGGAGAAACTAATACATCAACAATAATGACATATGGATATAACCCTAAGATAGGAAAATGGAGTCCATTCCACGGTGCATTATATGCAGTAGTTGAATCTGTGTGTAAAGTTGTGGCTATTGGGGGTAAATATGATTCAATAAGACTTACTTTACAAGAGTATTTCGAAAAACTTGGGGATAACCCAACGAAATGGGGTAAACCATTTGCAGCACTTTTAGGTGCATATTATGCTCAAAATAGACTTGGGATACCTGCAATAGGCGGAAAAGATAGTATGTCAGGAACATTTAAAGATATAGATGTACCACCAACATTAGTATCATTTGCTGTAGATACTATAGATGCAGGTTATGTAATATCGCCAGAATTTAAGAAAACTAATTCACAAGTTGTAATGTTATCAACAGATAGATTGGAAAATGATGTAGTAGATTTTGAAATGTTAAAGAAAAACTTAGATAAAGTAACAGAACTTATACACAATAAGCAAGTGTTATCAACATATGCACTTGGATTTGGTGGTATAGGGGAAGCTATAAGTAAAATGGCATTTGGTAATAGAATAGGATTTAAATTTAATGAAGGTGTAGAAGATTTATTTAAACCTAACTATGGAAATATAGTACTTGAATTAACTAATGAAGACTTAAGTTTATTAGATGGATACAACTATATAGTACTAGGGTCTACGATAGAAGAACAAAGTATAATAATAGAAAATGAAGAAATATCATTAAAAGAATTATATAATGTTCACTGTGAAACATTAGAGCCTATATTCCCAACTAAGTCAGTAGATATAAAAGAAAAGATAGAAACTATAAACTTTATATCTCAAGGTGAAGCTAAAAAGTCATCTATAACTATAGCAAAGCCAAGAGTATTCATACCAACGTTCCCTGGAACAAACTGTGAATATGACTTACAAAGAGCTTTTGAAAAAGCAGGAGCAAACACAAATATAGAAGTATTTAAAAACTTAACATATAAAGATATAGAAGACTCTATAGAAACGATAGTTAAACAAATACGTAAGTCACAAATAATAATGCTACCTGGAGGATTTAGTGCAGGTGATGAGCCGGATGGTTCAGCTAAGTTTATGGCTACAGTATTTAGAAATCCTAAAGTTGCTGAAGCGATAAATGAATTCTTAACTAAGCAAGATGGATTAATGCTAGGTATATGTAACGGATTCCAAGCACTTATAAAACTTGGATTAGTTCCATATGGTGAAATAAGAGAAACAAGCGTTGATGCACCAACATTAACTTATAATAATATAGGTAGACATCAATCTAAGATAGTTAGAACAAGAATAGCTTCGAATAAATCTCCGTGGTTAGCGGCTACAGAAGTTGGAGATACTCACAGTATAGCAATATCTCATGGAGAAGGTAAATTTGTTGCTAATGAAGAAGTTATGAGACAGTTAATAGATAACGGTCAAATAGCTACTCAGTATGTAGATTTAAATGATAATGCTACATATGATATAGACTTTAATCCAAATGGTTCAACTTATGCAGTTGAAGGTATAACGAGCGCTGATGGTAGAATATTTGGTAAGATGGGTCATTCTGAGAGAATTGGAGAGCATGTTATAAAGAATATAATAGGTGAAAAGGATCAAAAGATATTTGAATCTGGAGTAAATTACTTTAAATAAGATTTTATTAAAGAATAGTATATTGATTTGTCAGTATACTATTCTTTTTATATTTGTTAGCACTCTACGCTTGACAGTGATAACAAAAGTGATACAATAATACCTATAAAGGGAACTTAATTTTATCCCATAAATTTTTAATTAAAATTAGGAGGAGATAAAATGACAAATCAAAAGGGTAGTATATCAATACATACAGAAAATATTTTTCCAATAATAAAAAAATGGTTATATTCAGACAAAGATATATTTATAAGAGAACTTATAAGTAATGGTTGCGATGCAGTAAATAAGTACAAAAAACTAATTTCATTAGGTGAAGCTAAAGGTAATACTGATGAACATTATAAAATAAAAGTATCAATAGATAAAGAAAATTCAGCACTTATATTTGAAGATAATGGTATAGGTATGACTGCTGAAGAAGTAGAAAAATATATAAATCAAGTTGCATTCTCAGGAGCAGAAGATTTCTTTAACACATACAAAGATAAAATGAATGAAGAAAATGATATAATAGGACACTTTGGATTAGGATTCTATTCTTCTTTTATGGTATCTAAAAAAGTACAAATAGATACACTATCGTATAAAGAAAATGCAACACCAGTAAGATGGGTAAGTGAAGATGGATTAGAATTTGAATTAACACAATCAGATAATAGAGAGACAAGAGGAACAACAATTACATTATTCTTAGCAGATGATAGTAAAGAGTTCTTAGAAGAATACACAGTAAGAAATATAATAGATAAATATTGTTCATTCTTGCCAGTTGATATATATTTAGAAACTATAAAAACAGAAGAAACAAAAGAAGATGAAGTAGTAGATACAACACCTATAAATGATACAAATCCATTATGGCTAAAAGCTCCAAAGGATTGTACGGATGAAGAATATAAAGAGTTCTATAGAAAAGTATTCAAGACTTTTGATGAACCGTTATTCTGGATACACTTAAATGTAGATTATCCATTTAATTTAAAAGGAATATTATATTTCCCTAAATTAAAAAATGAATTTGAGCTTATAGAAGGCAAGGTTAAATTATACAATAACCAAGTATTCGTAGCAGATAATATAAAAGAGGTTATACCAGAATTCTTATTATTATTAAAAGGTGTAATAGATTGCCCAGATTTACCTTTAAATGTATCTAGAAGTTTCTTACAAAATGATAGAGATGTTAGCAAAATTTCTAAACATATAGTTAAAAAGGTTGCAGATAAATTAAAATCATTATATAAAAATGAAAGAGAAAATTATGAAAAGTTTTGGGATGATATACAAGTATTTATTAAGTTTGGATGCTTAAAAGATGAAAGCTTCTATGATAAGGTAAAAGATAGTATATTATTCAAAACTATAAACTCACAATATATAACTCTTAATGATTACTTAGAAAATTGTAAAGAAAAACATGAAAATAAGGTATTCTATGTAAGTAATGAAGAGCAACAATCACAATATATAAAGCTATTTAAAGATTACGGATTAGATGCAGTTATACTAGACTCTACAATAGAGAATCATTTTATATCTATGATAGAATTTAAAAATCAAGGAGTACACTTTAATAGAATAGATGCAGATTTATCTGATATATTAAAGGATAATGATAATGAAGGTAACAAAGAAATAAAAACTGATATAGAAAACTTATTTAAAGATGTTATAGGTGATAGAATAAATAATTATTCAGTTGAAAGTCTAAAGAGTGAAGATACACCAGCTATTATATTAATTTCAGAACAATCGAGAAGAATGTCTGAAATGCGATCTCAATTCGCAGGAATGAACTTTGGTATGAGTTTTGAAGAAGAAAAGACTTTAGTTATAAATAATAATAGTTCTATAGTTAAAAAATTAGTTTCATTAAAAGATGACGAAACTAAAAAAGAGAAAGTATCATTAATTTGTAATCAAATAGTAGATATAGCTTTATTATCTAATAAAGAATTAGACTCTAAAGAATTAGATGAATTTATAAAGAGAAATAATCAACTTATGAGTATGGTAATTTCATTATAGGAAAAATCCCCATTTAGGGGATTTTTTGTTTATATAATATTTTATTATTGACCCTAACATTGTGCTATACCTTAATATAAACTTAGGAGGAGGAATAATGTATAAAATAAATGAAGTATCAAAGCTAACGGGTGTAAGCATTAGAATGTTACATCATTACGATAAAATAAAACTTTTAGAACCTAGTAAAAGAACAGATTCAAATTATAGAATGTATAATGATGATGACATAGCAAGACTTTATCAAATATTGCTGTTTAAAGAATTAGAATTTCCCCTTCAAGAAATAAAGCAAATATTAGATAATAAAGACTTTGATAGAGCAAAAGCCCTTAAATTACAACGAAATCTTATATTTGAAAAGAAAAAAAGATTAGAACGGATATTAGAATCAATAGATGATACTATTGAAAATTTAGGAGGGAAAACCATGAGTAAAAATAATTTTAAAGTGTTTGATTACGAAGGGGTAAAAAAACATCAAGAAAAGTATAAAGAAGAAACAGAAAAGAGATACGGAAAGAGTGATGTATACAAAGAAAGCCAAGAGAAAACTTCTAAGTATTCTAAAAATGATTGGAATGATATAATTAAAGAGGCTAATTTAATATATATAGAATTAGCTAAATTAATGGATAGAGATCCATCAGATGAAAAGGTTCAAGAATTAATTGAAAAGTGGAGAAATCATATAACAACTAATTTTTATAACTGCACTATAGAAATATTTAGAGGTCTTGCTCTTATGTATATAGGAGATGAAAGATTCACTAAAAATATTGATAAGTATGGAGAAGGATTAGCTAAGTTTATGAGTGATGCAATGAATATATATTGTGATAATAATGTTAAATAGAACCCAAAAATCTCTTAGTAAGTCAAATTACTAAGGGATTTTTAATTCTAAAAATAGTAAGGTGCTACTTTATCATCGTATTTTAAACTAATAAAAAGTCTATATGTAAAAATCCTTCTTTAACTCCATCGATTTGGACATCTGTTATTTTACAATTTTTAACTTCTCCATTTAGATTAATTTCAATTATTTTATCTCCACCGTTAGCATCTAAATATCTTTGAAATTCAGTTTTATGAATTTCTATAGGTATGCTATTATCTAATTTATTTCCGTAAATTACAGCTGGTATATAACCTCTGCTTCTTATAGCTTTAGTTTTTTCATTTAAATTTCTACTTAGTGCGTTTAGCATATTTTTTATCCCCCTTACAACATATAAAAATTTAAGGCTTGTTTACCTATAATAAATAATATTTAGATAAGTATCTAATTATTCATAAAAAATAAAAATAATTTATTAAATAATTTGAACTTGGTATAGATTAGCAACGAATAAAATAGCAACAATTGATATGATTTTAGAAAAATAAATATTTAAAAATAGTGCAGTAAAATATACAACTTAATATTTATAATTAAAAGAAAAACATTTAAAAAGTATAGTAATAATACATTAAATTTTATATATACTTTATTGATATGACTAAATCAATATTGGAGGAATATGTATGATAATGTATTTAAGAAATAATGGATATAAAAAAGGTAATCAAAGTAATATTCCTAATGTTTTCGCTTTTACTATGATAAGGAATTTTTTAAATGATAGAAGTTATGAAGAAATGAGGAGGGAGTATTTTATTAGAAATTTAACTCCTAATGAAGTAAATCAAAGTATGAGAGATATCAAATTGCTATTCAGAGAATATAAAGGATTAGATGTTATAACGATTGAAAATAAAAAAGGTGATATAACTAAGTTTATCTTATAAAGGTGACCCTCTTAATGAGGGTCTTTATTTATAGTAAATTTTAAATTTATGTTTAAATTACTATATTTCATTAGAAAAATTCTAAAACTATATATCGATTTAGGATATAATTGTATAACTAGAATGTGCAAATAATAATATTATATGCTTAAGATAAAAATTATATGGAAACAATGATATAAATAAAATTCATAAATTGTAGGAGAATTTGTAATGATAGGATTAATATCAGATACACATGGTTTACTGAGAGAAGAAGTAGTGTATAATTTAAGTAACTGTAACTTAATAATACATACAGGTGATATAGGTAAAATTGAAGTTATAGAAGGTTTGGAGAAAATAGCTAAGGTAGAATTTATAAGAGGAAATTGTGATAAAGATAAAAGTATAGCTAAAGATGAAAAAATAATAGACATATATAATATAAGAATATACTTAGTTCATGATATATCAAAAGTGAATATAGACTTAAAAGAAGAAAATATAGATATTGTTGTATATGGTCATTCTCATAAAAGTAATATATATGAGGATAAAGGTATACTTTATATAAATCCTGGGTCAGTTGGGCCACGAAGATTTAATCTACCTATATCTATGGCAAAGCTTAAGAGATTAGATAATGAACGATGCTATGACTCATTAGAATTAATTGATAAAAATATTTATAGATATAAATACTATGAAGTAGAATTTATATCTATAGTAATATAAATATTATATTTATATACTGGAAAGGGATGTTTATGTTTGGATATGTAAAAATAAACAAAATGGATTTAACCTTTAGAGAATATGAACACTATAGAGGTTATTATTGTGGCTTATGTAAGTATTTAAAAGATAATCATGGGGAAATATCTAGATTATCTTTAAATTATGATATAACATTTTTAATATTAGTACTAACAGCAGTGTATAGACCTAAATCTACTATAATAGAGGAAGGGTGTATAACAAATCCATTTAAAAAGAAAAAAAAGATAATAAATGAAATAACAGAATATGCGGCAAGTATGAATGTACTTTTAACATATTATAAATTAGAAGATAATTTAAAGGATGATAATGGATTAAAAGATAAAGTTGCATATACTATATATAAAGGAAGATTAAAATCTGCTTATGAAAAATATCCTAAAAAAGCTGAATTTATAAAAGGTCAATTAGAAACACTATATAATCTAGAGCAAGAAAACAATACTAATATTGATTTAGTGTCAAATACATTTGGAAACTTAATGGCAGAGATATTTGCATACAAAGAAGATGAATTTGAAAAAGACTTAAGGCAGATTGGGTTTAATATAGGAAAATATATATACTTATTAGATGCATATGAAGATTTAGATAAAGATTATAAAAAAGGAAGATATAATCCTTTTATAGAGTATATAGACAGAAGAGAAGAATTAAAATTAAGGGTGGATAAATTAATAAGCATGTCATTAGGGATGGTAGGAAAAAGAATCGATAACTTAAATCTAAAAACGAATACAGCTATAATAGAGAATATAGTATATTCAGGAGTATATTTAAGATACCAAAATATATTAGAGGAGGGTGTTAAATAAATGTATAGTAATGTATATGATAATAAATTTATAAATATAAAAGAACTTATTGATAATAGCGAGTTTGAAAAAGCATATAATGCTTTAAAAAGTATAAGTGAAAGATGTTCTAAATGGTATTATCTAAATTCATTATCTGCTATGAATTTGGGATATTATGAAGAAGGTGAAGAGAGTATAACAAAAGCTTCAGAGATGGATCCAGAAAATAAAGATTATAAAGCTCTTTTAGAAAGTTATAATTTTTATAGAGATGATTATAGGGATAGATCTTATAATTATAACAGAAGAAGACGCGCTGACTTAGGTGGATGTTGTTGCTGCTGTTGTGATGATTGCTGTTGTTGCTTAGGTGATGATTGTTGTGAAGATTGTATGAAATTATGGTGTTTAGATTCATGTTGTGAATGCTTCGGTGGAGATTTAGTAAGTTGTTTCTAAGGGTGATTTAATGAGTAGAAAAATAGCTTATAGTGGTATACTATTAGCGATAAACTTAATCTTATTGTTATTAATAAATGTTATACCGATTAACACATTATTTCTGATGGGTTTAGCATCACTTCCAATATCTATAATAATAATGGAATATGGTCCTAAGAATGGTTTTGTTTTTTATATAGCATCTGTTATTTTAGGATTTTTAGTAATCAATAGTAAAATTCAGTGGGTATTAAATACTTTTACATTTGGAATATATGGTTTGATAAAATATATTATTGAAAAAAATAGACCTGTATATATAGAATATTTTCTTAAGATACTATTTGCTAATGTATCAATTCTAATAGTGTACTTTATATTAAAACCATTTGTTTATATACCTATAAATTTATTTACGGTATTAACATTTGAAGTATTATTCATTGTGTACGACAATGTATATAGTTTGTTTATAGAATATTACAACAGGAAACTAAGAAAAATAATAAAATAAATATAATAAAAAGAGATATGAGTTATTATTTATATGTTATAATTCATATCTCTTTTTATGATTTATTTTAATTTAAAATACTCTTTTTGTTGATTATTTATCGCATTCTCACATTTACCACATGCGTAGTAAGTATCTCCTAAATCGAATTTATTTGTGTCTTTATTGTAAATTAAATTTCTTTTATCTATGATTCCTGTACTTCTTAGGTCATTTTTACAGTTTATACAAGTAGTGATATCACATAAAGCCTCTAAGTCTTTAGGAGTAGTGTCTTCAATTAAAGAATTACAGTTATAACAAATTACAGAATTAAGGTCTTCTTTAGCGATTTCGACTGGTTTATTTTCATCAGGTGAAAACTTGAATATCTTGTTTTCACAAACTATATATCCAACTTCAAAAATATTTGATTTACACTTTTTACATACTACAGAAGGTATATTAATATCTTTATTTTTTGTTTTTATATTAGTTTTATCATTTTCGTTATTTTGAGATATTTCTTTATTTGGATTTTTTAAATTACTAAAGTAATCAGAAAAATCTTTATAGTTATTTTGTCTTGCTACGTAAGCCAAATGGTCATAAATAGTAGCAAATTCCTTATTTCTAGACTTTGAGTTAATATCTATAAGGTTATTATCTATAGCATATTTAACTATAGAAATATAATTGTATTTAGTTGCAAAAAACAGAACAAGCTCATCAAATATTCCCGAATTAACTTTATCTAAAAATTCTATCCATAAATCAGGTGATTCTAAATATAAATTTTTACTTAAAGTATCTAAGTCTTTCTTTACATTAGATTTCATTATACATCCCTCCATTAATAATTAAAAAAGGAGTACCTCAAGGTAGTTATTTTAAATGAGATAATCCTTTTTATCATAATTATATGTCAAATATATCTACATTTGGTGATAAAGAGTAAATAATATCTTTTCTTTCCACTATTATTTTACTAGTTTTTGAAATAACAGGGTCATTTGCAATATGAGATAAAAGTTCTTTAGTTGGATTTATAGCAATTGGATTTCCGACCCTTCTTAACATATTAATATCTCCATTAGTATCGCCATATGCATAGGATTTATTTAAATCAATATCATACTTTTCAACAAAATTATTTATAGCAACATTCTTACTTCTTGAATCCCACATAGGTATAACTGTACCATTGAACATTTCATTTTCAAAAACATAATTACTTCCGATACAATCAGTTGCATTATATTTTTTAGCCATTTTTTCTACTAAAAAACCTGGACTTCCAGATATGAAAATTACAATATGACCATTATCTAAATGCCATTTTATTCTTGAACGAGTATATTTATATACCCTATCAGATTTTAACTTTATTACTTGATCGCTAGTAAAGTCTATACAAGTTTTATCTAATCCTGTTAAAGATTCTACATACAGATCACATATTTCATCCAAGTAATCATCATAGTGTCCTTGTCTCTTATCCCAATCCATAAAAGTATCTCTTGCATGCTCAAACCATGCTTTTTGGTCGATTATATCATACTTAATTAATTTTTTGAAATGCTCAACCATAAGAGAATCTCTATAAAGAGTACCGTCTATATCAAAAAAAGCTGCTATCTTTCCCATAAAATCACCTCGATTAACCATTTATTTTATTATATTATAAAATATGCATGAGTTGTAAAATTATATAAAATAATTTAGAATTATTTTTATTATTCAATGAAAGTATAGTTAGTTTATAGTATATTCAAAAACATGTATCTTAATTATGATTAATTCGTTAAAATGAAGAAAATAATAAAGGCATGTATGAAAATAAGGATGTGATTTAATGAAATTTAGTTTTGCAAAAGTTACAAATTCAAGGCTTATGGGAACAATGGGCCTTTTAATAAGTTGGGAAGATAAGCAGGATAAAATAGTACAATACTTTTTATTAGATGCAGAAGGTCTTGGATTAGCTGATTATGTTAGCCTAAAAAATCCTACAAAAGAAGAAGCATATAGAGAAGAAGAAAGACTTATGGGGGGATTAGGATCAGATAGGATAAGAATATCTGAAGATGAGGCTTTATTTTTGATTAAATATTTTGGTAATAAAAATTCATATTATGAAAAACCTCTTCCGGGAGAAGTTAATGAATACATAGATATTATAAAAAAATATGAAACTAAGTTACATATAGAAGATATATATCCAAAGATATGTAAGCCTATAAAAGATGAAGTAGAATTTATAAACTATATGACTATGAGGTTTATAGCTTGGGATAGAGAAAGCCTAAAATATTTCTCTGGTAGTGAAGAAATAGCAAATATGCATATAACAAATATAAATGGAACACTATTAAAAAATACTGTAATACCTAAAGGAAATAAAAGATATATAAGTGAAGCATTATATGAAGATAATGATGGATACTATACATCTAAGATAGCTTTTAGTATAGAAGAATACGAATATGGATTTAAAATAAGCTCTATGATTGCAACTGATAAAGAACCAATATTTGATTTTGAAGTTTTTGATGAAATATCTAAGCCGGAGTTTGTAAGTATGTACTCTATAAGTAGAGTAGATAAATTTCTAGATATATTTTATAGAGATAATCCATTTACATTAAAAAGCGATATGGAAAATGGCACATTCTTTACAAGATTTAATTTTAATAATGATCATGTCAAAAATAATGTATATGTAATAAATAATGATATTAAAGCGATATATTATCAAATGGGAAATGAGTTTTTCGTAGGAACTTATAGCGATAAAGATAGAAAGTATATAAATAAGATATTGCAGTGTAACTATAAAGAATATTTAGATATTAAAGAAGAGTTATATTTTGAAGAAAATGTATTATATGATTTTGTTGAATCGGAATCAAATGACTTCTATGATTTTTTAGATTAATATAAATTAAATAAAGCCATGAACAATTGTTCATGGCTTTATTTTGTATTTATAATATTGGGGGAATATTATGAGGAATACATTTATATTATAGACAGATATAAATTTCTTATACCATCTATTATAAAAAAATTACATTTCTTCCTCATCAAATTCCTCCATATTTATAGGAGTCATTCCGGGCATCATCATGTAAGGCATCATAGGAGTCATTCCAGGCATCATATAAGGCATCATAGGTTGCATTTGTCCACTCATCATCATTTGCATCATCATTTGCATCATATTAGGTGGAATCATTCCAGGCATCATAGGTTGCATTTGCTGTTGCATCATATCAATATACATATCATCTTGGTTATACTCATCATCATAATCTCCAGAATCAGTATAGCTTGGATTCATATTAGAATCCATTTTACCAGGATACATAAAAGGGGTCATATAAGTCATATATCCGCCCATTGTATTCGGATTCATTTGCATACCATAAGAGTTTACATACATCATAGGATCTATATAAGGTCTAGGGTATATATAGTTAGAATCCAAATCATCATTATATTGCTTATTTGAATACATATCAAAGCTCATATTAAATTGCACCTCCAAAAATAATATACACAAATACTAAAAAATCACTTTAATAATATATATATTATTAAAAATATTAATATGTGCATTTTATCTATTAATTAAAAAAAACTGATGTTATCAATGGTAAAATAAATTATTCAGAGCATTTAAATATATGAGTTTATATGGTTAGTTAATAACATGATCAATTATAGAAAGTAATAAAAAAAGCGAGATATCATAACTGGGTATGTATCACGCTTTTATAAGTTTGACAGATATACTATATTACATATTTAAAAACACATAAAAAATGAGTTAAAGTACCGAACATTATAAAAATATGGAATATTTCATGGAAACCTAAATACTTAGATTTTAGAAACTTTGGTTTAGTAGCATAGATTATAGCCCCTATAGTATAAAATACACCGCCTATGATAAGTAGTGATAAACCTTGTGAAGAAAGAGATTCTTTTAGTGGGCCCATTAGGAACACGGCAATCCATCCCATTATTACATAAATGCTTGTAGAAAGCCATCTAGGGCAATTAAACCAAATTAATTTAAAACTTATTCCAACTATGGCTATAGTTATTATTATACTGAATAAAACCCATCCAGTAGTGCCTTCAAGAGCGATTAAGCAAAAAGGAGTATATGATCCAGCTATTAAAAGAAATATCATAGAATGATCTAATCTTCTTAAGAAACTAATAACTTTATCACTAGAAACGACTAAGTGATAAGTAGCGGAAGCGGCATATAAAAGAATCATGCTTATTCCAAAAATTATTACAGCTGTTAAGGCTATAGTAGAATGACCTTGTAAAGCTGTTTTTATTACTAATGCAAGTAATCCTGCAAATGACAATATTGCACCAGCTAAGTGGGTAAAACCATTTACGGGCTCCCTAAGATAATTGTTCATAAAAAACCTCCCAAAACAAAATGACTTAAAAAGTATATTTTAATAAATTAATAAAAAATTTTAGCTTCGACTAATATTATATTAATATTATACTCTATATATCTAATCATATATATATTCTTAAAAAAAATTAACAATTATTTTTATTTATACATTATTTATACATTATGAAAAAAATATAAAATTATAGACATAATAAACCAAGATATATAACATATTTCATTTTTTCAGTTATTAAAAAAATAAAAAATTAATAAAAAAGTATTGACGATAGAAAAAATGGGTGGTATAGTTATACTTGTCCTTAAGAAAAGGGCGAACACGAAAGAGAAAAAACAACTTAAAAAAAATAAGTTGACAAAGAAAGATAAATTTGGTAAACTTAAGAAGTTGTGAAAATGAACTTTGAAAATTAAACAGTAGGTTAATTTATAAAATTGAAACTAAACAAACCAAGCCAGATATTCAGATAATGATTAGTCTGAGCAGGTAATCAAATTTATTTGAGCAACGGATGTATCTGAAGCGGTAGCGAAGATATAACGTTGGCGATATAAATTCGAAGAATTTATTTTGAGAGTTTGATCCTGGCTCAGGATGAACGCTGGCGGCGTGCCTAACACATGCAAGTCGAGCGATTTACTTCGGTAAAGAGCGGCGGACGGGTGAGTAACGCGTGGGTAACCTGCCCTGTACACACGGATAACATACCGAAAGGTATGCTAATACGAGATAAAATACTTTTATCGCATGGTGGAAGTATCAAAGCTTTTGCGGTACAGGATGGACCCGCGTCTGATTAGCTAGTTGGTAAGGTAACGGCTTACCAAGGCGACGATCAGTAGCCGACCTGAGAGGGTGATCGGCCACATTGGAACTGAGACACGGTCCAAACTCCTACGGGAGGCAGCAGTGGGGAATATTGCACAATGGGCGAAAGCCTGATGCAGCAACGCCGCGTGAGCGATGAAGGCCTTCGGGTCGTAAAGCTCTGTCCTCAAGGAAGATAATGACGGTACTTGAGGAGGAAGCCCCGGCTAACTACGTGCCAGCAGCCGCGGTAATACGTAGGGGGCTAGCGTTATCCGGAATTACTGGGCGTAAAGGGTGCGTAGGTGGTTTCTTAAGTCAGAGGTGAAAGGCTACGGCTCAACCGTAGTAAGCCTTTGAAACTGGGGAACTTGAGTGCAGGAGAGGAGAGTGGAATTCCTAGTGTAGCGGTGAAATGCGTAGATATTAGGAGGAACATCAGTTGCGAAGGCGGCTCTCTGGACTGTAACTGACACTGAGGCACGAAAGCGTGGGGAGCAAACAGGATTAGATACCCTGGTAGTCCACGCCGTAAACGATGAGTACTAGCTGTCGGAGGTTACCCCCTTCGGTGGCGCAGCTAACGCATTAAGTACTCCGCCTGGGAAGTACGCTCGCAAGAGTGAAACTCAAAGGAATTGACGGGGACCCGCACAAGTAGCGGAGCATGTGGTTTAATTCGAAGCAACGCGAAGAACCTTACCTAAGCTTGACATCCTTTTGACCGATGCCTAATCGCATCTTTCCCTTCGGGGACAGAAGTGACAGGTGGTGCATGGTTGTCGTCAGCTCGTGTCGTGAGATGTTGGGTTAAGTCCCGCAACGAGCGCAACCCTTGCCTTTAGTTGCCAGCATTAAGTTGGGCACTCTAGAGGGACTGCCAGGGATAACCTGGAGGAAGGTGGGGATGACGTCAAATCATCATGCCCCTTATGCTTAGGGCTACACACGTGCTACAATGGGTGGTACAGAGGGCAGCCAAGTCGTGAGGCGGAGCTAATCCCTTAAAGCCATTCTCAGTTCGGATTGTAGGCTGAAACTCGCCTACATGAAGCTGGAGTTACTAGTAATCGCAGATCAGAATGCTGCGGTGAATGCGTTCCCGGGTCTTGTACACACCGCCCGTCACACCACGGAAGTTGGGGGCGCCCGAAGCCACTTAGCTAACCCTTTTGGGAAGCGAGTGTCGAAGGTGAAATCAATAACTGGGGTGAAGTCGTAACAAGGTAGCCGTATCGGAAGGTGCGGCTGGATCACCTCCTTTCTAAGGAGAATTACCTACTGTTTAATTTTGAGGGTTTATTAAAAACTTTCAAAAAGAGGGCGAAGCCCAAAATAAGTACTTTGAGCACCTAGGCACGAACGAACGTGAGTGGAAGGTAGCGAAGTGCGTTAGCACTTTGAAAACTGCATAACATTTAGTGATATGACATCATTTTAAACATATATAGACAAGAAAAGTCTTTTAAATTACACTTTTAAGCACTGGAATAAACTGAGTTAATACGAAGTTTGTTCAGTAGCGATAACTTTTTAATAACTGGTCAAGTTATTAAGGGTGCAGGGCGGATGCCTTGGCACTAGGAGCCGATGAAGGACGTGATAAGCTGCGATAAGCTTCGGGGAGTTGCACGTAAACTTTGATCCGAAGATTTCCGAATGAGGAAACTCACTTAGAGTAATGTCTAAGTATCGTTAAGTGAATACATAGCTTAGCGAGGGGAACCCGGGGAACTGAAACATCTAAGTACCCGGAGGAAGAGAAAGAAATTCGATTCCGTAAGTAGCGGCGAGCGAAAGCGGAACAGGCCAAACCAATGAAGTTTACTTCGTTGGGGTTGCGGACATACAACATGGATGCAATATCGTAAATGAAGAGAGTTGGAAAGCTCCGCCATAGAAGGTAATAGCCCTGTAGTTGAAACGAGAAAGCTACTAGTATGATCCAGAGTACCACGGGACACGTGAAACCCTGTGGGAAGCAGGAGGGACCATCCTCCAAGCCTAAATACTACCTAGTGACCGATAGCGCATAGTACCGTGAGGGAATGGTGAAAAGAACCCCGGGAGGGGAGTGAAATAGAACCTGAAACCCTGCACTTACAAGCTGTGGGAGCACATTACTTGTGTGACCGCGTACTTTTTGTAGAACGGGCCAACGAGTTACGTTAAGTAGCAAGGTTAAGCACTTAAGGTGTGGAGCCGTAGCGAAAGCGAGTCTTAAACGGGCGATTAAGTTACTTGGCGTAGACCCGAAACCGGGCGACCTATCCATGAGCAGGTTGAAGCGAAAGTAAAATTTCGTGGAGGACCGAACCCACGAGCGTTGAAAAGCTCGGGGATGACTTGTGGATAGCGGTGAAATTCCAATCGAGCCCGGAGATAGCTGGTTCTCCCCGAAATAGCTTTAGGGCTAGCCTCAAGCGTAGAGAAACGGAGGTAGAGCACTGAATGTCCTAGGGGGTATTGCACTTACCGAAGACTATCAAACTCCGAATGCCGTTTTCTTTTACTTGGGAGTCAGACTGTGGGTGATAAGATTCATAGTCAAAAGGGCAACAGCCCAGATCGTCAGCTAAGGTCCCTAAATGTACGTTAAGTGGTAAAGGATGTGGGATTGCACAGACAACCAGGATGTTGGCTTAGAAGCAGCCACTCATTTAAAGAGTGCGTAATAGCTCACTGGTCGAGTGATCCTGCGCCGAAAATTTCCGGGGCTAAAACGTACTACCGAAGCTACGGCATCAATTATGATGGGTAGGGGAGCTTCGTATGCAGGCTGAAGCATGACCGTAAGGACATGTGGACAGTATACGAGTGAGAATGTTGGCATGAGTAGCGAGACGTGGGTGAGAATCCCACGGGCCGTAAACCCAAGGTTTCCAGGGGAAGGTTCGTCCGCCCTGGGTTAGTCGGGACCTAAGCCGAGGCCGAAAGGCGTAGGTGATGGACAACAGGTTGATATTCCTGTACCGCCAATAAGCGTTTGAGAGATGGAGTGACACAGTAGGATAAGCTAACCGTACTGTTGGTTATGTACGGCTAAGCATTGAGGCAGTCTAAATAGGCAAATCCGTTTAGACAATGCTAGGATGTGATGGGGAAGCCCTTCGGGGCGAAGTAGCTGATTTCACACTGTCAAGAAAAGCTTCTATCGAGTTTAAAGGCGCCCGTACCGTAAACCGACACAGGTGGGTGAGGAGAGTATCCTAAGGCCAGCGAGAGAACTATTGTTAAGGAACTCGGCAAAATGACCCCGTAACTTAGGGAGAAGGGGTGCCTGTCTATGACAGGCCGCAGAGAATAGGCCCAAGCGACTGTTTACCAAAAACACAGGTTTCTGCTAAGTCGCAAGACGATGTATAGGAGCTGACGCCTGCCCGGTGCTGGAAGGTTAAGGGGATCTGTTAGAGCAATCGAAGCAGTGAACTTAAGCCCCAGTAAACGGCGGCCGTAACTATAACGGTCCTAAGGTAGCGAAATTCCTTGTCGGGTAAGTTCCGACCCGCACGAAAGGCGTAACGATTTGGGCACTGTCTCAACAATAGACTCGGTGAAATTGTAATCCCGGTGAAGATGCCGGGTACCTGCGACAGGACGGAAAGACCCCATGGAGCTTTACTGTAGCTTGACGTTGGGTCTTGGTACTACATGTACAGGATAGGTGGGAGACTAAGAAGCATGGACGCCAGTCTGTGTGGAGTCAACCTTGGGATACCACCCTTGTAGTACTGGGATCCTAACCATAGGCCTTGAATCAGGTCTTGGAACACCGTCAGGTGGGCAGTTTGACTGGGGCGGTCGCCTCCTAAAAAGTAACGGAGGCGCTCAAAGGTTTCCTCAGCACGGTCGGAAATCGTGCGAAGAGTGTAAAGGCAAAAGGAAGCTTGATTGCAAGACATACAGGTCGAGCAAGGACGAAAGTCGGACTTAGTGATCCGGTGGTACCGCATGGAAGGGCCATCGCTCAACGGATAAAAGCTACCCTGGGGATAACAGGCTTATCTCCCCCAAGAGTCCACATCGACGGGGAGGTTTGGCACCTCGATGTCGGCTCATCACATCCTGGGGCTGTAGTAGGTCCCAAGGGTTGGGCTGTTCGCCCATTAAAGTGGTACGCGAGCTGGGTTCAGAACGTCGTGAGACAGTTCGGTCCCTATCCGTCGCAGGCGTAGGAAATTTGAGAAGACCTGTCCTTAGTACGAGAGGACTGGGATGGACGTACCTCTGGTGTACCAGTTGTTCTGCCAAGGTCATGGCTGGGTAGCTATGTACGGAATGGATAAGCGCTGAAAGCATCTAAGCGCGAAGCCAACTTCAAGATAAGATTTCCCACCGTAAGGGTAAGACCCCAGGAAGACTACCTGGTTGATAGGTCGAAGGTGTAAGTGCAGTAATGTATTTAGCTTATCGATACTAATAGGTCGAGGACTTGACCAAAAAATAAACCTAAAGGTTTATATTGCAAACCGAATCAAAGATTTAGGTTGCTAAAATAAAATGATAAATATTAAATGATATGCAGTTTTCAGAGTATTAACTCTAAAACTTATGCGGGTGTAGCTCAATGGTAGAGTTCCGGCCTTCCAAGCCGGCTGTGAGGGTTCGATCCCCTTCACCCGCTCCAACTTAAATAAGATTATGTGGTTATTATAGCAAAGAGGATACACCTGTTCCCATACCGAACACAGAAGTTAAGCTCTTTAGCGGCAATGGTACTTGGTGGGCGACCGCCTGGGAGAGTAGCACGTAGCCACGTAATCTTTTTTTTATGCAAAAAAATAATTAAATTACAAAAATAGTTGGTTAAATTTACAAAGAAGAGATAGTAGTGTTATACTATATTAGTGAATATAAATAATTAATTAGCTTGGAGGTTGGGCATGAATATAGGTGTTATAGGGGTAAATCATAATTTAGCTCCAATCAATATAAGAGAAAAGGTTTCATTTACGGATATACAAAAGATAGAGGCTATAAACTACTTTCTAGATAGAGATATAGGAGAGGTAGTAATACTTTCTACTTGTAATAGAAGTGAAATTTATATCCAGGCAAAGAACATAGATGAAAAAATTAAATTGGTAGAAGATTTTTATGAAGAGTTTTTTAATGCAAAAGGTATAAAAGAATATTTATTTTCTAAAAAACATACTTCAGCAATAGAACATCTATTTAAAGTAGCATCAGGTCTAGACTCTATAGTTTTAGGTGAAGATCAGATACTTGGACAAGTAAAAGATGCACATGATTTCTCTATGCAACTTGGTTCTAGCAAAAAGATATTTAATAAATTATTTAGAGAAGCAGTAAATATAGCTAAGGATATAAAAAATACTACAAAAATATCACATCAACCTTTATCTATAAGCTATATAGGTATAAAATTTTTACAAAATAAGGTTGGTAATTTAGAAGGTAAAAAAGCTTTAGTTATAGGTATCGGTAAGATGAACAGGCTTACAATGAAGTACTTAGAAGAAGAAAAGCTAGACACAATATATCTATCAAATAGAAGTCATGGAAAAGTAATAGAATTAAAAAGTGAATTTAAGAATATAGTTCCTATAAAATATGAAGACAGATATAAAGTAATGAATGATGTTGATATAGTAATCAGTGCTACTGCATCTCCACATATGGTCATAAAATATGATGAAATGCCTGAAATTCAAAGAAAAATATTTATGATGGATATTGCACTTCCAAGAGATATAGATCCTAAGATAAATGAATTAAATAATATAGAAGTATATGACATAGATAACTTAAAAGACATTCATGATAAGAATGATAAAAAGAGAAAAGAGTTAGCGCAAACAGGATATGAGATGATATCTGAAAAAATTATAGAGTTTACAGAATGGCTAGACTCAATCAAAATCGACCCTACAATTGAATCATTAAATGATAAATGTTTAGAGATTAGAGAAGATACATTAGAATATATATATAGAAAAACTAATCTTAACAATAGAGATAAAAAAATTATCGATAAGATGCTAACATCTGCATTAAAAAGATTAATAAGAGAACCAATAATAAATTTAAAGCAAACAAAGGATAAAGGTAAAAGAGAAGAGTATATAAAGTTAGTCGAAGAATTGTTTGAACTTTAAAATTTAGGAGGACATATAGATGAAAAATGAAAAATCACTAAAGATATATGAAGAAGCAACTAAATATATACCAGGAGGGGTTAATAGTCCAGTAAGAGCTTTTAAATCAGTTGGATTAGATCCAATATTTATAGAAAGAGCTCATGGAAGTAGAATATATGATGTAGATGGTAATGAGTACATAGACTATATTTGTTCTTGGGGACCGCTTATGTTAGGTCATAGTCCGAAGGAAATAGTAGAAGGAATAGAAGAAGTTGTATATAGGGGAACAAGTTATGGAGTACCAACTGCAATAGAAGTTGAAATGGCTAAATTAGTTGTGGAAGCTTATCCTGCAATAGATCAAGTTCGTATGGTAAATTCAGGAACAGAAGCTACTATGAGTGCATTAAGAGTAGCTAGGGCATATACAAATAGAAATAAAATATTAAAGTTTGAAGGATGTTACCATGGACATTCAGATGCACTATTAGTTAAATCTGGTTCAGGAACAATAACATATGGAGTTCCGACAAGTCCTGGTGTACCATCGGATGTTGTAAAGGACACTTTAGTATGTAGATATAACGACTTAGATGAAGTAAAAAATATATTCAAAGAGCAAGGTCATGAGATTGCAGCTGTAATAGTAGAAACAGTAGCAGGAAACATGGGAGTTGTCCCAGGAACGAAAGAATTCTTACAACTATTAAGAGATATAACTAAGGAATATGGAACTGTTTTAATATTTGATGAAGTAATAACTGGATTTAGATTAAATTATAATAGTTCGGTGGGATATTTCGGAATAAAACCAGATATGGCTTGCTTTGGGAAAATAATAGGAGCAGGTCTTCCGGTTGGAGCTTATGGAGGAACTAAAGAAATAATGAGCATGGTATCTCCAGTAGGGCCAGTTTATCAAGCAGGTACACTATCAGGAAATCCTCTAGCAATGTATATGGGGAAAAAGAATTTAGAAATATTAAGAGACAATCCAAGTATATATGAAGAATTAGAAAGAAAAGCTATAAAATTAGAAGAAGGATTAAAATCTAATATAGAAAAGCTAGGACTAGATTATACAGTAAATAGAGCAGGTTCACTAGTTTGTTTATTCTTTGCAAAAGGGCCTATAAATAATTATGATGATGTTAAAAATTGTGATGTTCCTAAGTTTAATAAATATTTTGAAGAACTAATAAAAAGAGGAGTATTATTAGCTCCAACTCAATTTGAAGCTATGTTCTTATCAAATGCACATACAGATGAAGATATAGAATATACAATAAACGCAAGTTATGAAGCTTTGAAAGTTGCTCATAATATATAATTAAAATTTAAGTGGCTGTCTAAAAATAGAGTTATAGCTATATTATGATATAAGTTATATCAAGAAGTTTATTTTAGATAGTCACTTTAATTAAGATGTTAAGGTGGGATTAAAATGAGTATATTAGAAAGCACAGTAAATAATATAGATTCTTTAGATAAGACTTCTATTGAACAAGCTAAAAAAAGGCTAGATAGATTAATAAAGCCTCAAGGTAGCTTAGGTAAGATGGAAGATATTTGTATGCAATTAGCAGGAATACATAAAAATAAACACTTTGATACTTCTAAAAAGGTAGTTATAGCTTTTGGAGCAGATCATGGAGTTTATGAAGAGGGTGTAGCACCAGACCCTCAAAATATAACATATATGCAATTACCAAACTTTACAAAAGGGATATGTGGAGTGGGCGTAATAAGTAAGTTTGTAGGCGCTGATGTGATAGCTGTAGATATTGGTGTAAACTGTGACCATGAATTAGAAGGTGTACTTAATTATAAAATAAGAAAAGGAACATCCAATATGGCTAAGGGTCCAGCTATGACTATAGAAGAGGCTATTAGATCTTTAGAAATAGGTATTGAAATGGCTGAAGATTCTATAAAAAAAGGATATAACTTAATAGGTATTGGAGAAATGGGTATATGCAATACTACACCAAGTAGTGCGATAATATCTGTAATAGATAATTGTGACCCAGAGGATGTAACTGGTATTGGGGCCGGATTAAAAAAAGAAAGAGTTAAATTTAAGGCAGATACAATAAGAAAATCTATAGAATTAAATAAACCAAATCCAGAAGATGCAATAGATATATTATCTAAAGTAGGTGGATTTGAAATCGGTGGTATGGCTGGAGTTATACTAGGATGTAGTGCTAATAGAATACCTGTGGTTTTAGATGGATTTATATCTTATGCAGCTGCATTACTTGCATATAAAATCAATCCAAAAACTAGAGAATACATGATAGCATCACATTCATCGGCAGAAACAGGAACACAGAGAGCTTTAAATATATTAAACTTAGAACCAGTTCTAAATATGGGAATGAGGTTAGGAGAAGGTAGTGGAGCGGCTCTTGCATTTAATATAATAGAGGCATCAAATTACACATATGAAAATATGGCTACATTTGATGAAGTAGATATGGGTAGATAGTATTTTAGTTAGGAGAAAAAAATGAGCCAAGTTATATTAGTAACAGGTGGAGCAAGATCTGGGAAAAGTAATTTTGCAGAGAAGCTATGTAAAGAACAAAATAATAATACTGCTTATATAGCAACATCAATTCCATTTGATGATGAAATGAAAGAGAGAGTTAAAAAGCATAAAGAAAGCAGACCACAAAATTGGAAGACTTATGAAATATACAAAGATATATACACTATAATAAATGATATTTCTAAAGAACATAAAACTGTAATACTGGATTGTGTTACTTTATTGGTTAATAATTTAATGTTTACATACGAAATAGATATAGATAATTCGACACAAGATGAAATAAATGAATTAGAAAAATATATAAAAGAACAAGTTGAAAAATTACTTATAGAAATAAAAAAGACTAATTTATACTTTGTGATAGTTACAAATGAATTAGGATTAGGTGGAGTTTCTATAAATAAATTAACTAGAATATATACAGATATTATAGGAAGAATAAATCAACAAATAGCAACTCATAGTGATGAGGTATATTTTGTGGTAAGTGGAATTCCTATGAAGATAAAGGGGTAGCTTATGAAAAGATTTATTTCTATACTTCAATTTATGACTAGGATACCAATAAATATAGATACTGGATTTGATGAAGAATTTCATAAAACCATAACATATTTTCCGTTAGTGGGACTGGTACTAGGTGTATTAATATATATTATAGGTTTAGTATCTGGCATATTTTTTGATTCATTCATAACATCAATAATAGTAACATTAACATTAGTCATATTAACCGGTGGACTACATATAGATGGATTAGGAGATACTTTTGATGCTATATATAGTTATAGAGACAAAGAAAGAATGCTAGAAATTATGAAAGACTCTAGATTAGGTACAAATTCTGTTTTGGCCATTATGTTTTTAATATTATTAAAAATAGGATTTATATATAGCATAATAAATAATAATCTACTTTGGACTGTAATATTTATGCCTGTAGTGGCAAGACTTGGAGTAATTGTTATGATGTATAAAACAGTAACTCCTAGAGAAAATGGAATGGGAAATTTATTTATAGGAAAAGCAAGTACATCGATGTTTACTATTGCTATACTATATACAATAATATTAATAATAGGAATATCAAAATTAATATTCTTAGCTTCAACGTTTAAAGTAATAATGTTAATAAGTACTATTATTATATTATTCATATTTAATAATTTATTTAAAAAACATATATACAAAAAAATTGATGGAGTAACGGGTGATATATTAGGTTGTACAATAGAACTTGGAGAGCTTATATATTTATTTTGTATATATTTATTATTAATATAGCCCTCAATGAGGTGAAATATGGTAAAATTAATATTAGTTAGACATGCTCTAACAGTAGATAATCAAGAAAGTAGATTATCTGGACATATAGATAGCTCTGTAAGTGAAGAAGGAAAAGAGCAAATAGATAAGATTACAAATTACTTAAAGGATTTCGATATAGATAAAATTTACACTACAACATCTTCTAGAACTAAAGATACTGTAAAAAAATTATCTGAATTAAAATCTATAGAAATTATAGAAAAAGAAAGTTTAAAAGAAATAAGTTTTGGAGATTTTGAAGGATTAACTTTTAAAGAGATAGAAAATAGATATCCTGAAGAATTTCAAGATATGATAAAAAAAGGATATGAGTACAAATATCCTAATGGAGAGAGTTTAATAGATTCATATAATAGAGTTTGTACAGAATTAGATAATATTATATCTGATTGCGATAATCAAACAATTCTTATTTGTTCTCATGGAGGAACAATAAGAAATATAATAACTTATTTAATATCAAATAGTTATAAATACCACTGGAATTTTAAAATTGATAATGGATCAGTTACAATTTTAGAAATACAAGATGGGTTTACAGTTATAACTACTATGAATAATACTAGTTTTATATAGTTACTAAAATAGAATATTAGATTGAATTGGGTTCTTTCAAGATTAATAGGGAAAAAGGTGAAAATCCTTTGCAGCCCCCGCTACTGTAAGATGGACGAAACTAAAATTACCACTGTCGATATGATGGGAAGGTATAGGAGTAGGATGAAGTCGAGCCAGGATACCTGCCTAATTTAATTTTACTAAATAAATCTCGGGGTGAAGATTTTTATAATATATAATGTATAAAATAAAAGTCCTAACTTACAAGAGTTAGGACTTTTTCTAATATTCTGAATTTTTATGAAGGAGAACTGAATCATGGGCAAAAAGATTATGCTACAAGGAACTGCGTCAAATGTTGGTAAAAGTATATTAACAGCAGGTTTGTGTAGAGTATTTAAACAAGATGGATATAGTGTTGCTCCATTTAAATCTCAAAATATGGCATTAAATTCTTTTATAACTAAGGAAGGTCTTGAAATGGGAAGAGCGCAAGTATTCCAAGCCGAAGCTTGTGGTATAGATCCAGTTGCAGATATGAATCCTATACTTTTAAAGCCATCTGGAAACCATAGATGCCAAGTTATAGTTAGAGGTAAAGTAAGAGAAGATATGGCATCTTCCAAGTATCATACATATAAACCTCAACTAGCTAAAGAATTAAAGACTATATTCAGTGAATTTAGCAATAACTATGACATCGTTGTAATGGAAGGTGCGGGAAGTACAGCCGAGATAAATCTAAGAGAGCATGATATAGCTAATATGGGTATGGCAGAGATTGCAGATGCACCAGTAATAATAGTAGGAGATATAGATAGAGGTGGTGTATTTGCATCACTTGCAGGAACTATGATGCTACTAAGTGAAGAAGAAAGAAGAAGAGTTAAAGGTGTAATAATAAATAAATTTAGAGGCAGAAAGGAACTTTTAGAAGAAGGTATAAAAATGCTAGAGGAAATAATAAATGTTCCTGTCCTTGGAGTTATACCCTATAGCGATATAAAAATAGAAGATGAAGATAGTGTTACAACTAGATTCAAGGCAGTACAAGGAAAAAGAGACATACACATAGAGATAATAAGAACTCCTCATATGTCTAACTTTACAGATTTCAATATATTTGAAACACAAAATGATGTAAGCGTCAGATATGTAGGGTATGGAGAAGCTTTAAGTAATCCAGATATAGTTATCATTCCGGGAAGTAAAAGTACAATAGATGACCTAAAGTATATAAGAGAAAATGGATTAGAGGAACAAATAAAGGAGCTACAAAAAAGAGGCAAATTAATATTTGGTATTTGTGGGGGTTACCAAATGCTAGGAAAGAAAATAAAAGATCCTTATCATGTAGAAGGAGAAGTTGAAGAGATAGATGGTATAGGCCTTTTAGATACAGAAACTATATTTGAAAAAGAAAAGACAACTACTCAAGTAGAAGCAATAATACACCCAAATCTTTCAGGATACATGAAAAACTTATCTGGTAAAAGAGTAAAAGGTTATGAAATACATATGGGAATAAGTAAGCCTGGAAGTGAAGTATCTTATTTAAACTTAATTGATAAAAAGCTAGGAGAAGAAGTTAGCTATCTAGAAGGTAGTATAAATAAAAATGGAAATGTAGTAGGTACATATATTCATGGAATATTTGATGAAATAGATTTTACTAGAGAACTTTTAAATAGTATAAGAGAAGAAAAAGGATTAGAAAAATTACAAAGTAATGTAACTTCTTTTGATGAATTTAAGCAAAATGAATATGACAAATTGGCAGATTTATTAAGAGAGAACTTAGATATACAAAAGATTTATGAAATAATGACAGAACATGAAAATAAAATTTTATAGTTAGGTGAAGCTTATGAAAAAGATTTTAATAGCAGGGACGAATAGTGGTGTAGGTAAAACCACTATCTCACTAGGAATAATGCAAGCTCTTACTAAAAGAAATATGAAAGTTCAGCCATATAAGGTTGGACCAGACTATATAGATCCTTCATATCACACTTTTATAACAGGAAGACATTCTAGAAACTTAGATTCATATATGTTAGATGATGAAAAGATAAAGTATGTATTTAATGATGCATCTAAAGATGCAGATATATCAGTAGTTGAAGGTGTTATGGGTCTATATGATGGTATTGGAATCGATTTAGATAATTGCACAAGTTCTTATACATCAAAACTTTTAAAGGCTCCAGTTATACTTGTTATAAATGGAAAAGCTATGGCAGCATCTAGCGCAGCTATGGTACTTGGATACAAAGAGCTTGATAAGAATGTTGATATAAAAGGTGTAATAGTTAATAACGTAAAAACTAAATCACACTATGAAATAATAAAAAAAGCTATAGAAACATATTGTAATATAGAAGTTTTAGGATACTTCCCACCAAATAATGAATTTTCATTAGAGTCAAGACACTTAGGATTAGTACCAAGTGTTGAAATAGAATCTTTAAAGACGAAATTCAGTAACTTAGCAGATGAAATAGAAAAGTACATAGATATAGATAGGATAATAGAAATTTCAGAAACTGAAGAAGTTGAAAGTGAATTTGATATAAGAGACTTTATAGAAAAAAATAAATTAGAAAATAAGACTATAGCTATAGCTTATGATAAAGGTTTTAACTTCTATTATAGAGAAAACATAGAGCTTCTTGAAGATTTAGGATTAAATATAAAATATTTTAGTCCATTAAATGATAAAGAAGTACCTATATCTGATTATATATATATTGGTGGAGGATTCCCTGAGATATTTGCAAAAGAAATAGAGCTAAACAAATCTATGAGGGAATCTATAAGAAACGCTCATGAAAAAAACATTCCAATATATGCTGAATGTGGTGGGCTAATGTATTTAGGTGAAAAACTTGTAGACCAAAATGAAAACGAATACGATATGGTTGGAATTTTAAAAGGAATTAGTAAAATGACAAAATCTTTAAGAAGGTTTGGATATTGCTACGGAATTGCCAAAGAAGATACAATCTTATCAAATGTAGGAGAAGTAATAAAAGGACATGAATTCCACCATTCTGTATTTGAGAGTGAAGAAGAATGTGCTTATATAATGAAGAAGGAAAGAGATAAAAAAATTGTTGATGAGTGGGAAGGTGGATATAGCAAAGGAAATACACTAGCTACATATTTACATACTCATTTCTATAACAACTTAAATTGCATAGAGAAGTTTTTGGGTAAGCACAAAAATGACTTAAATAAAGAGAAATTATTAGTAAAGGAAGAGAATTAATATGAATATACTATCTATTTATATAGGTTATATAATCGACCTGATTATAGGAGATCCATATTCTTTTCCTCACCCTGTTAGATTTATTGGAAAATTAATAAAAATAACTGAAGATCAAATAAGAAAAGTAGCAAAGAATGATAAAGCATTAAAAATAGGTGGATTTATTCTATGGTTTATTACAGTTGGAGTAACTTATCTTGTTACATATTTAATAGTTAAATTAAGTAGCTTGATTCCAGGCGGTTTTTTAATAGCAAACTCATTCTTGATTTATACAACACTAGCTACTAAATGCTTAAAAGATGAAGCAGTAAAAATATATGAATTATTAAAAACTAAAGATATAGAAAAAGCAAGAGTTCAAGTATCTTATATAGTTGGAAGAGATACAACACATTTAGATGAAGGCGAGATAATAAGGGCAACTGTAGAAACAGTAGCAGAAAATACTGTAGATGGAATTATAGCACCTATGTTTTATGCTTTCATAGGCGGAGCACCATTAGCGATGGCATATAAAGCAATAAATACTTTAGATTCTACAGTAGGATATAAAAATGATAAATATAAGGACCTGGGATTTGCATCAGCTAAAATTGATGATATAGCAAACTTTATACCAGCTAGAATATCATCTATATTAATGGCAATAGGAAGCTTTATATTGAAATATAACTATAAAGATGCATTAAAAATATCTATAAGAGATAGAAAAAATCATAAGAGTCCAAACTGTGCTTATCCAGAAGGAGCAGTTGCTGGAGCATTAGGAATTCAATTAGGTGGAATAAATATATACTTTGGAAAAGCAGTATACAAACCAACTATAGGAGATAAGCATAGAGAGATAGAAGTTGATGACATAGTAAAAACAAATAAAATAATGTATGCAACATCAATAACATCGATAGTTGTATTTACTATAATTTTCAAATTTTTATACTAAGGGGGCATATATGAAAGACTTAGGACATGGTGCTAATGTAGAACCAATGGCAAGAATGTATAACAAAAACCCTAAAGATATAATTGATTTTAGTTCTAATATAAACCCAAACGTAATTCAAGGACTAGAGGAATATATATTAGAAGGATTACAAGAAAGTAGAAGCTATCCAGATATTAAATATACAAATCTAAGAAATAATATATCTCAGTATATAGATGTAAGACCAGAATTTATAATACCTGGAAATGGAGCAACTGAAATAATTTACTTGCTTATGAAAAGTATAGATAAAAGGATTGCTATATTAAATCCTACATTTTCTGAATATGAAAGAAGTGCAAGACTTAACAATTTAGATGTAATAAATTTAAATTTAGATGAAAGTAATGAGTTTGAAATAGATTTAAATAATATAAAAGAAAATATTAATAAATTTGATAGTTTATTCGTATGCAATCCTAATAACCCAAATGGGAAGGTTAAAAACTTAGAAAAACTTTTAGATATTATAGTAGATAATAATAAGTTATTAATAGTAGATGAAACTTTTATGGAATTTGTTGAAGAAGAAGAGAAATATAGCTTAGTTAAATATGTAGAGAAGTATCCAAATTTATTTATACTTAAAGCTGTTACAAAATTTTTTGGCCTTCCAGGAATAAGACTTGGATATGGCCTAACAAGCAATAATGACATAATAGAAAAAATATATAACTATAAAGAACCTTGGACAATAAATTCTTTTGCAGATACTTTATCTAACTATATATTTAAAGATCAGAAATATATAGAGGATAGTAAAGAGTATTATATAGATGAACGTAACTTTATGTTATCAGAGCTAAAATCTATAAATAGCATACACGTATATGATACAGATACAAATTTTATATTAATTAGACTTAATGACAAAAGGGCAAAGGAAATAAAAGTTGAATTGTTAAGAGAAGGAAATATTCTTATAAGAGATGCTTCGAATTTTATCGGATTAGATGATAGATATATAAGGATAGCGATAAAGTCTCATAAAGAAAATGAACTTCTTATAAGACATATGAAAAAACTATTGGGTGATTAATATGAAATATTATGGAATTTGTCCAGCATCTTGCGGCGAATTTGTTCAAGGTGTAATGGATAGAGCAGAATATCTCTGCTCATATGCAGTGGATTTATACTCTACTGCTGAGGTTGAGGAAAAGTTGAATAATATAAATCTTGGACCGTTAAAGTCTAGAAAAGCTATAGAAGCAGTATTTAAAAAGTTTAACATACCTGTTGAAGAGAGTAAGAATATATCTTTAAAAATAAGAAGTAAAATACCTGTTGGTAAAGGTATGGCAAGTTCTACTGCTGATATAGGAGCAACAATAGGAGCAACATTACGATTAATAAAAAAAGAATTAAGTAGTGAAGAAATATCAAAGCTAGCGTCTACTATAGAGCCAACAGACTCTATATATATAGAAAAAAATAGTATTTTTAATCCTTTAAATGGTGAAGTAATAAGGCATTTAGGTCATGTTAAGGATTTAAGAGTAGTGATATTAGAGCCCAATAGAACTTTAAATACCATGAGGATTAGAAAAGCTCCAAATTATAAAAAAATAAAGGCTCAAAATAAAGAAATTATAAAAATATCTTTTAGCCTTTTAGAAGAAGGAATAAAGAGCAATGATATGCATAAAATTGGAAAAGCGAGTATTTTTAGCAGTTTAGCTAATGAAAGTATACATAAAAAGGAAGGCTTAGAGAAAATAATAGAGATATCTAAAAATTATGGTGCTTATGGAGTTAACGTTGCTCATAGCGGAACGGTTGTAGGTATATTAATAGACAAATCTATGGATGACACTAGGTTAATAGAGTTATTAAGAAATGTAGGTCTTGATTCAGTTTACAAAAAAATGTACACATCAAATATAATCGATGGTGGAATTAGGGCGGAACAAGCATGGATTTAAGTTTGATAAACAAAAAATTAGATGTTTAGTGGAAGAAAATTATTTTCATTTGTTAATGTGCCAACATATTTATACAAAATAATGGAAGTGATGGATTAAAAAGAATTAAGTTTAGATGCTATTGTAGGTGTTTCAGTTGAATTTGTAAGAGCATCATAATCTAAATATGAATTAGAAAAATTATTATAAATTTAGGCAAGGTGGATCTAGCATGAAAAAAGCAGTTTTAGTAGTGAGTTTTGGGACAAGTTATAAAGAAACTCGAGAAAAAACTATAGAAGCTTGTGAAAATAAAATAAAAGAAGGATTAAAAGAATATGACTTTTTTAGAGCCTTTACTTCTAATATGATAATAAGAAAATTAAAAAATAGAGATGGTTTACACATAGAAAATCCAGTAGAAGCATTAGATAGATTATATAAAGAAGGATATCAAGAAGTTATAGTTCAAACACTTCATATAATATGTGGAAAAGAATTCAACAAGCTAAAAGAACAAGTTGAGAGTTATAAAGATAGGTTTGAAAAGATAATACTAGGTAGGCCATTATTGACATATATAGAAGACTACAAGGAAATAGTAGAAGCTATAGAAAATCAAATACCAAAAATGGAGTCTCAAGAGGTTGTTGTATTTATGGGGCATGGAACATTTCATGAGTCGCACTCGGCATATACAACTTTAGAATATGTGTTAAGGGATTCTGGTATAAATGCATATGTAGGAACATTCGAAGGCTATCCAGAAATAGAATTTCTTATAAGAAGGTTACAAGTAAATAACATAAAAACAGTAAATTTAATGCCATTTATGCTAGTAGCAGGGAATCATGTAATAAATGACATGGCAGGAGATGGAGAATATTCTTGGAAGAGTATATTTAAAAGTCATGGATTTGAGGTAAAAATACACTTACAAGGATTAGGTGAGAATCCTTATATCCAAAATAAATTTATGAGACATGCACAAAGTTGTATAGTAAATTTAAAATAACTAGAAGATATATGTTAATTAATCAAAATGAAATTTTAGATGTGAAAATTTTATGGAATAGATGCAGTAGCTGGTGATAATTATTAATAATAAAAGTGGTAGAAACGTTATAAAGTTTAGATAGATATATATAAGAAATAATAGGTAATTTAGAAAAGAATGACATTATAGAGAATTTTATATTAGTAAGTAAATCACCTCAAGGGAGATAGAAAGTATATACTAACTTAAGATAGATAAATTTAGAAGAGAAAATATCTTACTTTTCAACTATACTAGTAAATAAAGAAGTTAAAAAAGAGGTTAAAGTAGGATAGTTAATAGTAACCTCTAAAGGAGATGAAGTTATGAAAATAATAGTTGGAACTAGAGGGAGTAAGTTAGCAGTAACTCAAACTAATTGGGTTATAAACAAACTTAAAGAAAAACATCCTGAAGTTGAATTTGAAACTAAGATTATAAAAACTAAAGGTGACTTAATACAAAATGTTAGTTTAGATAAAATAGGGGATAAAGGGTTATTTGTAAAAGAGATAGAACAACAACTAATTGATGGTCAGATAGATATGGCTGTTCATAGTATGAAGGACATGCCATCAACTTTACCTGAAGGATTAAAATTTGCAAGTATCCCTAAAAGAGAAGATGCAAGAGATGTACTTGTACTAAAGAAGGGGTATTCTAGTATAAATGATTTACCTAATGGGGCAAAAGTTGCAACAGGAAGTAAAAGAAGAAAATATCAACTATTAAAGTATAGACCTGACTTAAATATAGTTCCTATAAGAGGTAATGTTGATACTAGAATTAAAAAAATAGTAGATGAAAACTTAGATGGTATAGTTCTAGCTGCATCAGGACTTTTAAGAGCAGGACTTGAGGATAAAATAAGTTACTATATACCTAAAGATATAATGATTCCTGCACCAGCACAGGGAGCTTTAGCTATAGAAATTAGAGAAAATAGTAAAGATATAGAAGAAATAATAAATTCACTACAAGATATGGAAACTGAAATCCAAGTTGCAGCTGAAAGAGGATTTTTAGATGGAATAAACGGAAGTTGTCATATTCCTATAGGTGCTTATTGTGATGTTGATGGAGAAAATGTAAGTCTAACCGGTTTATATGGTGATGAAGAAGGGAATAACTTAATCATAAAAACTATAAGTGGAAAAGCATCAGAAGCTCGTGAGATAGGACTACAATTAGCTAAACTGATTTCAAAGGAGTATGAAGATTATGAAGGGTAAAGTTTACTTAGTAGGGGCAGGACCAGGAGATTATAAATTATTAACTTTAAAAGGACTAGAGTGCATAAAAAAAGCAGACGTTATAGTTTATGATAGATTAGCAAATAAAAACTATCTAAAAGAAGCTAAGGAAAACTGTGAGTTTATATATGTAGGTAAAGCATCAAGTAACCACACTCTTCCTCAAGAAGATATAAATAGAGTTATAGCTGATAAGGCTAAAGAAGGTAAAATAGTAACAAGACTTAAGGGAGGAGATCCTTATGTATTTGGCAGAGGTGGAGAAGAAGGAGAACTTTTAAAAGAAGAAGGTATAGAGTTTGAAGTTGTACCAGGCATAACTTCAGCAATAGGTGGATTATGTTATGCAGGTATACCTATAACTCATAGAGATTATGCATCTTCTTTCCATGTTATAACAGGTCATTTAAGAGATGATGACAAAGAAAATCCAGAAATAAACTGGAATGCATTAGCTAATATGAATGGTACATTAGTATTCTTAATGGGGGTAGCTAACCTTCAAAAAATTAGTTCTAATTTAATAAAAGAAGGAAAATCAAAAGATACACCAGTTGCACTTATAAGTTGGGCAACAAGATCTAATCAAAGAGTTATAACTTCTACATTAGAAAATGTATACGAAACTGCAGTAAGGGAGAATGTGAAGCCACCAACTCTTATAGCTGTCGGAGATGTAGTTGAATTAAGAGATAAATTAAACTTCTTTGAAAGTAAGCCTCTATTTGGGAAAAATGTAATAGTAACAAGATCGAGAACTCAAAGCAGTTCTTTAGTATCAAAAATATCTGATTTAGGTGGAAATCCGATAGAAGTACCGACTATAAAGATAGAAAAAATAGAAAATAATATAGCTTTAGAAAATGAAATAAAAAATATAAAAGACTATACATACTTAATATTAACAAGTAAAAATGCTGTTGATATATTCTTTGATAAGCTAGATGAGATGGACCTTGATAGTAGAGTGTTAGCAAATTTAAAAGTTTGTGCTATAGGATCCGCTACTGCTAAAGAAATAAAAAATAGAGGAATAAAGGCAGATATCATTCCAGAAAAATTCGTTGCAGAATATCTATTTGAAGAATTAAAGGATATATTAAAAGATTCTGATAAAGTTTTAATACCTAGAGCAAAAAATGCTAGAGACTTTTTAGTTAATAAAATTAATGAAATATGTGCGGTTAAAGAAGTTCACATATATGAAACAGTACTAGATGATAGTAAAAAAGATGAAGTATTAGATATATTAAATTCAGGAGAAGTAGATTACATTACATTTGCAAGTTCATCTACGGTTACAAATTTTGTAGATATAATAGGGAAAGAAAATATAGATAAGCTAAATGAATTAAAAGTTATATCTATAGGACCTATAACTACACAAACTGCTAAAAGTTTAAATATAAATGTTTATAATGAAGCTGAAGTTTCAACTATAGATGGAATTATTAATTCTATAATGAATGATAAATAGGTATGATAAAATGTATAAATCTCAATATATTATTGAGATTTATACATTTTATATAATTATAAGGGATTATATAAAAAATATGCATGCTGTTTATAATTTTTAATTCAAAACTCCTTTGAGTAATGGATTTACTCTAATGAAAAAAAGAATATTGTTGGTGAAATGAAGTGCTTCGCCGACACGGTACTCAAGCGAAATAAATTTTTTATGGAGGAAAAATAAATGTTAAGAAGACCTAGAAGATTAAGAGTAAATAGTGCTACTAGAAATTTAGTTAGAGAAACTAAATTAAATATTGAAGATTTAATTTATCCTTTATTTATAGTAGAAGGTGAAAACATAAAACGAGAAATATCATCTTTACCAGATGTATATCACTTCTCACTAGATATGTTAGAGGAAGAGATAAAAGAAATAAAGGATTTAGGAATAGAACATATTATACTGTTTGGGATACCATATGACCATGAGAAGGATGCTTGTGGTAGTGAAGCATATAATGAGAATGGAATAATTCAAAGGGCTGTTAAAAAAATAAAAGAAATAGACCCAGATATGAATGTAGTTACGGATGTGTGTATGTGTGAATATACTAGTCATGGACATTGTGGGATACTAACTGAAGGTGGGTATGTAGATAATGATAAAACACTAGAGTGTTTAGCACAAATAGCTGTAAGTCATGTAAAAGCAGGTGCAGATATGGTTGCACCTTCAGATATGATGGACGGAAGGGTAAAGGTTATAAGAGAAGCTTTAGATAAAGCTGGATTTGTACATATACCGATAATGTCTTATAGTGTGAAATATGCATCTACATTCTATGGACCATTTAGAGAAGCTGCAAATTCAGCACCATCATTTGGAGATAGAAAAGCATATCAAATGGATCCGGCAAACACTAATGAAGCATTAATAGAAGCAGAACTTGATGTATTAGAAGGTGCAGATATATTAATGGTTAAGCCTGCATTATCATATTTAGATGTAATAAGAAGGGTAAAAGATAATTATAATTTACCTTTAGCTGCTTATAATGTTAGTGGTGAATATGCTATGCTTAAGTCAGCAGTTAAGAATGGCATATTAAGTGAAGGCGCTATATATGAATCTATTTTATCTATAAAAAGAGCAGGAGCAGATATAATAATAACTTATTTTGCTAAGGACTTAGCAAAAATGATAAGAGATAAAAAATAGTATTGATTATATAATGTGATGCCTTAATGTAAATTAAAATGTTTTATTATAAGGCATCACTTTTTAATATAAGGAAAGAGGAATGGTCAATAATGTTATATCCGATTAACTTAGAAATAAAAGATATGAAAATAACTATAATTGGTGGAGGAGATGTAGCTTATAGAAAATGTAAAAATTTTTTAGAATTTGGAAAAAGTATTAGAGTTGTTTCTCCAGAATTTATTGATAATTTTGAGCTAATTAAAAATGATGTTGAGTTAGTTTATGATGTATATAAAGAAGAATATATAAAAGATAGTTTTATAGTAGTAGCAGCAACGAATAATAAAGAAATAAATAAAAATATAGGTATATATTGTAGGAGTTTTGGCAAACTAGTTAACGTGGTAGATGATATAGAACTATCAAATTATACAGTACCTTCTTATGTAAAAAGAGGAGATTTACTCATTAGTATATCTACAGGAGGAAAAAGTCCTTCATTGTCATCAAAGATAAAAAAAGAATTAGAAGAAAAATATGATGATAGTTATGAGGAATACATAAATATATTAGGAGAAATCAGACAAAAAGTTATAAAAAATTACAAAAATATTTATGAAAGAAAAAAAGTACTCAACAGATTGGTAAATCTAACTTTAGAAGAACTTAAAATTTTGCAAAATGAATTTTAATTAATAAAAAATAAAAAAAGTTTATAAAAAAGTGTTGACGATATAAAAATGAGATGGTATAGTTATACTTGTCCTTAAGAAAAGGGCGAACACGAAAGAAAAAACAACTTAAAAAAATAGGTTGACAAAGAAAGACAACTTTGGTAAACTTAAGAAGTTGTGAAAATGAACTTTGAAAATTAAACAGTAGGTTAATTTATAGAATTGAAACTAAACAAACCAAGCCAGATATTCAGATAATGATTAGTCTGAGCAGGTAACAACTTTTATTTGAGCAACGGATGTATCTGAAGCGGTAGCGAAGATATAACGTTGGCGATATAAATTCGAAGAATTTATTTTGAGAGTTTGATCCTGGCTCAGGATGAACGCTGGCGGCGTGCCTAACACATGCAAGTCGAGCGATTTACTTCGGTAAAGAGCGGCGGACGGGTGAGTAACGCGTGGGTAACCTGCCCTGTACACACGGATAACATACCGAAAGGTATGCTAATACGAGATAAAATACTTTTATCGCATGGTAGAAGTATCAAAGCTTTTGCGGTACAGGATGGACCCGCGTCTGATTAGCTAGTTGGTAAGGTAACGGCTTACCAAGGCGACGATCAGTAGCCGACCTGAGAGGGTGATCGGCCACATTGGAACTGAGACACGGTCCAAACTCCTACGGGAGGCAGCAGTGGGGAATATTGCACAATGGGCGAAAGCCTGATGCAGCAACGCCGCGTGAGCGATGAAGGCCTTCGGGTCGTAAAGCTCTGTCCTCAAGGAAGATAATGACGGTACTTGAGGAGGAAGCCCCGGCTAACTACGTGCCAGCAGCCGCGGTAATACGTAGGGGGCTAGCGTTATCCGGAATTACTGGGCGTAAAGGGTGCGTAGGTGGTTTCTTAAGTCAGAGGTGAAAGGCTACGGCTCAACCGTAGTAAGCCTTTGAAACTGGGAAACTTGAGTGCAGGAGAGGAGAGTGGAATTCCTAGTGTAGCGGTGAAATGCGTAGATATTAGGAGGAACACCAGTTGCGAAGGCGGCTCTCTGGACTGTAACTGACACTGAGGCACGAAAGCGTGGGGAGCAAACAGGATTAGATACCCTGGTAGTCCACGCCGTAAACGATGAGTACTAGCTGTCGGAGGTTACCCCCTTCGGTGGCGCAGCTAACGCATTAAGTACTCCGCCTGGGAAGTACGCTCGCAAGAGTGAAACTCAAAGGAATTGACGGGGACCCGCACAAGTAGCGGAGCATGTGGTTTAATTCGAAGCAACGCGAAGAACCTTACCTAAGCTTGACATCCTTTTGACCGATGCCTAATAGCATCTTTCCCTTCGGGGACAGAAGTGACAGGTGGTGCATGGTTGTCGTCAGCTCGTGTCGTGAGATGTTGGGTTAAGTCCCGCAACGAGCGCAACCCTTGCCTTTAGTTGCCAGCATTAAGTTGGGCACTCTAGAGGGACTGCCAGGGATAACCTGGAGGAAGGTGGGGATGACGTCAAATCATCATGCCCCTTATGCTTAGGGCTACACACGTGCTACAATGGGTGGTACAGAGGGCAGCCAAGTCGTGAGGCGGAGCTAATCCCTTAAAGCCATTCTCAGTTCGGATTGTAGGCTGAAACTCGCCTACATGAAGCTGGAGTTACTAGTAATCGCAGATCAGAATGCTGCGGTGAATGCGTTCCCGGGTCTTGTACACACCGCCCGTCACACCACGGAAGTTGGGGGCGCCCGAAGCCACTTAGCTAACCCTTTTGGGAAGCGAGTGTCGAAGGTGAAATCAATAACTGGGGTGAAGTCGTAACAAGGTAGCCGTATCGGAAGGTGCGGCTGGATCACCTCCTTTCTAAGGAGAATTACCTACTGTTTAATTTTGAGGGTTCATTCCTCAATGTTAGTACCTTGAAAACTGCATAACATTTAGTGATATGACATCATTTTAAACATATATAGACAAGAAAAGTCTTTAAAATTACAACTCTAATAACTGGTCAAGTTATTAAGGGTGCAGGGCGGATGCCTTGGCACTAGGAGCCGATGAAGGACGTGATAAGCTGCGATAAGCTTCGGGGAGTTGCACGTAAACTTTGATCCGAAGATTTCCGAATGAGGAAACTCACTTAGAGTAATGTCTAAGTATCGTTAAGTGAATACATAGCTTAGCGAGGGGAACCCGGGGAACTGAAACATCTAAGTACCCGGAGGAAGAGAAAGAAATTCGATTCCGTAAGTAGCGGCGAGCGAACGCGGAACAGGCCAAACCAATGAAGTTTACTTCGTTGGGGTTGCGGACATGTCATTAACGAAGAGGTCATCGTAGATGAAGAGAGTTGGAAAGCTCCGCTATAAAGTGTAATAGCCACGTAGTTAAAACGATAATTCTTTAGATATGATCCAGAGTACCACGGGACACGTGAAACCCTGTGGGAAGCAGGAGGGACCATCCTCCAAGCCTAAATACTACCTAGTGACCGATAGCGCATAGTACCGTGAGGGAAAGGTGAAAAGAACCCCGGGAGGGGAGTGAAATAGAACCTGAAACCCTGTACTTACAAGCTGTGGGAGCACATTACTTGTGTGACCGCGTACTTTTTGTAGAACGGGCCAACGAGTTACGTTAAGTAGCAAGGTTAAGCACTTAAGGTGTGGAGCCGTAGCGAAAGCGAGTCTTAAATGGGCGATTAAGTTACTTGGCGTAGACCCGAAACCGGGCGACCTATCCATGAGCAGGTTGAAGCGAAAGTAAAATTTCGTGGAGGACCGAACCCACGAGCGTTGAAAAGCTCGGGGATGACTTGTGGATAGCGGTGAAATTCCAATCGAGCCCGGAGATAGCTGGTTCTCCCCGAAATAGCTTTAGGGCTAGCCTCAAGCGTAGAGAAACGGAGGTAGAGCACTGAATGTCCTAGGGGGTATTGCACTTACCGAAGACTATCAAACTCCGAATGCCGTTTTCTTTTACTTGGGAGTCAGACTGTGGGTGATAAGATTCATAGTCAAAAGGGCAACAGCCCAGATCGTCAGCTAAGGTCCCTAAATGTACGTTAAGTGGTAAAGGATGTGGGATTGCACAGACAACCAGGATGTTGGCTTAGAAGCAGCCACTCATTTAAAGAGTGCGTAATAGCTCACTGGTCGAGTGATCCTGCGCCGAAAATTTCCGGGGCTAAAACGTACTACCGAAGCTACGGCATCAATTATGATGGGTAGGGGAGCTTCGTATGCAGGCTGAAGCATGACCGTAAGGACATGTGGACAGTATACGAGTGAGAATGTTGGCATGAGTAGCGAGACGTGGGTGAGAATCCCACGGGCCGTAAACCCAAGGTTTCCAGGGGAAGGTTCGTCCGCCCTGGGTTAGTCGGGACCTAAGCCGAGGCCGAAAGGCGTAGGTGATGGACAACAGGTTGATATTCCTGTACCGCCAATAAGCGTTTGAGAGATGGAGTGACACAGTAGGATAAGCTAACCGTACTGTTGGTTATGTACGGCTAAGCATTGAGGCAGTCTAAATAGGCAAATCCGTTTAGACAATGCTAGGATGTGATGGGGAAGCCCTTCGGGGCGAAGTAGCTGATTTCACACTGTCAAGAAAAGCTTCTATCGAGTTTAAAGGCGCCCGTACCGTAAACCGACACAGGTGGGTGAGGAGAGTATCCTAAGGCCAGCGAGAGAACTATTGTTAAGGAACTCGGCAAAATGACCCCGTAACTTAGGGAGAAGGGGTGCCTGTCTATGACAGGCCGCAGAGAATAGGCCCAAGCGACTGTTTACCAAAAACACAGGTTTCTGCTAAGTCGCAAGACGATGTATAGGAGCTGACGCCTGCCCGGTGCTGGAAGGTTAAGGGGATCTGTTAGAGCAATCGAAGCAGTGAACTTAAGCCCCAGTAAACGGCGGCCGTAACTATAACGGTCCTAAGGTAGCGAAATTCCTTGTCGGGTAAGTTCCGACCCGCACGAAAGGCGTAACGATTTGGGCACTGTCTCAACAATAGACTCGGTGAAATTGTAAT